>CAXTTV010000079.1:0-20141 GCA_964247295.1 uncultured Ktedonobacteraceae bacterium | reverse complement strand
GCGCAGTTGGTAGAGCGCCTCCATGGCATGGAGGAGGTCAGGGGTTCGAGTCCCTTGTCGCCCACCTTAAACCCTCTTTATAGGCTCATTTATAGCGTTTCAAAAAAGTGCTATAAATGAGCTTTTTTAATGGAAAACGGGCTCCCCAAATTGTTTGCCTGCTTTACTGTTCAAGGAATGACTCAATTTTCTCTATAAATCAATTTAATGGTAGTAAAAATTTCTCCCGAAAAGCTCGTTGGCAGTGATGCTTAATGACTCACCGTCAGGATCATTTTGATATTTAGCAATAAAGTGATGTGAAGATATGATACGCTTGTTTTGTGTGTCATTATGCCTATATGGAAGGCGGTACAAAGAATGACGACAGTTGCTAGATTGCCTGTGGTAGTCCCTGCTGATTGGGTTCCAGGTCCGCTACAAGGACGATGGTCCTACCGTGATTATGCAGCAATCCCGGATGATGGGCAGCATTATGAGGTCGTGAAGGGAGTGCTCTATATGACACCTGCACCAAGTCCAGGTCATCAAGATATCGTTGTGGAGATTGTCGGGTATCTTCGTCAATATGTGAAAATGGCTGGCTTGGGTCGTGTCTTTGTTGCTCCTAGAAAATAGATACGATGGAAAAGTTGGGAGTTTATGAGAATTGTCCAACTATCCAGGATATTGTGTATATTGACTCTCTGCGTCATCACGTTGAGCATTACCGACGTGTTGGTACCCAGAGCTGGAATATGACTCGTTATATAGATATTGCTGATAGTATGAAATTGGAAGGCGTTGATGCGACGTTGACAGTGCAGGATGTCTATTTCAAGGTGTATCTCGAAGAAGTTTAATAGCCAGTAGAGAACGTCTCCAGGCGCGATCCTTCAGCATGATGCTTTACTAAAGCCTCCTCTGTATCATTAGCTCCACAAATTGGTAAGCTTCTATCAAAGCTTCTACATATTTCCGTTACTATCACCAGTACCTTACTTCTAAGCATGGACAATCCAAAACAAATTTTCTAATATAGAGAGAGACAAAGTAAAAGTTATCTCCATTGCTTTTATTTTATTGATCTGATCCCATTTATATAATTTCTTCTTTTACAACATAAGGTGCCCGCTTATGACTCAGGAATATGGTTCCAGAGAGGATCTATATTGTGTTCTATCGTAGAAAAATTTTATTGGCTTTCATAGAGGCTTTCGGCGGCTCTCTCAATAAAGCTGATTGCCAGAAGCTGCTTTTTCTGTTCTGCTTGCGGACAGGGAACAATTATTATGACTTCTTCCCCTTTAGATATGGTGTTTTTAGCGTGATCCTGGTTCAGGATAAAAAGCGGCTGACCGACCTTGGATATCTGACAGCTAAAGCTGGTTTCCATCTTGTAAATAAGACGACCTATATTAGTGAACTAAGGTTATCTGATCGCGCTGACCTGCTGGCTTTTGTTGAGGAAATTAGGAAACTTCGAGGCAAAGCTCTTACCCACAAAATTCATCTTGAGGTTCCCGATTATGCCTGCCGCAGCCAGATCGCTAACCGTGTGTTAAGCCCAGATGAGTATCAAGTTGTGAGTTCAATCTGGAATACTTCAAAAGCTGCTTGCCTTTTTACTATTGGATACGAAGGGCTGTCGATTGATGCGTATCTGGATCTGCTTGTGAAGAATAATGTTTCCGTCCTGGTCGATGTCCGAAAAAATCCCATCTCGATGAAATATGGTTTTTCAAAAGCTCAGCTTGTCGAATACTCCAGAATTGCTGGAATAACGTACATTCATATATCAGATCTAGGAATACCCTCAGATTTAAGAAAGCATTTGAACGATCCCCGTGACTATGAGCAATTATTCGATTTTTATGCCGCCCATATTTTGCCCGAACACTTAGATGCTCTGAAGACGCTAAAGCGGATCGTCTCTAAGTATGGTCGGGTCGCAATAACCTGCTTTGAGGCCGACTATCATTTTTGCCACCGGCATAAAGTCACCGAGTATCTGGAACACGACCCCGATTTTAATACGGAGATAGCTCATATTTGTAAAGATAAACTAGTTGTTGTGGATAATAAGAAAAAGAAGATTCCTCTTGGACTTTTGAATGTAGATGCAGTATATTCTTGTATATAATGTGTTGGCTGCATTCACCGTTCATAAGGAAGTGAGCTATGTATCTGCCGGCGGAGATCCCAAATGCTCAGGTGCTGATCACTGTAAAAACGTACCCTTTACCCTCAAATAAGTATGATGAGTTAGTCTGTACAGCGGGATTTTTTCAAGGAAAATGGATCAGGCTCTATCCAATTCCATTTAGGAGTTTACCGTACAAGGAACAATACAATAAATATCATTGGGTGACTTTAGATCTTATAAGAAATATTGATGATTTTCGTCCAGAGAGCTATCGGCCTAAAAGGGGAGCCGACGAAAAGATTGTACTTGGGGAAAAGATAGGGACAGAAGGTCACTGGGCAAAGCGGAAAGAATTTGCTTTAGCTGAAGTTTTCACTTCAATGAATGATCTCATTGCTTTAGCTAAAGATCGAACAAAAAATAAATCACTGGCAACTCTTAAGCCTCGCGAAATTATTGACGTGATAATTGAAGAGGATGAGAGAGAATGGAAACCAGATTGGCAAGCTCAGCTTCGTCAGTATAATCTGTTCGATTTAGATCAGGAAGGGCAAGGAAAAGAGCGCAAGGTGCTTCCAAAAGTCCCGTATAAGTTTTTCTACAAATTTATTTCAGATGGCGATAGGAACCCAAGAAAATTGCTGATAGAAGATTGGGAACTAGGTGCTCTTTACCGGAATTGTCTCAAAAGTAGCGGTGGAAACGAAGAAGAGGCTAAACTAAAGGTTAAAGAAAAATTTTTTGATGATCTTGCCTTAACCAAAGATTTATACTTATTCCTTGGTACTACTAAGCAGTATCATCACATTGCTCCAAATCCTTTTATTGTTGTAGGTGTTTTCTATCCAACAAAACCTCAGATTAAGCCACGTAAGCAGAAGATGTCTAGGATGATCAGTACTGAAGACCTTATACAACAAAATTTGTTCGATGGTATGGAATAAGGTTTAGAAAATAAAGGGTCTGCTGTACATATCTGTATAGCAGACCTTCAATGTACGGCGGTGGCTTACGGGAAACTTTTGCGTACGCTCGGTATAAGTAGATAGATCAGGGTTAAGGCTGGTAGAAATACGGTTGTGATGAAGCCAAGCTGGTTGTGCGAACCGATGAAGCCGATGAGGGTGATCAGAATATAAAGCGCTTCTACGGCGACGGTTCCCCAATATGCCCAACTTTTTACTAAAAATAGTCCACGCGCGAACGTGATATAGGCGATGGTCAGCCCGGCAAGCAAGATAAATAGGAACAAGGTGGATAAAACGTTGGGCTGTGGGATCAGGCTTGAGATGATGCTCGCTGGATTTGGGGTTGGCGCATAACCACTTCCTGCTCCCAGACCTGTTGGATCTGTTACTGGCGGCGGCGTGAATTGAGACAGAAAACTGTATAAGCCTAGAGCAAAGAGCAGCAATAGGCCGTAGAGAAATCCTCGCAGTCCTATCCAGAAAGATAGGATGGTAACTCCAAAAGGTCGTATCCTCGACGTGACTGGCTGCCCTGTCCCCTGGATAAGCTCATTAGCGATCTTCCCAAGTATACCGCTTGTCTTACCGAGGGTATTTGAAATGGGACTGCTGCCTGCCGCCGGATTAGAGTAGCTATTGACGTTTGGGTAGGGATTGGTTCGTGATGCCTGATAGGCATAAGGATTGGGAACGGCATCTGGGCTCGGCCCAGGGCCGACATTCTGAGCAACAGGACTATTTGAAGATGGGGTGGCGTTTGGCTCAGGATGTGGCGTCTGGTTTGGCTCAGGATGTGGCGTTGGATTATTCATATGAAGAAACCTTTCTATCGTATTAACGCTTCTATTATAGATCAAGAAGGTAGGACATTCATAGAGTTTAACACTATATTTTTTGGTTTCTCTCTAAATTCCTTTATATACTTCTCTAGCCTTGATGAACGAGAAGCTTTTCTTGCTTGCCACTCTCAATGGCATCAACGACGGCTTTGAAAAGCTTTTGTGGTCCAGCAACACTGGTAAAGGCTCCCCGGCTCTGAGCTTCGATTTTGTTCTCTGCCTTATTTCCACCACGAGCATAGATAATGAATGGGGTGATGATATCCTGTTCTCTTAACTGCTCAAGGAGTTTGTAGCCCGCTTGCCGATCTTCTCCTCTCCCCATGTCTGAGAGGACCAGGTTGAATTGCCTGATCCGGACCTGTTTCATAGCTTCTCTAGTATCGATACAAATGGTGAAACGCACTCCTAGCGCCTCCAGGGCGTTTCGCTCATAAGTGTTATTTGAGGGTTCGTCGTCGACCCAGAGAATAGAGGCCCCATTCAGTTTCTCTGCGGCTTCAAGGGTGACAATCTGGCTGACAAATTCCGCAACCTCTCTAGGCGTTTCTTCCAATAGTGGTAACAGTCCTGTGTCCTGCTTTTGGGTTGTCGCGGCGGCCAGGGCAGCGGTAGCTTCGACAACCTGACTTTTAATGGTTGTTTCTAATGGCCCAGCTTTAAGCGTTAGCTCACCCGCTTTATTGAGAAAGTTTTTGAGGGGATCGCGTAGATACAGGAAGATCCCAAAGATAGTGAGCGGCCAGACGATAATTTGAATAAAGGCGGTGATCACTCCAGAAAGTTTTATCCATTCATCAATATTCATATTCCACCTTCTCGCTTTTTTGCGCTCTTTGTATTCATTAACCTTTAATATATGCTCATTTATCTTAGCATATATAGAGATATTTTGTAGATGATCAAGAACCATAGCCCGATATTATGTAACTATTGCAAATGTTGATATTTATAGGTACAGTAATTGCATGCTCTTCCTTGAAGTACTCTTTGTGTAGGCCAAAGTAATATCTGATCTGGTATTTCTATGGGGTGATCAGGTTACACTATCTGATTTCTCACTATCTTTTCTATGGACGCGACGTTTTTCCGTTCTTTGTTGCGCTCCCTTCACTCCTGGTTTATCTTTCTTATTTCCCAGATATAGAGCTGTTCTGCCCGGAATAGCTCAGATTTTATGCTGAGAAAAGGAGTCTTATTTATGGATGATGCTGGAATGCCGGTTGATCCGGATCACCCTGTCAGGTCCGAACAGCTCGATAACGGTGTGCCATTCATTTTAAAGTCGCGCACCTCTTTGAACCGGACGCTAAGGCTTTCTTCAGAGGATCGCGATCGTCTTCTTCCCAGGCTCCTTGCCCCAGCCAACATTTCGCCGCAAGCAACAATTCCCCAGGGAACGCTTCTGGGCAATTGCCTGGAATTGGCTTCCTTTCTGCCACCTCGCTCTGTAGATCTATTGATTCTTGATCCCCCTTATAATTTGAATAAGACATTTGAGGCCGTTAAGTTTTCGCGCCAGACTGTAACACAATATACGACTTGGCTTGATTCGGTGATCTCTACGCTGAAACCACTCTTGAAGCAAACGGCGACTATCTATATCTGCGGTGATTGGCTTTCTTCCGCATCGATCTATACGGTTGCCAGCGCGCATTTTGTAGTTCGCAATCGGATCACCTGGGAGCGGGAGAAGGGCCGTGGCACCAATGCTAATTGGAAGAATTCCTCTGAGGATATCTGGTTCTGTACGGTCTCTTCTCACTATACCTTTAATGTGGAGGCGGTAAAGCTTCGGCGGCGCGTGATGGCTCCTTACCGTAATCAGGATGGTTCACCAAAGGATTGGAAGCAGGGCGAGACTGGTCGCTACCGCGATACCTATCCCTCAAATTTTTGGAATGATATCACAATCCCTTTCTGGTCAATGCCTGAGAATACAGATCACCCAACGCAGAAAAGCGAAAAGTTGATCGCCAAACTGGTGCTTGCCAGCTCAAATCCTGACGATGTGGTGCTGGACCCTTTTTTAGGCAGTGGAACTTCTTCCGTAGTGGCGAAAAAGTTGGATCGCCGCTATCTGGGTATTGAGATGAACCAGGAGTATTGTCTGCTGGCTGAACGCCGCTTGGAACTGGTGGAACAAGATCGCCGTATTCAGGGATTGGCCGATGGGGTATTTTGGGAGCGCAACAGCTTAAGGCCGCGCCATAAACCGTAAAAGTCCTCTTTTTTAGCTATGATCAGTAACATAAGTAGGGTCTAACCCGTATTAACAAATGATATATAAAGAAAGATGACGTTGAAAAAGCGAAATAACAAGGAAATTTCGACTTTTGTGGAAAGGATTTGACGCATGCCACAAGCTCGTAAGACGCGGACTTTGTATGAGCGTCCTACGCGTATTCTTCGTCCCGAACCAGCGCGCGTTCGTCCTCTGACTTCTATCCCGTACCGGGCCAGGAGACGCCGCCGCCGTATCACACCATACTTGATTGTTGGCTCTGGTTTCCTCTACTTCGCGGTCTGTATTGTGCTCTGCGGGATGTTTCTGGCCTGGGTGATTAATAACGGGAAATCGCTTCCCGCGAATATAGAGATTGGGAGTACCGGCCCATATAATCTTGAGGGCTCTCCCACAATTGATGCTGATTTTATTAATAAAGTGCTGGATCATTATGACTCACCGGCTGCCGGTAAAGGCAAGGCTATGTATGATCTGGGTGTGAAATATCATATTGATCCTACCTATGCCCTGGCTTTCTTTATGCACGAAAGCTCCTTTGGAAAGCTTGGAGTGGCACGCGTGACCCATTCGCTCGGCAATATTCGGACAACGGAAGGCTATGATGATTATCAAGGCTATCGCAAATATAAGACGTGGGAAGCCGGATTCGAGGATTGGTATAAGTTGATCCGCAATCTGTACCTGGATCAATGGCAACTCGCGACTGTAGATCAGATTATTCCTCGCTATGCTCCTAATTATGATAATAATGATGAGACGGCCTATATAAATTTTGTGGAGCATGCAGTTGATACCTGGCGTCATGGGGTTGTAACCGTCTCCTGAGTAACCAAACCCTATTACTATTTAGAAGAAGCAGGTTTTTTGTGGAGAACGCTTTTAATGAAATATTGGGACTTTAGATAGAATCTGAGACTTTTTGGTGTATATAGCAACAGATCTAAATACTTATACGTAACATAAATGATATAATCAAAACTTTCAACAACAGCGATGAGACAAGATATAGTTGATCCGCTGTTGTAGAGGATAAAAAACATGCTGTTACGTAGAAAAAAAAAGGCTTCTTCCGAGCCTGCTGTATATAACCAGATGGTAGTTCCATCAGAACCACCGGACAGTAAAAAATCTTCTATTTTCGCGGAGTCTGTGATACAGAATCAAATGCAGCCTCCCTTTAATCTTCCAACGCGTATTGTGTATCTGGAGCCCACGAGCGTTCCGGTGATGACCTCCTTTCCCTCCCAGTCTGCGAGGCCTAGACGCCGCCACAGCGCTTTTGGCTGTCTGCTCTATGCGATGGTATGTGCTCTGCTGTGTATGATGTGTTTTGTCTGGGGTGCCAGTAGCAAAAGCATTTTGCCCCTGAAAATACATGTCGCGGGAACAAGTATAGAGATAGGAGCTAAATATATAAAGCTTGACGAGAATAAAATAGAGATCGCGTATAAGATTACACATCCCTATACTGTCGTGCCGACGAAAAAGACGGGTATGCAGACGGGGGCTATCGTCACTCGCAATCTTGCTAGCGCGCCCACGATTACCTCTGAATTTATTGATAAGGTACTGGACTATTACAATTCTCCAGCTACTGGCAAGGGCCAGGCCCTTTATGATTTTGGGGTAAAGTATCAGATTGATCCATCCTATGCGCTAGCTTTCTTTATGCACGAAAGCTCTTTCGGCACACGGGGCGTAGCTCGCGTCACGCATTCGCTTGGGAATATTCGGGCTACAGAAGGGTATACTTCCTACCAGGGGTATCGGAGCTATGACACCTGGGAGGCAGGTTTTGAGGACTGGTACAGGTTGATCCGCAATCAATACATGGATCAGTGGCAACTGGCAACGGTCAGTCAAATTATTCCCCGCTATGCCCCCAGCGCGGACAATAACAATGAAGACGAGTATATCAACTCCGTGGAACGCGCCGTTCAACTCTGGCGTGACGGGATAGTCGCTATCTCCTGATCCTCTCAAAGTATCTTGTTTAAAAGAGAAGATTTTTGTTTTGCCGTCTAGAATATACATGTGGTAAGGTAGTAAGGGAGTAGAAACGACTGGATAAAGGACAGGAAGCGATGGTTGAACGAGGCCAGCCCGAGAGGGGATCTGTTTATATCAATGGAACAGATATCTACTATGAGACGCTGGGTCAGGGCTCTCCGCTGGTGATGATCCATGCTGGTCTGCTGGATTTACGGATGTGGGATGAGCAGTTCTGGGCGCTGGCAGAGCATTACCAGGTGATCCGTTATGATCTCCGTGGTCATGGTCGGACGGCGATGCCAGTCTCCAGAACGTTCTCGCACGCGGACGATCTTAGTGAATTGTTAGAGTATTTAGAGATAGATAAAGTCGCGCTTGTCGGTCTGGCTCTGGGAGCCAGGGTCGCGCTGGATTTCACGTTGGATAACCCTGGTACGGTGACGAGTCTGGTCCTGGCAGCCCCTTTTATTGGTGGTTACGATAACATCTCTCCTGAACAGGAGATGCGAGATGAGGAGCTGGCTCGGGTGATTACCAATGGCGATCAGCAGGAATTGCTTCAGTTCTGGCTGATTGAACCCGCTTTTCCTCAACCGAGGGATCGACCTGTGGTTTATCAGCATTTCCGCCAAATGCTCGACGATCACGATTTTCAAGATTATCTGAATCCCGCGCGTGAACGCCACCTCTCACCCCGTGCGATCGAGCGCTTTGATGAGGTACATGTTCCGATGTTGGTGATTGTTGGCGATCAAGACAAGCTAGAGGTAGGGGCGATGGCTGAACTGCTTGAGGCTGGAGTTGTGGATGTGCAACTGGTGACGTTGCGCGGCACAGGCCACTTTGTGAATATGGAGCGTCCACAGCAATTTAATAGATTGGTCGATACGTTCTTAAAGCGGCTGCCGTAGCGCTGTCCGGGCGGGAGAGTATTTTGTATGTGGCACACTCATGATCAACATGGTGGTTCTCAGCGTCCCTCGAATGAAGATCGCGCGGCCTGGCTGGCTTACTGGCAGATGACCGAACAGTCCTGGCGAACAGAACCAGAGATCTCTGAAGAGCGGCGCGCTTTTCTAACGAGCTGCCTTTCCGTTTCCCCAGATCTTTTGCGAGGTCAGTATCCTTTTCGCGATCAGTGCCTTCAGCGCGCTGATATTGAGTGGCTTCTGGCAAACCTGGAGGACGGACTGGGTCCTGTTGACTGGAGCGACGAGGAGCAACGTGACCGTGAGGGATTGGATCTGCGGGGAGCAAACCTTCGGGAGGTGGACCTTTCTGGCTTACCTCTGGCTCGTTTGCGTGGTGGCCTGCGCTGGAGCGATTGGCAGGATCTCACGGTCAAGCAGCGCGAAATGGCGAAATTACATATCGAGGGTGCCAATCTAAGTGAGAGTTGCCTGGAGGGAGCTGAACTGTGCGGCGCGTATTTTGAACAGGCAAATTTCTATCGGGCTAATCTAGAGAAGACGGAGATGGCAGCCGCCCAGTTACGTCAGGTTAATCTTAGTCATGCGTATATGGCCGAGATCAATCTGATAGAAGCTGACCTGGAGGCAGCCGATCTCAGTCATGCCTTTATGCGTGGTGGATATCTTTCCCGAGCCGATCTACGTCAGTGTGATCTCAGTCACACCCATATGGAGTTCGCGGACCTGAGCAATACCCATTTTGAAAGAGCTGACCTTTCCTTTGCCCATCTGGATATGGCCGATCTCTATGATGCCCATCTGGAGGCTGCAACGCTCTATTCCACAGTGCTCTCAGATGTCGGGATGATTGATGTGCATCTGGAGGGGGCCAGGCTCGCTCAGGCCACTCTGACGCATGCGACATTGGTCGATGCGCACCTGGAAGGGGCAGACCTGACTCACGCCCACCTGGAACAGTGTAACCTGGGTAAAGCCCACTTAGAAGGTGTTGACCTGACCAAAGCTCATTTGGAGGAAGCTGATCTGCGGGGAACCCATCTGGCCGGGGCTTGCCTGCATGGCGCTCATCTGGAAGGCGCGGACCTCCGCCTGCTGTATCTAAGTGAGAAAAAAATGGAGCCCGTCGACCTCCAACGTATCCGCTCCTGGGTCTCTGATTTTCCAGCCGAACTTGTAAGTGCGGACTTTCGGACCGCCTTTTTCGAGAAAGACCATTAAAACTGTTCCCATCCCATAGCTATTCAGTCGCAAATACTTTGCATAACACAATATAAGTACTGAGAAATCGCGGGATGTTGACGCAATAGTCCTTTTTGTATCCGTTTTTTATTGACTTTTCCATAGGCCCTCATTAAAATTAGAGGTAGATTGAGAAAAAGCCTCACGGTAACATGCAGGAGGAAATTCATGGCGATGGTCCAGCCGAACTTGCATCGTCTTGAGAGCTTCGCGCGTCAATCGATCCAGCTACCGGTTCCTCAAGATGCGGAACTTGATCTTGGTGCTCTTGCGGATGAATTAGGCTCTTCTTTAGGGGATATCATGGAAGCTATGGTCGAACTCATGAAACGCGATAATTTTCAAGAACTCAAAGCCGCGATTATTCAGAAGCGTGAAGACGCTCTTATCACTTTACAGAGCTCGCTCGATGAAGCCTATAATTATTTGGGTTCTCTGCCTGAAACTCTTGAGGATGCCCGCTTTTTATTTGATGCAGGACTTGAAGGTATTGTTGCATGAGTAATGAGGCGAAGCAATCTTCGCCCAGCAATCAACATTCCAGACATCTAGATCCACAATCCAAAAAACAGCACGATCCTCACTCTTCTATGCCCAGTCCGCGCCGGGGTGAGATCTGGGATGTCAACTGGTCTCCGGGCCGGGGCGCAGAGCAGCAGGGAACCCGCCCTGCTCTTATTATTCAGAACGATCGGGGCAATGCCTCTGCTGCTTATCCTCTAACCGTGGTTGCTTCTATGACGCGGACCGAGCGTGAGCTTCCTCTGCATGTGCGGATTAATCCCACTAATGAGAATGGCCTGACCTACAGTACCGATGTGAAATGTGAGCAGATCATGACGATTGAGAAGTACCGCTTGATCCGCCGTCGTGGCTTCATTACTCAGGAGGAACTACGTGAGGTTGATACTGCCCTTAAGCTAAGTCTCGATCTGCTCTCGCCGAACGCAACTTTTTCCCAAAATACCCCTTATTAAACCAGCCAATGTGCCCGCCAATTTTTCCGCCTCTCCTTCATCCACTTCCGCTTTTTCTTGCCTCAAAAGAATAGAAGTATAACAGATAGATGTTCTGTTCAGGGTCTTGTAGGGGGAGTCGCGTGCGACTCTGCTGGGAAATTGGGATGGTGGGTCGAAAATCCCCTGGTTGGGGAACCGGTAGGAGCGCTGTTCTTGAACATGGCGCACAATGTTCCTTTACAACGTATAGTCTTTTGGGCTATTATGGCTGGCCTCCCTGTGTATGATTGGCTCTAGCGACCTGTAGGACAGCGTGCTAGAATCATACTAAGACGTTATGTATAGTTTTTCTTTTTAAGGAGGCCAGCAATTATGGACAAAATTACAGGTTCGGTCCAGGTGAAACGCAGTTTCCCTGAGATGTTAAAGGGCGGTGTGATCTGTGATGTCGTGAATGCGGATCAGGCGCGGATCGCGGAGGAAGCGGGTGCCTCGGCTGTGATGGCCTTGGAGCGTGTGCCAGCGGATATTCGCGCGACGGGTGGTGTTGCCCGCATGAGTGATCCCGAGCTAATCATTCAAATCAAAGCGGCTGTGACGATCCCTGTGATGGCGAAGTGTCGGATCGGCCACTTTGTAGAGGCGGAGATCCTTCAGTCGATCGGTGTGGACTGTGTGGATGAGTCCGAGGTTCTGACACCAGCAGATGAGCAGTTTCATGTGAACAAGCACCAGTATAGTATTCCCTTCGTCTGTGGTGCGCGCGATCTGGGTGAGGCCCTGCGACGTATCGGTGAGGGGGCCGCGATGATCCGCACAAAGGGTGAGGCTGGAACTGGGAATGTAGTTGAGGCGGTCCGCCACATGCGTACCATCATGGGTGGTGTGCGGCGTTTGCAGAATCTTCCCGAAGAGGAATTGATGACCGAGGCCAAAAATCTCGGTGCTCCCTACGAACTGGTCGTCGAGGTCGCGCGAACTGGTAAGCTGCCAGTAGTAAATTTCTCGGCTGGTGGTATTGCGACTCCAGCGGATGCGGCTCTCATGATGCGGCTGGGTGCCGAGGGCGTCTTTGTAGGTTCGGGCATCTTTAAGTCGGGTGATCCGCTCGCGCGGGCAAAAGCGATTGTGAAAGCCACAACCCACTTTGAAGATGCCGCGATTATTGCTGAGGTCTCGCGCAATCTGGGTGAGCCAATGGTTGGCCTGAACGTTACCGCGTTGCCTGAAGAAGCTTTGATGGCGCGGCGCGGCTGGTAATTTCCTACATAAAGTTGGATAGTCAATGACTGAAACGTTTTTCCCTTCAGGGACGCTTAAAGATTACAACCCTGGGCTACGCATCGGCGTATTAGCTTTACAGGGAGATTTTGAAGCTCACTTACAGGTGCTGGCCGCTATAGGGGTTGAGGGATGCGCGGTGCGTCTCCCTCAGCAGCTTGTGAATTTAGATGGTATAATACTACCAGGTGGTGAGAGTACAACAATTGGAAAACTCATGATCACCTATGGCCTGCACAATGTTCTGCTTCAAAAGATTCGCGATGGATTTCCTGTATGGGGAACCTGTGCGGGATTGATTTTGTTGGCTCAGGAGACGGATAACGCGCTCGCGGGTCAGCCTTTACTGGCCTCGATGCACATCAAAGTTCGTCGCAATGCGTTCGGTAGTC
The DNA here is from genome assembly GCA_964247295.1 of uncultured Ktedonobacteraceae bacterium. Taxonomy (GTDB): domain Bacteria; phylum Chloroflexota; class Ktedonobacteria; order Ktedonobacterales; family Ktedonobacteraceae; genus CAXTTV01. The sequence goes on along the minus strand of CAXTTV010000079.1, from coordinate 7,166 downwards.
AGCGGGAGAGTTTTGAAACAGATCTGTCGGTACCCGCATTAGGCGAAGAACCCTTCCATGCTTTCTTTATTCGCGGCCCCTCGATCGAGGAGGCTGGTCCCGAGGTGGAGGTTCTGGCAACGCTTGAAGATGGTACGATCGTTGCCGTTCGAGAAGGACACCTGATGGGTACTGCTTTCCATCCAGAGGTTTCTTTAAACCAGAATCACAGAGATTTACGTTTTCATCACTACTTTCTCCGCCTAGTACAGAGCGTAAAAGGGTAGCTGTTCGGGTACGCTCGCCTTTTACAATAGCGTACCCCATTTCACTACTTTACGCAGGAGTAATGGATGATACGACCGGTGCTATATGTAGATTTACCGGGAATCATCTACTCAATGGATCGCCGGGCTCGAAGTAAGCAGCATCAGATTGCGAACTTCGTGTGCTGGCTGGAGCCAGTTGAGAACCGCGCCCCTTTGCCGACGCTTCTGCGCAATCTGTTCCCCCTTAATCCGGCCTGCCGGACCTGGGTCTGCGAAGACCACTGGCGCATCCTGGGCTTTGCCCAGGTGCGCGAACGCCCATCGGGCACGATGTGGGATCTGTCCTACCTTGCTTCGATGGCGCAACAGAAGAATAGCCCCCAGGGTATCTCCCAGACAGATGTGCTTTTCGCCCTGTTGGAGTATGCCCTGGAGATGGCTTCTACTCATGGGATTCTCCGCCTGTTCGCGAAGGCTGAAGATGAGATTCCCGAGCTTGAGTTATTTCATAGGGTTGGTTTTCAGGGCTATGCTCACGAGCTGACCTACGCGGTCAACACGCCCTCCTCTGTGAAATCTGGAGCCCCTCTTTCTTCCCTCCGACGCTGGAACCGTCACCACGTCTGGGGCCTCCACCAGCTCTACCGAGCGGTTACCCCGCATCGGGTTCAGATGGCCGAGTTGCTGGAGAGTAGTGAGGAGTTCGCCCGGCTCAATGTCGGGTCGTTCCATCCGTTCTCTATGGTCTCCTCTCGCGAGGAGAATTACGTCTGCGATCTGGGCGTGCGCCTGGGGGCCTGGCTACGTATTCGCCGTGGGCAGGGGCCTCATCCTCACCAGTTAGCGATGCTTGTTCATCCCGAACATGCGGATCTGGCCGAGCCACTTCTCCAATTCGGGCTAAGCAGGCTGAGCGATAATTCCAATCGGCCAATTTTCTGTCAGGTACGTGAGTACGAACCTAGCGTCATTGCCGCTCTGCGCAATAGTGGTTTCGAGCATGCTTCCACCAAAGTGTTGCTCGTTCGCCATATGGCCCTGATGGCTATACGGCCCCGTCTTGTCCCCGCGCTGGAGCAACGAGTGGCTTATGGTGTGAAAGGGCTTGGGACGGTCAATTCTCGCCAAACTATGAGGTGATAAAACTGCCTATGCAACATGTGATCACTGACGATCTTGAGGCTCTGCTGGCTACTCTTCCGCCAAGCATCCGCGACGCGGTTAATCGGCTGGAGAACCGAGGCGAACTGCTGGAGATCGTGCTGGACCTCGGTCGCTATGCCGAGGGCCGATTCCCAGACGGGGAGGTGATCCTTAGTAAAGATCCAATCACCGAGGCCGACCTGGATTATGTGTCCGAGCGCATCGGTGAGTTTGGGGATGATAATCGCGCAGGCATCGAACGGACTCTCCATCGTATCAGTGCGATCCGCAACCGCAAGGGGAGGATCGTCGGTCTTACCTGCCGTATCGGTCGCGCTGTGCTTGGAAGTATCGCTCTGATCCGCGATATCGTTGAACAGGGTCAGTCAATCCTTATCCTGGGTCGTCCCGGTGTCGGTAAAACGACTCTGCTCCGTGAGATTGCCCGCGTGCTGGCCGATGAGGCGAATAAACGTGTGGTCGTGGTTGATACTTCCAATGAGATCGCTGGCGATGGCGATATTCCACATTCTGGGATTGGCCGCGCCCGCCGTATGCAGGTTGCTCGCACGGCTGAGCAGCACGCGGTGATGATTGAGGCGGTGGAGAACCATATGCCTCAGGTGATTGTGATTGACGAGATCGGTACTGAGCTTGAGGCTGCCGCCGCCCGTACGATCGCTGAGCGTGGCGTCCAGTTGGTCGCGACTGCTCACGGCAATACTTTGGGCAATCTCATGATGAATCCGACTCTTTCCGATCTGGTCGGGGGTATTCAGACGGTGACGTTGGGCGACGAGGAGGCGCGCCGCCGTCAAACACAGAAGAGTATTCTTGAGCGTAAGGCCCCTCCCACTTTCGATGTGGTGGTAGAGCAGCAGAGCTGGCAGGAGTTGATCGTTCATCGCGATGTGTCTGATACTGTGGACTCTATGCTGCGTAGCCAGCCTGTGAGCGCTGAGGAGCGTACCCAAGATGAGGATAGCGGTAAGGTCTCGGTTCGCCGCGTCTCCGCTGGCACGATGGAGGCTCCTTCCTGGGGCAATGGGGGGCTGCATTCTCAGTTTGATTTTGAGCGCGGCTCTTCTAATTCTCGCTCCCGCAACGAGCGTGGCGACCGCGCGAACCGTAATGATCGCAGTTCCGATAATTTTCGCCAGGTTGGTGTCTCTTTGCAGTCGCGCAACTTCAGTAAACCTGGTGGGAACGACCGACTACGCTCACGTGCTCAGGTAACGGCTCTGGCTCCCACGGGGACCTCGCCCGCCGATGTCGATCGTCGGTTCCTTTCTCAGGCGGTGGTCGAGGATGAGCAGCTTGATCAGATTGAGGCGCTGACTAATCCCTCCCCTCTCAAGAAATCGTTGCGCGTCTATCCCTTTGGCGTCAATCGAGATCGCCTCTCGCAGTCGGCTCAGCAACTGCATCTGCCGGTGGTTTTGACCAATAATGAGCGCGAGGCCGATGCGGTGATTACGCTGAAAAACTACTACCGTACTCAGCCCGAGCGCATTCAAACCGCTGAAGAGGCCGGCAAGACGATTATCATTCTGAAAAATAACACGGTTGCTCAAATGCAACACGCTCTGGCCCATATCTTTGGGGTTCCGGAGATTTTACCCACCGTCGAGGAGCCGGAGGGCGCGATTACCTATGAGTCGGATGATGATACTACTCGCGCTATGCTGGAAACCGAGGACGCGATCCATCAAGTTCTCAACAAGAACCTGACGACCGCCGAACTGGCTCCTGCCGGGGCACATGTGCGGAGGATGCAGCATCAGATGGCGACTCGCTACAACCTGATCTCGCGCAGTCGAGGCAAGGAGCCCCATCGGCGGGTGAAGATCTTCCGCGCTCGTGACTAATACAACTGTGTATCAACTGGTAGTATGAGCGACCCCTCTGGTGTGAAGGGGCCGCTCCTTTTTTATGATTTTCGACTTCTTTGAAGAATAAAATAGGTCTCTATAGCTCCTCCAGGTACCGCGCCGATAATGATCCCCAGAATTATATTGTGAATGGCAGCCCTGATGGCTATTCCTACTGCTATGCCAATTATCATCTATAACCCCGGCGGCAAACTTCCCCTGCTACTCTGTTTTTATGGCTCCATACCCTTTCTGTCCTTTCTTCAGATCTTCATGTTTCGAGCAAGCGTCTGTAAATCTCTTTCGCGAATAGTTGTATGGCCTCTTTAGGCATGGCGTTGCCAAGCTGTTTGATACAGTCCCCCCACGAGCCGTGAAAATTCCAGGTATCAGGAAATGTTTGCAGACGTGCCGCCTTAAGACAATTTCTACAGAGGCTCGGAGAGCAAGTAGATAGCGTAGGGAAGTCGCTTGCTTACGGGGCTGGTTCTCTTTCTATCTTGCCCATGGAGGTGAGGAGGTAGGATTAATTATAAATTGGGCCTAAGGGGTCTCAATCGGTTTGGTATAGAGCAACATGGTTGCGTCCTATTCCTCCGTAAGCAAGCGTCTCTGTTGGGAAAAGAAGAAGATGTTCTTGTGCAGGGAGAGACTCGAATGGGGTAGATCGGGTCACGTGTGGACCCGTGGCAAGGGGACGCACCAGACCTAGCCACCCCTTTACATATCTGTGCAGTACCCGTTGCAAATAAACTAGAGCTGCGTTTTTCTCTGCGATAGCTATTCATCGCTATCGCAGAGAAAAATGTGGTGAGAGCGAAATTGTCTGAGCTTCGAGCGATTCAGATGCATCTAGCCTATATATAAGATGAGGAGTCATACTTCGCATGTGGATGATCGTGATTGTGCTATTAGTCGTGTCTTATCAGTGCTCAATAGCTGGAAGGGCTGGTCTCATCAGCGCTAGCAAGTTCTTAACTGCCTGAGATCGCCACTTTCTTCCCAAGTAAATCACCTGAGTGTAGAGGTTACTTGGGGATATGAACGGAATTGCCTGCAACTTGCCCTGAGCTACTTCCTCCTGCACAGCCACGAACGGTAAGAACGCCGTGTCCAGGCCATGCATAACACATTGCTTGATGGCTTCGAGACTACTAAATTCACAAACCACCTGATGCGGAATGTTCGCCCGGCGCAGTGCTTGCAGGAAGAAGGCTCGATAGGTACACCCTTCTTCGGTCAGAAGAAAACGTGCGTGTGCCAGTTGCTCTACATTCATTTCAGATACATGGTTGTAGGGAGAGTTTGGCCGAGCAACGATGACAAATTCTTCTTTGCGTACCGGAAGACACACCACTTCAGGGTCCACAGAAAGATGGTCCAGGATCAGACCAACATCGCACTGTCCTTCTTTGACAGCCTGCACAATCGACGCTTCATTACCAGCTTGCAATGCGATGGTGATGCCGGGATGAGTCTCGCCGAAGGTCTGGAGCACAGAAGGCAGATAGAAAGCTGCTAGTGTTTCAATTGTTCCAATCGTCAACGTTCCAGTTTGCTGTTCAGAGAGTTGCGCTTTTGCCTCTGCTTGCAAATCCAGTATCTGCTGAGCATACGGCAAGAGCACTTCTCCGGCCTGGGTTGGCTGCATTTTTCTCCCAAACCGCTCAAACAACACGACACTCCATACTGCTCTTCTAATTTCTGAATTTGTGTAGTCACGCTGGACTGTGCATATCCGAGAGCTTCTGCTGCTCGCGTAAAGTTTCCCCATTTTTCGTTAGTTTTGGAGACGCCAGCAGCCAGACCCGAAGAGGCGCATCACCACTTTCTCACCAAACTTTCGGTCGAGACGGACGCCTCCGACGTGCGGCTTGATCTGCAACGAGGGCAAAGCAGCTTTCTCCTTATTGATGCTAGAAGTGCTCAGGATTTCGAAGAATGTCATATTCCTGGAGCTATCAACCTGCCGTATCGCAAAATCACGACCGAGACCACCGTTCATCTCTCGAAGGAGCACCCCCTCGTGGTGTATTGCTGGTCACCTGGATGTAATGCTGCAACAAAGGCTGCGGCTAGGCTGGGCGATCTAGGGTTCCAAATCAAAGAAATGATTGGAGGAATTGAATATTGGCGACGTGAAGGCGGGCCAGTGGAAGGCACGTTAGGAGAGAGTGCTCCCATCGTGCGTTAGAAAGAAGATGGAGGAGTTGTAGGGAAACTCCTCCATCTTCTCTTGGAGAAAGTCTACACAGATGTCTGATACCTCGAAGTACCTGATTCGCACTGCTTCGCCCAGTGACATTGAAGCCTTGATTGCACTGTGCGTAGAACATGCCGCCTATGAGGGTGCTCGATACGATCCACGAGACAAGAGTATTCGCCTTGCCGACGCTCTGTTCACAGCTTCTCCACGACTGTATGCTTGGGTCGTAGAACAGCAGAGTCACCTCGTGGGGTACGCCACAGCAACCCAAGAGTTTTCCACATGGGACGCAGCTTCCTTTTTGCATATGGATTGCCTCTACTTACGAGAAGAGGTTCGTAGCATGGATCATCGTTGCCCTTTTCCCCTGGACGCAGGCGTGTGGCGATGGCGAAGATGGTGCATTGTGTTCCTACGGGTCCTCACGTGATCCGATCTACCGGCGATGGCGAGGTGGAAGAATACCGTTTTTTCTTTTCCCAGCCGTGATACACAACAGAGCACGACGTTTCGCTCGCGACTCCTATACGCTGTTTGGTTGGTTTCTGGCCTCGTTTGAGAAGCTCGTTTCCTTATTATACTTTCGCATAGCAAGTCTACATTTTCCCAATATCTTGCTTGCGGGAAACTTTGTTTTTTCATAGAAATGTTATGGAAAGTGATTCTTTATCTTTCTTTTGGGCGGAAAAGTGAGTATACTCTCCTCATTGGAATTCATCTTTCCTCTTGTTACTTATCTGCGTCTCGCCACCATGTGTGTGGTCTGCCTGTCCATTGCGGGACTGAAAGGAATTATCCTTTATGCGTTCTTTAGAAGATCACAAACATGTGCCCGATTCTGTTTCCGCCCCTTCACTAGAAGATTCCGTGACTCCTGTGACGATTGCCGATATCTGGGAAGCCTATAAATTGCTCAAACCTCTACTCCACCACACTCCTCTGGAGCCTTCGCGCACTCTCCGTGATCTGACGGGAGCCGATATCTATTTGAAGGCTGAACATATGCAGCGATCCGGCTCTTTTAAGGTGCGGGGCGCGAGTTTTAAGATCTCTAAGCTGGTTCGTCAGGAGGATAGCCCGGTTCACCACCTGGGGGTGATCGCGGCCTCGGCTGGTAATCATGCTCAGGGCGTGGCGATCGCTGCCGCGCAACTCAAGATCCCCTGTACAATTGTGATGCCGGAGACGGCTCCTCTTGCTAAGGTGACGGCAACCCAGGGATATGGCGCTCAGGTGGTGCTGGCTGGCCTGACCTATGACGATGCCTATCAGCACTGCCTGGATCTTCAGGCGCAATCGGGGGCGGTCTTTGTGCATGCCTTTAATGATCCCGATGTGATTGCGGGCCAGGGGACGCTTGGCCTGGAGATGCTGAGTGATCTTCCCGATGCCGATGCTCTGGTGGTGCCGATCGGGGGCGGTGGGCTGATCTCCGGGATCGCGATCGCGGCCCGCGCGCTCCGTCCAAATATTACGATTATTGGTGTCCAGGCTGAGGGGGCGGCCAGTTGCTCTCTTTCCTTGAAATCCGGTGAACCGGTGACGCTACCGGCGATCTCTACGATCGCTGATGGGATCGCGGTTAAACGGCCCGGTGATCTGACGTTCTCGTATATTCGCCAACTGGTAGATGAGGTGGTGACGGTCAGTGATGAGGCGATTATTAGTGCTGTGTTGCTTCTGATGGAGCGCTGTAAG
>CAXTTV010000078.1:0-20391 GCA_964247295.1 uncultured Ktedonobacteraceae bacterium | reverse complement strand
TTCGGGGGCTGAAGCAGGTAACATTACCCCTTTCTTCCCCTGCGGATAGAACAAGGAAACAAAAGCTATGGCGACCATTATTCCTGAGAGGCGTCCCGAATGGTTGCGGGTCAAAGCCCCTACGGGTGAGAACTACCACAACCTGAAGAATCTGATGCGGACACGGGAGCTGCATACTGTGTGTGAAGAGGCCCGTTGTCCAAATATTGGAGAGTGTTGGGGGCACAAAACTGCCACCTTTATGATCTTGGGGCGTGTCTGTACGCGCAGTTGTCGTTTCTGTGCCGTTGAGACCGGTCGCCCGCAGGGATTGGATTGGGAGGAGCCTAAACGCGTCGCGGAGACCGTTCAAAGTATGGGATTGCGGCACGCTGTAATCACCTCTGTGAACCGTGATGAGCTGCGAGACGGTGGGGCCTCGGTGTTTGCCTCCACGATCCGTTGGATTAAGCGTCTGAACCCAGAGTGCCGGGTCGAGGTGCTCACGCCCGACTTTAAGGGCGCATACGACTCCTTGAAGGTAGTTATTGACGCCAAACCCAATGTGTTTAATCATAATGTTGAGACTGTGCCGAGGCTTTACCGCGAAGTGAGACCCCAGGCGGTCTATAAGCGCTCGCTTGAGGTCCTGAAGTGGGCTAAAGAGATGAACCCTCAGGCCGCGACCAAATCTGGCTTTATGCTGGGATTGGGAGAAAGCTGGGACGAGATCTTAGAGGTGATGCGAGACATGCGGGAGCATAACGTAGATATCCTGACGATTGGTCAATATCTGCGCCCTTCCTTCCAGCATCTCCCGATCCAACGTTATGTTCCATTAGAAGAGTTCGCGACATTAAAAGAAGAGGGCAAAAAGCTGGGCTTCAAATATGTTGCCTCCGGCCCCTTTGTTCGTAGCTCTTACCATGCACATGAGCAGGCCGACGGAGCCAGCGAGGCCGAAGCCTAATTTATAGATGAATGTATCTTATAATCTTCCCGTGGGCATTTTCTTCACATCGAGAAATGCAGAGATGGTAATGTATGGGCCATCTTCAAGGCCATGAGTAGTTCTCTTCATGCGTCTTTGTAGTTTTTTACGTGAAGCGTAGAAGCTTTCTGCTCATGGCCTCAATGAAGAGAGTCAGCCACGTATCCAATTAAGAGGAAGCCTACTCTTGGTAAGAGAGAACAGGGAGGAAAATGAGCCAGTCATTGACTCATCCTATCGTTCTGGTTGTAGATGATAACCCGGCAATCCGCGACATGGTATCCTGGGCTCTGGAATTGGATGGCTATGAGCCGGCGGAAGCGGCGGAGGGGCATGAGGCACTGGCCTGGATTGATAATTCCTCGCGCGAAGGGCGTTATCCATCCGTCATTCTCCTGGATCTCGCGATGCCTGGGATGGATGGAAGCACCTTCCTCGATAGGTTGCGCGCGCAGTGGAACGAAGGTTTCCCCTTACCCTCCATTATTGTGATTACCGCTGGGACCACTACCACCGATCTTCATAATCTAAACGTCGCGAAAGTCATTGTCAAGCCATTCCATGTGCGGGACCTGCTTGATCTGATTCGGCAAATGACCCCACAAGCTTAATGGCGGGTTCCTGACATCCGGTGATCGTGCCTAGGCAATCTCAACCCGCTCGCGAGCGGCGATTGCCTCCGGAGAATGCTGGCCTGCTTTAAGCTGACGGTAGTTGCGATACAGTGTCAGGCCGGGCAGCGACCAGATCCAGAGTCCTCGGAAAAACGCGATCTGGAAGCCAACCAAGCCAGGAATAAAAGTGAATTGGGGGGCACTGGCGTAAAACACATACGATGTGAGCAGGGTAAAGGTCCAGGCGTAGTTGACATTTGGCTGCCAGATCAACCAGATGCGTTCCAGCGTGCTCGCGGAGGGTGACACAGGTTTCGCCTCCAGGCAGCTCTGGAGCAGCGCGAAAAGGCCGAAAAATATCGTCGTGTACCAGGGCCAGAACCAGGTTGCACCTAGAAGGCAGTAGAAGAGCCAGGCGAATGTAAGCCAGCGCAGCAGGCCTACAAATGAGCGTGTCGTGTCTAGATTTTTATAGGATCGCCAGCAGAATAGTGCATACAAGACTACAAAGGCCAGCAGGCTGAGTGTGTGCAGAATATTCTCAAACGTGGTTGAGCCGAAAAGCTCAGTTGGGAGACCAAAATCTTTCAAGATGGAATTTACAACCTGGCTGATCAGCTCTAAAGGGTTGTTAATATTCCGACTGGCCGCCGGGTTCACCGTAATTACGTTCAAAATCTTCCCATTATTCCAGAACGGCCCATAGAGCAGCAGGCAGGTAACCAGAAAGCCGGCCCCCAAAATGGCAATTTGCCGAACCTTGCGAGAGTTTTGAGCCCATAAATAGAACAGGAAACCGGGAAGTAGAATCAGACAGTAGACCTTCAGGCAGACCGTTAGCGCGAACGCAATCGCCGCGAATAGCAGATCATAACGGCTCTGGTTCCGTACAAAAAACCAGAGTGTGAGCAGTAGCAGAAAAAGCAACGTGGTATCGTTATGGGCGTTTAGCGTGCTCTCAAATATGAGGAGCGGATTCCAGGCAAAAGCAAGCACCAGCAGTGAGCGCAATCCTGGTTGAGCGAGATTAAATATCTGCTGAAGCCGACCGATGATGATCCAGAGCAGCAGCGTTGATCCAAGATGCATCATCAGGGCAAACACCTTTAACGCTATCAGCATACCGATCACCTGAGAATTCCCCAGAGCCAGCAGCAGAAGTTGAAGGCCGCATGTCAGCAGTACCCAGGTGGGCCCGTAGGCCGAGGGTTGCGCCTTCCAGTACAGATATTGATAGATGGCATCGTGTTTGATCGCGATGGGAACATTTGTGAGTGGATTAAGGTGGTAGATCACTCCGATACGCGCGTAGGCGATATACGAAAAGACATCGGAAGAAGGTAGTACACCGGTAAAGATCCAGGGAAGCGCGATCAGAACTGTTAACGCAAGCATCATTTTCAAGCTTATGCGGTTCGCCAGACGACGAAGCACCAGCACATAGAGCCCACATATAAGAGCGAGAAGCAAAAAGAGCCCAAGCGTCTCTATCCAGGCTACGATGAGATTGATCGGGGGAAGAGTGATGATATAATAGCGAATCTGCTCATTAGGAACAAGTTCCTGGCCTGGAAAAAAAAGCGTCGTGGGCCAGAACACCCAGGAGCCGAGGGCGCGGGTCAATGACTCGTGGTACCAGAGATCTTTCAGTGGAAAGATCGCATTCGCGCATATGGATAGGACTATAAATGCCAGAGGGATAAGGATATCTCTGATCGAAAACTTTTCAGTTTTTTGCTGCATGCTACTTATTTTCCCGTATGTTCTGTAGTAAAGCTACAGAGCTGGTGTTTTTGCTACTGTTTCAAGCAATGTTACTGTATCACTAAAACCTCTCTTCGGGCAAGTCCTCTGCTGCTGGTCGCTTTGAAAAGCTAGAGAAATGATTGAGGGTTTCTTGAGGGTTTCTTGAAGGCTACTACCTACAATTAAGAACGGAGACCACTTAGATAAAGTTGCTTGAATAGAAATAGATTTGATATAGGGGAGCTTGAAGATGAATAAGCAGCCGTTGGAGCCAGCGCATAGTTTTGAAGGGGATAACCAGCCAACTGGCAAGATTCTAGAGATCGCTAAAAGGCTCGGCGTGGCTGAACCTGTCACGCCAACGGTTTCTTTTGAGACTGCCCCGGTTTCCAATCCTCGGAAGACAGGGATCTCCCGGCGGGCTTTTGTCGGGGCCTCTGCCCTGGCCCTGGCTGGCCTGGGAGTTGGAAGTGGGGTGGCCTTGTCGGGGTTGAGTGCGGATCAAGGCTCTGCCTCTACTCTTCTCACCAGTAACACGCAGATGGGGCATCTTCTACGCAAAGCCGGATTTGGGGCCACCCCCGCCGATCTCCGGACCTATAGTGCCTTAAGCTTCTCCAGCGCTATAGAGCGCCTGATTGATTACCAGCAGGTCCCGGATGATCTGATGGAGCAGCGTTTGAAGAGCCTGAGTCTGGATATGAGCAAGGTCGTGGACCAGCAGCACTGGTGGGTGGCGCGGATGGCCTGGACGCAGCGCCCCTTGCTGGAGAAGATGACGCTTTTCTGGCATGGCGTCCTGACCAGCAGTTATCGCAAAGTTGGGGGCAAAAACGGGTATGTGCGCATGTTTAATCAAAACCAGTTTTTGCGTGAGCATGCTTTTGATACTCTGGACACTATTCTATTGGGCATCACAGGTGATCCCGCGATGCTGGTTTACCTGGACCTTGGAAAGAGTACGCGCACCACGCCAAACGAAAACTATGCGCGCGAACTCATGGAACTTTTTACGCTCGGAGTCGGTAACTATACCCAGGCTGATGTGCATGCCGCTGCTCTCGCGTTGACCGGCTGGCGAGTCGTAGGAGAGGAGGGGCATTATCAAAAGCGGCTGCATGATAGCTCCCAGAAAACCTATCTGGGGCATACCGGGAACCTGGATTACAAAGACGTTGTCCAGATCCTTACAAATCATTCCAAGACACCCGAGTTTCTGTGTCGCAAGCTTTTCACTTTTTTTGTGTACGAGAACCCCAGTGCGGCAGATCTCCATCCATTAATCGATGCCTACCATCAAAACAAACACAGCATGGGTGCGGTGATGCGTGCCCTTTTACTCTCGCCTCAGTTCTCATCCTCTAAGGCCTATCGCAGCCGGATCAAATCGCCGGTGGAGTTCGCCGTGGGCGCGTACCGGTCTGTCGGGATGCCGGGTTCGGGCAATGGGCTTCAAGCCGCCCTGACCTTAATGGGTCAGACCCTTTTTGATCCTCCGAATGTGGCCGGCTGGCCTGGAGATAAAGTCAGCTCGCAATGGCTCAATAGCGGCACCTGGATGACGCGACTCAACTTTATTGATCGCCTCCTGGCTGGCGCTTCTGGCGCGAAAAAAGGTGGGCAGACGCCCGCCGTTGATCTTCAAAAGATGGTCAGTGATCGCCAGCTTAGCTCACCCGAAAGTTTTGTGGATTACTTTAGCACCTATCTGCTGGACGGCACGTTAGAGGCCGACCGCCGGCAGCAGATGCTGGACTACTTTAAACAGCCGGGCACAGATCGCAACAAGGCCACTATCGCGCTAGGAAGCACAAAGTATCCCTTGAGCCGGGCGCGCGGTACTCTGTACCTGCTGATGTCGTCGCCGGACTATCAGCTTAACTAGCTTTTTGGAGGAGAAATACGATGAAACTTACGCGTAGAGCAATGATAAAAGATGGGTTGATGGTTGTCTCGGCTGGTATGGTAATGCCCGCGATCTTTAGTCGGGGGGTGGCTTCGGCCCAATCGTTGACCCGAGACGGCATTAAATTATCGCCGGCCTCAGCCAAGCATACCTTAATTGTGGTACAGATGGCCGGTGGCAACGATGGCCTGAATAGTGTCGTCCCTTATACCGACGCGACCTATTATAAAGCGCGACCGACCCTGGCGATTCCTGAGAACAACGTGTTGCACCTGGACGGACGGTTGGGACTGCACCCGAATCTGGCCCCCTTGAAAAAGATCTGGGACGCCGGACAGATGGCGATCGTTGAAGGCGTGGGGTATCCCAATCCGAGCCTCTCACATTTCCAGGCCATGGATATCTGGCAGACCCTGGATCTCAATGGGACCGGGAGCGAAGGCTGGCTGGGGAAGCTTGTCTCGGGTATGGTAGATGAGAACGGCCATCCATTTAAATCGCTGGACGTGAGTGTGCAGACCTCACAGGCGCTTTCATCCATCAACGCTCAGGTTCCGACCCTGACCAGCGTCAAGGGCTATCAGTTGACGGGAGATGCCAGTGCCAGTGATGGTGGAAACTCGCGCCTCCAAACCCTGATGAAATTGTACAGCTCTTTCCCTAAAACCGCCCCCTATGCTGCTCTATTGGATACCACCGCGACGCACGCCCGAAGCGGTTCCGAACAGCTAAAGCTTGCAGCTAGCGCTTATCGGGCCAGAACTATGTATCCTCAGGGGCCCTTTGCCGGTGGTTTGCAATTGCTGGCCGAAGCGATTGTGCAGGAGCTGGGGTTGCGTGTTGGGTACGTAACACTTGGGGGCTTCGACACCCATGCCAACGAAAAGACCACGCACGATACCCTGATGAAAACGTTGTCCGAGGGCCTTGCTGCCTTCTATGCCGATCTAGAGCAGCATGGCAAAGCCGATAATGTTGTAGTGCTTACATGGTCCGAGTTTGGCAGGAGAGTCGAAGAGAACGGCAGCCAGGGGACAGATCACGGGACCGCCGCGCCGATGTTCGTGCTGGGGAAATCGGTGCAAAAAGGGATCTTCGGGGAGCCCCCGCAGCTCAACGAACTGGACCAGAATGGGAACCTGAAGTACACTACCGACTTTCGATCCGTCTACGCGACCGTATTGGATCGGTGGATGGGAGCCTCCTCCAAAGATGTGCTGGGAGGCAGCTTCGGCTCACAGAACTTCCTGCCCGCCCTTTAACCAGAGGGTGTATCCCATCCCCAGGGCTAACGGATTTTGCTATAATAGGTGAGAGTTACCTGTAGCTAACACAGCCTGGATGGATGGGATACATTTAATGGACGAAACAACGCACCAGGGCAAGCCAACGTTACGCGACAACCTGCCGGCCCTGATCCTGGTATTATTGATGACTTTTGGTTTCCTGGGCTTCTTTATCGCCTACTATAAAAATTTACCCACTCAAGGAGCGAACGGCCTGGGTGTTACTAACGATCTTGTAACACCGACCGCTAGCGCCAATAATCTGATGAGCTCACTGGACCCGAAGCAGAGTATGAATTATCATAATGTGAAACTTTCGGTCACCCGAGTAGAGCAGGCCAGAGGCTATTCAGATGACAAACGGATAAAATCTCCGTATGTGATCCGCGTCTACCTTCAAACGAACTCCCAGAGCCAGAACCCCGAGGGGATCGACTTTCCCAGTATTTCGCGTCTCCAGACTGCGGATGGGAAAAGTGTTCAACCAGTGTTTGGAACGCTTTCACCCCTGGTCTTGCCTAAGAGCAGCGAAACCGGCTATCTCGATTTTCCCAGTAATGGAAAAGCTGATCTTACAACGCTCAGATTAAAGCTGGAAGGGGAGACGCTTCCGTTCAAGTAGAGCCTTGCTACTCTTCTGAGGAGGCGCTGACGTGTTCAATGCGTTGTAGAACGTCCACAGTGGCCTCAAGCCAGGCGGACGTGGTCATCTTCTCCTCCTGCCGGGTGTGGATCAGGCCCTCAAGTTGAAGGTAGTATTCGACCAGCACGCGATCACCATTCACATGATCGATGCACTCTTCAAGCAGGGATTGGGCTTCCTCATAGGCTCCCAGGCGCTGTTGATGTCTCTCAAACTCGTGTTGAGCCTGTTCAACTTTTTGGGCCTGAGCCTCGCGCTCGCGGCGGCGCAGATGCCCTGTATCGGTAGTTTGAAGTTCTTGTAAGTGCAAGGCCGCTGTCCCGATATCCAGCGTCGTTTCGCGCTGCCGACGCGTCAGCCAGGCGCGAGCCGCATGGAGGCGGACCAGAATATTCGCCCCCTCAGGCAGGCGAAGCTCGTCGGAAGAGAGCAGTTCATCGCTGCCATTCTCATTATAGGGTTCATCTTCAGAAAAATCGTCTTCGTACATGACCTCTCCAGAACCGTTTTGAACATCCTTTACTGATAAAACGCATGTAGTCCCAATTTAGAAACAAGGATTATCTTGTAATAAACGCAAGAATTGTAGTAGAAATAACAAGAAAGAAGAAAGTCAGCATTATGGAATGTCGCGCTGGTTGTGGAGCCTGTTGTATCGCCCCATCGATCTCCTCGCCGTTGCCCGGTATGCCTGCTGGGAAGCCAGCCGGTGTCCGCTGTCCGCACCTGACGCCTGAGAACCGCTGTGCTCTGTTTGGGCGACCCGAGCGGCCCGCCGTCTGTCAGCGTTTACAGCCCTCCGAAGAGATGTGCGGTAACACCTTTCACGAGGCGCTGACCAACCTGATCTTCTTAGAGCGTGTTACCGATCCTTCCCGCTAAAAAAAACGCCTCAGTGTAGTAAATATACGTAGCTTTTGCGTCAAAATGCTCTTTGTCGAACATCAAATAACAACAATAAAAGGCTGCGGGCTATCAGGAAGATAGCCCGCAGCCTTTTATTGTTGTGAAGCGTCTTAGTCGATCACGGGGGCAATTGTCGCATCACTAAGCTCATAATCGGTTGGGACGGTAGCATCCACACCATCAACCACATGGGCCGCGCGCAGCGCCAGCGTCACCACGACACTCACCACCAGATTGACAATCAGCGCCGCGATCGCCGAATAGATCTGCACACTAAAGCTTCCGAACGAGAACTTAAAGAGCGAGGTACTATTCGCCGCTATAAACATCGCGATCCCCGAGATCAGGCCAAGAACCAGACCGGCAATTAAAGCCATGCTATGGAACCAGCGGGTATAAAGCCCGAGGAAAATCGCCGGGAGCGTCTGAAGAATAATAATGCCTCCCAACAATTGGAAGTTAATCACATTGGTTGAAGGGACCAGCAGAATCACCGCCAGCGCTCCAACCTTGACCACCAGCGAGGTAATCTTCGCCACCGTCGATTCCTGGCGGGCCGAGGCATCGCGCCGAATATACTCTTTATAGATGTTGCGTGTAAACAGGTTCGCCGCCGCGATTGACATAACTGCCGCAGGAACCAGAGCGCCAATCGCGATCGCCGCGAAGGCAAAGCCCGCGAACCAGCCGGGGAAGCTTGCCGAGATCAACGCTGGGACCGCCGCGTTCGCCTTATAGGCTGCCGGGAGCGTCACCTTTGCCGCGAGTGCCATATAGCCCAGCAGTGCCAGCAGGCCCAGCATCAGCGAATAGATTGGTAGGATCGCCGCGTTGCGCTTTACCACATTGCGATTGCTACTACTCAATACCCCGGTCAGCGAATGGGGATACAGGAACAGCGCCAGAGCCGAGCCGAAGGCCAGCGTCGCGTAGGCCGGGATCTGCGCCGGACTGAGCACATCGTGGAAAGTGGGGACCTTCGCCGCCTTGGCTTGAGCCGCTCCAAAGATGTGATCCCAGCCACCAAGCTGCGCCGGAATAATAATAATCGCCGCGAACAGCACAATAAAAATCATAACGTCCTTAACAATCGCGATCATCGCCGGAGCCCGGAGGCCGCTACTATATGTATAGGCCGCCAGGATCACAAACGCGATGAGCAGCGAAAGTTCGATCGGCACCCCCATCTGAGCGATGCTAACTTCGATGCCATACATCTGGAGCGCGATGTAAGGCATCGTCGCCACAATGCCTGTGAGGGCGATTAGTAGGGCCAGCGTACTACTTCCAAAGCGCTCACGCACAAAATCAGCCGGTGTGATATATCCGCGTTTGTGCGCTACCGTCCAGAACTTAGGCATGATCAGATAGACCAGAGGGTAGACGAGCACTGTATAGGGCACGGCGAAAAATCCCTGAGCGCCGATCGCGAAAAGCTGACCGGGGACCGCGATAAACGTATAAGCCGTATAGAGATCTCCGCCCAGCAAAAACCATGTAACCACGGTACCAAAGCGGCGACCACCCAGACCCCATTCCTGGATCTGCGTCAGGTCACCCTTACGCCAGCGGGCCGCTACAAAGCCGAGCACCGTTACTAGCAGGAAGAAAAAAATAAAGACAATCAACGCTTCCCATTTAATCATCGAAGGTATGTCCTTTCTTTAGCTCCGTGAGCGCAAAGACATGAGCAAGTTGGATAGTGAGAAACTATCAAACTTTTAGCAGGTAGACCGAGAGCGTAATCGCAGCGGTAATGATGATCCAGAGAAGCTGGAACCAGTAAAAGAACGGGAAGCCAAACAGAGTCGGGTCCCGGAAATTGTAGAATGGTGGGTATAGCAGGGCAATAAAGGGGATAATAAAGAGCAGCATCAGCCAGGATCGGTTCCTGTTTTTTGGATCTACCATGGCACTGACTCCTTTGTGCGTAACAGGTATGGCAAAAATCGACCGACTACAGGGACAAAGAATGTGTGGGCGCAAAAGACCTGAATTCTCCGTATCAAGAAATGAAAAAAGCGAAAAATGAAGACTCAGGCTTTGTAGAAAAGATAGCTAGTAAACGCTGAAAAGTCAATAGGCGCGCTTCTCTTTTGGCTTGACAAGCTGATAGCTCATCAGTATACTTAGCAGTAGGCAGGCGACTATGTCTGCTCTTTCCCCTGTTTGATTCCACAGATCTCAACCCCTCAGGAGTTTCCCCATGCCCTTTCCCCATTTCTTGCGTTGGCCCTTTGCCGCGCCCACCGCCTTGATTGATAGTCAGCAACAGATTCAGGAGCAGATCAATCCCACTCAAGAAGATGTCTATTGGGGCCATCAGGTTTCGGGTGGTGAAGAAGATTACTTCTGGCGTCGCCTTTCCGATAGCCCTTCAGGCAAAGATGTGATCCCCTCAACCTACCTGGAGATGCACAATCAGTGCTATGAAGCTTACAACGCCAATCCCCTGGCCTTTGCGATCATTGAGATTACCACCAGCTTTGTCCTGGGGCGTGGTGTCACGGTCTCAGCATCGCATTCAGAGGTGCAGCGCGTCCTCGACGATTTCTGGCATGATCCGGATAATCACATGGAGACGCGCATCTACTCGCTTTGCACCGAGCTGGCTTTGTATGGCGAGCAATTTATCCGCTTTTTCGTCAACCCTTATGATGGCCGGGTCAAGATCCGGCAGGTTGATCCCTCAATTATAGACGAGATCGAGACCGATCCCGATGATATTGAGACCGTGCGCCGCTTTCATCGCCGTCCCATTGGCAATGGCGTTACACTGCCCCACTCATTCATGCCGCCGTCTTTGGGCCAGGAAGGGGAATGGTTCAATGCTGGGAGCGAGATGCTTCAGTTTTGTGTCAACAAGGTCTCCAATGCCAAGCGGGGCAAAAGCGATCTGGCGACACTGCTTCCCTGGTTGCGGCGCTACAAAGATTGGCTGACCGATCGTGTGCGGATCAACAAATACAAAGGGAGTTTTCTCTGGGATGTTCAGCTTTCGGGAGCTGATCGCAAGTCGATTGAGCGCAAAAAGATGGAGTACAGCTATCCGCCGGAGCCCGGCTCGGTGATTATCCATAATGAGTCGGAGCAGTGGACCGCCGTCAAACCGGAAATCAACTCAAACGAGGCCGCCGAGGATGGTCGGGCCATCAAGCTTATGGTCGCGGTTGGAGCTCAGATCCCCGAACATTTTCTAAGTGATGGGCAGCATGGGAACCGAGCGACAGCCACCGAGATGGGCCTGCCGACATTTCTGAAGTTTCAGAGGCGTCAGTATGTGTTGCGCGCCATGCTGCGCGGCATTCTCAATCGGGTTATTCAAGAGGCGCGGGCCGCAGGTCGGCTGGCGCAAACCGTTGAGACGCAGTATGAGATCCTTTTTCCCGAACTGGATAGTCAGGATCATCAGGTACTGGCAAACTCCACCCAGTTGCTGGTCACAGCCCTGGCAACCGCGAAGGCTCAGGGCTGGGTCAGTGACGAGACCGCGATGCGCTTGCTTTTCCAGTTCGCGGGTGAAGAGGTGGACCTGCACGAAGAGCAACGGGGAATCGAGAAGGTGCAGGGGCAGTGAACACCATCAAAGCGGTAGAAAGGAGAGGGCCATGCCCCTGGATAATCGCAAAATCGGGCATATTCAACAGTTGATTACCCGCAGTTTCGCCGGGCGTCAACGTAATCTTGTGATTGTCGCCCTTGTTTCAGGCACCTATACGTATACACAATTCCCAGCTATTGCCAGAGTTGAGCGCACTCTGAATTCCCAGATGTTTGATGCTCACAACGAGTCGGTGCAGCAGAGTATAGATCTCTTGCTGATAGTTCCCCATGGGACAGACTTTACCGGATCCGTCTATATCGCCGATACGCCGACCGCCACCGCGCTGGCCGTAACCTCAGCCCCCAAGTATGAGATTATCGAGGTCCTGGTGAGTGGCATCGTGCCAGGTGGTAGTCATCTGCGCGTGTTTTTGCGTCGACTGCATTAACGAAAGGGTGATGGGTGATTATGGAGATTCAACGAAGTGAGCAGGACAGCACACAGCGGCTAGAACGCTGGCTGGACCTGTTAGAAAATCGTCTGCTTATCCTCAATCAGATTTGTGAGCCAGAAGGGTTAAAGGCCAGTGAGCGCGAGATGGCGATTAGCCGGCATCTCGCGACCCTGGTTCGGTTGCTTCAACTCTATCAGCGATCCGCGCGAAACGATGGCTCCGATAAGGAGCAGCAGGTGGTGCAGACGCTATTGCAAGAGTTGGAGCGGCTGCAAGATCCCCCGTCTTCATAGAGGGTGTGGATTAACCCCTTATTGTAAGCGAGCTGCTTGTGAAACATCATGCCCTGTCGAGCACTACAGCCTATGGAAATCGTTTCCAGAAGACTCTGCTGGGAAAAGCGAAAACGCCCTTGAGGCGTGGTAGGAGCGCTGTTCTTGGACATGCGCAAGGGATCGGGTCCCCAGTTGCGACTCCCCTAAAAAAATAGAGAGCTCTTCATTGTTTGAAGAGCTCTCTATGAATATGCGAGCCTACTCTTTGTTGCTCTGCGGGCCGGGAGGGATGGTCAGACCGCGCTGGGCATAGCGCTTAATCTGATCGATCCCCATCTTTGAGCTTAGCGCGGGAACATTTTGACGGACCTCCGTTTGATCTGTCGAGCCAGGGGCACCCTGCTCATTTGTCCCAGACAAAGCTCCCGCCCCCTTCTGAAATTCAAGTTGGGGAGTTTTGTTGATAAGGGACGACTGACTACTGATCGTCTCAAAGTCATCTTTCATCGCGGACGCTGGATGCTGCGGTCCCTGCTGCTGATTCCCTAATATAGGGGAATTATTGTATGAGGGACCGGAAACCAGAGATGGATCGGGCGAGAACTCAAAGGCGCTGGGAGCTTGAATCATAGGCGTTTGAGGTAATGGCGCATTAAATGCAGGCGGTCCTTGCAGATTAGATAACTGTATTTGTTCAGAACTTTCCTCAAAAGAGGCCTGTTCCAATGAAGCAGTTGATGTATGCTCTGGCATTTGTGACGAAGAGAGCGCCATAATCAAGCTTCCCTGAGGGATCGAATTATTGGGAGTAACAGCCTCAGGAGCGCTCTGAGCGAAGCTCAGATTGCCGGAACCAGGAGCTTGATTGCTCGCCATTGTAATCGCCTGACCATTTGCTCCATGCAGATTGGTGTTGCCGGGGAAGCTGTTTGGCCGAGAACGAGTCCAGGCGATCGCTCCGCTAGGAACAACGGCCTCTTCCATATGCGAAGATTTACGCAGCCAGAACAGGCCAACGCCCAGCGCCAGAACAAGCGCCCCGCCGATCCCCATAAAGATTGGTGTGAGCGAGAAGCTTCCACTTTCCATCTGATCAAGGTTAGTGGGTGGGTTCTCCTTAATACGTGGAACCGACACCTGCTGCTGCGTAGGTGTAGTCGTTGGCACAAGCGTTCCCTTCGCAGTCGCAGTCGCAGTCGCGGTATAGGGCGCGACGGTTGGAACAGGAGGTGTCGTAGGTGTAGGAACCGCAGCCTCGGTAGGCGCGGGAGCCTCGGTGGGTGCGGGAGCCTCGGTGGGTGCGGGAGCCTGTGTTGGTGTTGGGACTGGTGGCTTTGTTGGAACCGGCGTAGGCGATGGTATTGGAACCGGCGTAGGCGATGGTGTTGGAACCGGCGTAGACGGTGTTGGAACCGGTGTTTGTACTGGATCATCCTGTGCTTGCGAGGTCGTTAGCGCGGTCAATACAGATAAGCCACTGGCACGAGTTGCAGAGGCGTTTATGGTAAAGACCAGGCCCGACAAAATAAGAAACAGAGTGCAGCTACCGATAACAGTAAGCTTTAATCTGTTTTTTGAGGAAAATTTTTTGCTCATTATGCTCGTACAGAGAATCGCGGCAATTACAGTAAGACATATCAAAAAAAGGTGGATAAGATTGGCTGGCCGGGATGCTCTTGTCTCCTTTGTCTCTCTTCTTCAAAGAGTGCTGGATAACAATGCCATGTGATTATACATAATTTTAAAAAAGAAATATCAGGCAAGAAGATATCTTGTTATGCCTGTATAGGGTGTTTCCTTGTTGTAGTGCATGGGTGGCAGTATCGCTTGAGAAAAGGCCTGAAAACTTCTTTCGTCTTTTAAATCGAGGCCTGAGCCGTAGTTACCCAATTTCACATAATTTGAGTGTAGATGATTTTATATATGTAAGTCAAGCAGGCTGGCTATTTCTACCTAATTATGCCGGTATAGAGCATAAAAGGATCATGCTTCTACTAATTTTATAGCCACCTCGTAGGAGAGAGCCGCCGCCTGCCCAAGCGCGCGGGAAATTTGTTGGCTGCGAAGGTTAGGGACGGTCTCCTGGTAGTCATCAAAATGGACCGGGATCGCCGATCCATTAAGAGGATCAATGAAGAGCAGTGTTCCGCCAATCGAGTTCAGGTAGCTAGAGCGCAGGGTATCACGATAGTGTTGTCCAGTCACTGTTGTTGGTTGGCCATCGTAGCGGAGCAGATCATTCAGGCAGAGGATCGTCATTGTCCAGATCCGTTTGCCGGGGCCCAGGTCGACGTAGGATTCACCTCCGTCGGCCCGGACCGTGGCTTTGCGAACCCGAGGCTGTCGCATCTGATAGCTTCCAGGTTTCACAAAGTAGCCTGTACCATCCAGGATCAGTTCGCAGTCGCTACCGATAGTTGGCATAATCAGGCCCCCTCTTGATCGGCCTCGGACGGCTGAGAGCCCGAGATATGAGTAGAGACCCCACGCGGATCGCGAATACTGACCATCTCTCGATCAATAGTGATAAACAGTCCCCGGCGCTTCAGGGCGGTCCGAATTGTTGTAATTACATGGTTCAGGCGCGTATTCTCCTCCTCAAGCGCGGTCAGGCGATCCTTTAGCGTGTCCAGCTCGCTTTGCAGCGCCTTGATTACCCGCTCCTGAATCTGTTCTTCGGTCCGGGCAAAGCCATGCAAGTAGGCTGTGATGGTCCCGGCGATTACTCCTAGCGTTACCAGCAGATTGAGAAGTGTCAGAATATTGGTCATCGGGAACGATCCTTTCAAAACTAGAGGCGGTTCCAGCGGACCGGAACATCGCCCCAGCGAACGCGGGCCGAACTAGCAAAATCGCGCTGGTTCTTCAACACTTGTAGACGCGACTCGAACTGCTCGCGTCGCTCACGGATCGCCCGTAGCCAGGCGAGAGGGATCGCGGTATCATCCAGATGATCATGGAGCGCGCCATCTTGAAACTGAAAGTTGTCGTTGGTTGGGGTCTGGTAAGCCTCCATCGCGTACGCGCTGGCCCCCAGCACCACCAGATCCCGGTGCATCTCGGGGATCGTCGAGCCGCTGGCATCAAGCTGATGCTTTGTGGCGTAAAAGACGCGAATGATCAGGCTTGTATCCCTCGGAAGTTCAGCGGTCGCCAGATGGAGAGTAAAGCCAGGAGCCAGAGCCCCAGGTGTGGTGGCAGCCGTTCCAGGACTTCCCCCGCTTCCTTGATTTCCCCCGGCTGCCAGGGCGGTTGTGCTATCAAAAAGGTTAGAATACTCAGCGAAATCGCGTTCAAGCGGGGGCCAGTACATCAATCCACTGGTGTTGATCGTTGGAACTGGCGGTCGGCTCGCGAGCTGGCTATCGGGCAGAGTATCCATATAGCCAGTCGTAAAGGTATCTGACAGCGTTGTCAGCAGGTAAAGCGCTGAACCACCGGCCAGCGTGCGGTACAGGTTGCGGCCAATCACCCCATTGATGCTCAGGGCCCCAGGTGAGGAGAGCCCGGCCCCCGTGGGGATCGCCGTAATCTGCACCGCCTGATTGCCTGCGCTCAGCGAGATTGAGGCCAGCGGTGAGGGGAGCGTCTCTCCGCCCTGGGTCAGGAAACTCACGGCGTATTGATAGCTGCCGACATTCAAAGCGCTCCCACTTATCTGGGCAAGCGTTGGCGCGCTTGCCGGTGGGAGAAAGGCGCTACCTGGTACCTGCAATGGATAGATGATCCGCTCCAGCCACCAGACCGGGTAGTTGCTATTCCAGGACTGAGGATAGGGATAGGTGCGCTGGTAGGGGCTGGAGTGCATATCGGCATACGCAATATTGGGATAGAACTGGGAGTAGCGATCAACCGCTTTATCGATCGCGCGGTCCAGATCACTGGTCTGCCAGCGGGGGGTAGGGAGCGCGGGATCAAAAAGATCCTGTCGAAGCGCGGTTTCAACATCTGTAAGAAGCATGGGGAGATCTCCATAGAGGACTGTAATTCTGTTCACAACATCGGAAGAGAATCCCGTTTATGAGGCGTAGGACGGCCCATCGAGCAAAGCGATGATGTGCCGCATCTGGCGCGTAGCGCCACAGGGAAACAATCTCTAATAACAATATCCATGGGTATAAAGAGTCACCGTACAGGGACCGGCATTGGCGCGAATATCGATCTGTCCATTGGCATCCAGTTGAAGCCAGCCAGCGCCATTCAAAAAAGCGCCGGCAGCAGGCAGGTTGCCGATCGTGGCGTAGGCGTTGATATCGCTCGCTCCGTGAGGGGCCAATGTCACATAACTCCCACTGGTTGAACCCGTAAAGAACGCTTTATAGAGGACAGCCGTGGCATTCGGGGGGATGCCGCCTGACCCGGCCAAAGTAAAACTTGAGGTACTGCCGGTTGGGATCGCGACAGAGTTGATCTGGCGGAAGCCTGGTACAAAGGTCAGGCGACCGGGTGGGGGAGCAGGCAGAGTGCCGCTCCCACTATTTGTAAAGGTCGCGATCACCACCGCGTCCTGAGGATTTTGTGAATCAAAGAAAAGCAGAGCGCAGAGCGCACCCGGTAGACAGGAGCCTCCATCCAGATGGTGCGCAACGGGCACATTGGATAAGGTGCAGGAAGGGCTCTCAAAAAGTAGAACCGAAGCCATATAGGTAGAGGGAGTAAAGCTCAGCAAGAGCCCGCGCTTTATCTCAAGCATCGTCGGTACCCGAGCCAGGAGAGGTCACCGCGTCCCCACCCGTACAGTTGTGAAAGCTTCCCGCAGTGTAGATGGTTCCCAGAGCTGCGTTAAGGTTGGTGGCGATTGTCGCATACGTCTGCGTCCCCGAGGGATCGATGCGACAGAACGTTCCGGCCTGTGGGAGCGCCGCGTCGGTTGTTGTCTGGAACAGGCAGAGAGTACGGGGATTCAGGTACGTTCCTGCCGGTACAGTGCTGCCGCCATTGTAGCGGCCATAGAGGAACTCTAGTTGGTCAAGCATGGTCTATTCCTTTCGTTGCAGCGGTTTAGCACTCAATCCAGCGGGCCGTCACGGCCCAAACATTAGCGGAGGGGATCGCCAGGTAGACCGCCAGCCCATTCGCGGTCCCAGATGGCAGTAGCATCTGCGCGCCGTTAGGGAAAAGTTCGATCTGGTTCCCACCGGGGGCCGCGATCACATCAAAAGCGGTGCCCCCGACTGTTGTGTTGGTATTTGAGTAGGTAACACTGGCCTGACTACTGCCCCCGCCGGGCCTGTTGTTGGTCACAGTCGCGGCACTGCCGAGAGCGGGATCGGTGGTGGTCAGTTGCGCCTGATCGATACAGGTTGCCCCGACATAGAACAGGCGCAGGCTATAGATCAGCAGATTTTTGCCGCTGGCAGCGGGATTAAACAGCGAGAAGGCCGTGGTAATCGCGCCTCCTGCGTTCTGTTTACCAGTGGTGCCGTTGAAGCCCTGGCCGCTGTTAATCCAGCCGCGCAGTTGATCCTGAGTCACGGAAGGCGTTGAGAGACTGCCGAGGCTACTACTGCCTCCCGCGATCAGCAGATTGCCGGAGCCATCCAGCTTTAGTGCCTGCCCGACCCCTGAGCCTGTCAGACCGCCAACCAGACTGGAGCCATCCGCATTGGTAAAACCCATGAGGGATTGCCTCCTTTAGATGCCGCGATAGAGGCCGCGATAATCCACGACCGCCCCGCCATACTCGTGGCGGATCTTATACGTCAGCACATCCTGCGTGAAATTCAGGCCATAGAGCGGCTGATCCTGAATAAACAGAGCTGGATTTATCTGGCCGCCCACAAAGCCGATCTCGATTGTATCCACCTCGCGGGGATCAGCGATCAAAAACCACTGCGTCGTGCTGGTCAATTGGGGACTGACGATCGGCGTCACATAGCCCAGCATCGGATTAATATCGTTATTGGGGGAGCCGGGGACGCCAGCCGAATGGGTTAACACCATCGAGGCCCACTCCAGTTCGGGCGGCACCACCAGGAAACGGGGGCGTAGACCGATGCGCTTCCCCGCGAAATTGGATTGCTCGCGCATCGCCGTCACACCATTTTGAAGGGAGGTACTTGCCAGGGCCGCCGCCCCTAGATTGTTATGGGGCGCGGACGCCGTGAACAGGGCTGAGCTGTCATAGATTGTCGGATTGCTCGACAGAAAGCTATAGACAAACTCCGCCAGCGTATAGGCCGCCGCGACCGCCAGCTTGGTGGGAATCTGCTTGATCGCTTGAAGATCGTCATTCACAATCGTCTCGCGCGAGATCGAGACCAGATTGCCGCGCTTGGCCGGTACATAGGTCGCCGCCGTATCGGTCAGGGTCATTGTTGTATAGGGGGTATCCTCCGCGACCGTTGAGAGCGAGCCAAAGGCTCCCAGCCGAACCCGCGTCTGCTGCTTAAAGTCGCGGATCGGCGTGACATTCACAAACTTGCTCCACTCAGAGGGCCAGGCCTGATAATCCTTAAGCAAGCGCTTATTCATCGAGGTTCCAAGCAGAAAGCTAAACGAAGCAGTGGTTGTGTCGGCCTCGCTGATGCGGGTGATTGGGGCCAACTCCGAGACATGGATCGCACCCAACTGGGAGCGTTCGCTAAAGCCGGAGACGCCGGGATCTCCAGTCACTCTGGAGTATGCCTCGCGGATCGAGCTAAAGCCGCGAACATTTCCCAGCCGCGAGCTATCTATATCTAGATCAAACATCCGGTCAAAGGCCGCCTGCATCTTCTCGGCCTCCGTAACCTGGGCTGAGATCTCCGGCTTCTCATAGGAATGATCCCTGACCAGGCCTGCCGCGATCAAATCGCCCAGTAACTGCCTGGCGTCCTGAAGATCCCGCTCTAGCTCTTGAGCCTCGAACGCCCGCCCCTGATAGCGGGTGCGCATCTGATTTTTCAAGGTATTTGGCAATGGGGCCTCAAGCAGCCGGCGCTCTAACAGTAATTGAGAGCGCTCAACGCGCAGTTGCTCAAGGATCTCTGTCTGCGCCTCGGATAAAGAGTGCTCATCAGCAGAGTTGGCGGAGGTGGACGCTAAAGCCGCGTCTGGGGAGGTATCTTCGGGGAACATTGGGGAGTCTCCTTTATAAGCGTGTAGAATGTGGCGAAAGGTGCCGCCCGCGCTTGGACGGGTCACAATATCGCAAGAATTCAAACTGTGGACCTGAAAAACCTCTTTTAGATCTTCAGGATTGGGAGCAGAGGAGGAAGATGTCGTGGAGGTGGAGGTCAGGGGTCGCCAGCTTCCATAGATGTCGATAGAGAGGCCAATCAGATCGGGCAGGCCCATCTCGCAGGACTCGCAGATCAGGCTCCAGAGCCAATCGGCGGGTGGCAGAAGATGGAGCGTCGCATCTACTCGGCCCAGCGGCGTCTCCGCGTCTGGAGGCACATACTGGGGATCGCGGTAGAACCCGACGATATCGCGGACCGAACGGACGGGAGAGCTTTCCATCTCCGCATGATCTACATAGGCCTGAGCATTCTCGATCAGGTTGCAGATGGCCTGGAGGGTCTCCTCGCCATAGTAAAAGCCATTCAGGCTGGCCCCGCCGCGCAGGACCGTCACGCGAACCTCGCGGCCCGCGTTCCGCCCTTTGAGATCCTTTTGGCCTTCACAGATCTGGCTCTCGATGCGAATATGTTCAGCGGTCATCGGCTGAATCTCTTAACGTAGGGAGGCCGCCATCCACACCGAGCAACAACATTGCCTGACGGCGATCTCGATGTGTTAGATTGGGGATCTCAAAAAGCGTGTCATAGTCGAGGGAAGTGGGAAGTGAGGCGGCGTCTGGACTTTGCTGTGCCAGCCTTCGCCATTCCGGTGAGAGAGATCCAGGCCGGTCTTGAGGGGAATTGGACATGGGGAACGTCTCCTTTGGGAGCAAGAAAGAGGGAAGTGAATACATAGGGGAAAGGTGTGAGAAAGAGGAGTAACCTCAAGTAGAGGATACGTGTAAAGTATAACTGGCCCTTTGCCAAAAAGTCAAGTAGGGGAAGTCGCTTGTGTTACGGATCAGTGATATTGTCAGGGGAAGAGAGATCAGTGAAAATGTCAG
>CAXTTV010000077.1:0-20511 GCA_964247295.1 uncultured Ktedonobacteraceae bacterium | reverse complement strand
TGCCCACAGAGACAATTGGTGGGAATACAGCAACTAGTCGAGACAGTTAGATAGATTTTCTTGAATAGAAGTAGTTCATCGTCGTTGTTCCTGAAACGGTTATCCTTCTTCTCCGCGTGTAGAGATCGGCGGCAGATCTTATAGTCATGATAATTGGAGCGAAAGGAAAGCTAATTCGGATGTTATTGGAGCAGAAGGTTGCGGTTATCACCGGTTCTGATAGTGGTATTGGTCGGGGGATTGCCATTGAGATGGCGAAAGAGGGGGCAGCAGTTGTAATCAACTATGCTCATAACCAGCAGAAGGCCGACGAGGTTCGGCAGATTATTGAGCAGCAGAATGGAACCGTCCTGGTTGTCCAGGCGGATGTCTCGCAGTACCAGCAGGCGACGAGTTTAATTGGGCAAGCCGTGGAGAAGTTTGGTAAGATTGACATTATGGTGAATAACGCGGGCATGGAGATCCACAGTCCCTTTCTGGATGTGACAGAAGAGCAGTACGACAAAGTGATG
This sequence comes from uncultured Ktedonobacteraceae bacterium, assembly GCA_964247295.1. Lineage (GTDB taxonomy): Bacteria > Chloroflexota > Ktedonobacteria > Ktedonobacterales > Ktedonobacteraceae > CAXTTV01. The sequence continues at coordinate 19,999 of CAXTTV010000077.1, read as the reverse complement.
GACATTGATCTGAAGGGGACGTTTTTTTGTGCTCAGGCGGCGGCGCGCGAGATGGTCAAAAGGCAGATTCCGGGGAGGATTATCAACATATCATCGGTACATGAAGATTTAGCGATGCCCCAAAACGTGCCGTATTGCTGTGCCAAAGGCGGAATGCGCATGCTGACCCGGACCATCTGTTTGGAACTGGCTCCGCATAACATCACCGTCAATAACATTGGGCCGGGAGCTATAGATACGCCAATAGATGCAGACGTAAAAGCTGATCCTGTGAAGTATAAAGCATTGATGGATGAGATCCCTTTGCATAGGATGGGAGAGCCCGAAGAGGTTGGGAAGCTGGCCGTGTACCTGGCTTCGGATGCTGCCGGGTACGTTACTGGGTCCACCTTTTTTATTGATGGTGGCTTGATGCGAAATACAGGCGCGGTCTAGAGTTCTACCATAAACTCGCCGATTTGCGTTATAATAGCACCGATATACTGCTCCTGAGTTATAGATTTGAGTGGTGTATCGGTAGTAATATATTTTCTGTGGATTGAAGGAGTGCGAGTTATGCCTTTTGAAGAGTGGAAAGCCGAGCCAGGGCATATGCCACCCGTGTTTACGCTGGGGCAGTTAGTTGTGGATCGAGAAGGCCGTAAGCTAGGCAAGGTACAGGCCCGCTTTAGCCGGTACCTGTTAATTGAGCGTGGGGGCTTGTTTGGAAAAGCCTATTATGTGCCGCATACAGATATTACTGGTCAGGAGAATGGGACATTGCGGTTGGCCGTTACCGAGAAGGATCTGAAGCGCCTTGAGCGGGATCGTTTGCCAGAGGATCTGTACGCGGATCTGCCCGAGCATGGTCCATCGGATATCACAGGGGTTGCGATGTTCGCGCGCGGGCCGCTTTCACCAGCGGAGACCGGGCATTATAATTATGGACCACGGTGGCCAGGGATCAACACAGACGCGAGCGGCTCGTATCATCGGGACGAGGTGGTGCCAGACCCGCGCAAAGTTGTCAAACAAGAAATCTTCACCACCGATCTCCCGATTGAATCGAGAGAGATCAGTTCTAATTGATCAGACGGGTTGATCGCTATTTTTCAGGCTCAGATCTCAGTTCTGGGCCTTTAGAAAGAAAAGATTCGCATGTTGATTAACCTGCCTGAGAGCTGGCAAGAGCGGTTAGCTCCAGAGTTTGAGCAGCCCTATTTTCAAAAGCTGAAAGAGTTTGTGGACGAGGAGAGGCAGAACTATCAGGTATTTCCACCGGAGACATTGGTATTCTCAGCCTTGAAGCTGACGTCCTATGAGAACGTTAACGTTTTTTTGTTGGGCCAGGACCCATACCACGATGTGAATCAGGCACATGGGCTTTGTTTCTCCGTCCAGCCAGGTATCAAGACGCCGCCCTCGCTGGTCAACATGTATAGAGAGCTGGCAGCAGACGTGGGTTGTAAGATACCCAACAACGGGTATCTTGTACCCTGGGCGGAGCAGGGGATCTTACTGTTGAATGCAGTGCTGACGGTGCGGGCGCATAAGCCAAATTCGCATAAAGGTCAGGGCTGGGAACAGTTCACTGATGCTGTTATTCGTCAGGTGAACGAGAAAAAAGATCCAGTTGTCTTTGTTTTGTGGGGAGCGTATGCTCAGAAAAAAAGTAAATTGATTGACACTGATCGGCATGTGATCGTCCAGTCGGCGCATCCATCGCCCCTCTCAGCGCACAATGGCTTCTTTGGTAGCCGGCCCTTCTCCAAAATCAACGAGGCCTTGAAGGCCGCCGGCAAGCCAGAGATCGACTGGCAGATCCCCGATCTGTAGAAAACCTACTTTTGGACAAAAAGAAGGGGCGAGACTTTTGGTTCTCGCCCCTCATATATTTTAGGCGCGTTTCAGCATCTCATCGTACTTCTCCTCGTAGGGGAGAAGCTTGCCATCAGGCATCAGCAAGATATCGGTTGGTTTCAGGTCACGGACAAACTCAACATCGTGAGTAACCGTGATAATTGTCCCCTTATAGTTACCGAGGGCCTCGCCGATAATATTGCGCGAAAGCACATCCAGGTGGCTGGTTGGCTCGTCCAGAACCAGCAGATTGGGACCGTTGAGGACCATCTTCGCCAGAGCCAGACGGGTCTTTTCACCACCGCTAAGCGTGCCGATCTCCTGAAAGACGCGCTCGCCATTGAAAAGGAAGCGGCCAAGAATCGAGCGAACACGTTTCGTATCCTCAGGCTGGATCTCCGTCGCCTCATTCAGGACCGTATTTGTATAGTCGAGCCCCTCATTCTCCTGAGCGTAGTAGCCGATCTCCACGCGATCTCCCAGGGTTATTGAGCCACTATTGAAAGGGATTTGATTGAGCAGGCAGCGAAGCAGCGTAGTTTTACCAACACCATTCAACCCGACGATTACCAGACGCTGGCCGCGAAGAATCTCTAGATTAAGATTTTTAAAGACCTCTTTGGAGCCGTAGCTTTTCGAGAGAGCCTCGGACTTAATAATCAGGTGGCTACTCTGCTGGCGAACCGGAAAGTCGATCTTCATCTTGCGGCTGTTTTGAGGGATTTGCGGTTTACTGCTCTCTAGATCCGCGATCCGTCTATCGACCGCGATCCGTTGGCTTACGCGTGTAGCACCGAAGCCACGGAGGCGTTCAGAAGTTTTGCGGAGACGAACAACCTCGCGATCCTGTTGCTTTTTTGTCCGCTCCATCAAAGCGAGCTCATCGCCCGTAACCTTCAAGTAATTTGTATAATTGCCTTTATACTCTTCCAGCTTGTGAGTGAATTCATTAAGGCGGAGCACCTTCGTAATCCCCTTATCCAGCAGATCCAGATCGTGGGAGATAATCACCAGGGCTCCTTTATAGGTTTCCAGATACTCCATCAGCCAGATGGTTGCATCGGCATCCAGGAAGTTAGTTGGCTCGTCCAGCATCAGCAGTTCGGGAGCTTTAAAGAGTAGCTGAGCCAGGGCTAGCTTCGTTTTCTGACCGCCACTCAGGGAGAGGACCTCGCGATCCAGGGTCATACCCTTCAGGTTCAGACCCGCGATCAATTGTTCAGCGCGAGCGTCAGCCTCGTAGTACCCCAGGCGCTCAAGATCCTCTTGAGCGTTAGAGAACAGTTCCAGGAGCTCTTCCAGATCGCCCTCACCGGTCGCCATCTGATCTGAAAGCTTCTGATAAGCATCCAGGGCAACATTGAGACCGATACTATGGAAAAAGTAGTCGCGAATAGTCATACCAGCGGCGACTGGAGCCTCGTGAGCTACATCCTGTGAGAGATAGCCGTGAGTGCGGGGCAGCATAACTTTGCCGCGATCGGCTTCCTGGTAGCCGCCAATAATTTTCAGGAGAGAGCTTTTACCAGCGCCATTGACACCGATCAAGCCGGCTTTCTCGCCAGCGGCAACCGTAAAAGAGACATTATCAAGGATCAGGCGTGGGCCATACGCCAGTTGAAGGTGATTGACCTGTAACATGAGTGAATTGAATTCCTTTTGTATGATTTAGGCAGATTGCGCAAGCGAAACTCGACATTGAGGCTTCGGCGGTAAAAATAGATGAGAGCGAGAGGAGCAAAAGAGGCGTATGCAGGAAGGAGCTAGGGTAGCATCATTGAATCTTTCCATCGGATCGCGGAAAGTCTCTCTCTTCATGCAGGCCCGGTGGCGCGGGCGGATCAATTACGCATTAGATAGCCTCTGTATTGTATTCTGTGGAAGTAGCGCCCAATAAATACCTTTGATGAAGATGCTATCATCGTTAGGGCTGAATGTCAAGTTTCTAGCAAGTTAGAGTTATATAGAACAGATTGCGAGTGGATGAGATCGAGATCTATAATGGAAGGGCCGAAGTCAGTCGACATCTCAGCGTTGAGAGGATAGAAAGGTATTTCAGAATGAAAGCAGCCTACGTAACTTCATTAGATAAAACAAATGATCCACTTACCCATCTGGAGATAGGAGATCGACCGGAGCCAAAGCCAGAGCCGGGGCAGGCCCTGGTGCGCGTTACAAGCGTCTCATTAAATCATCATGATCTCTGGACGCTGAAAGGTATTGTTGGGACCCCGATCACCCTTCCGAGAATTCTGGGGTGTGAAGCCAGCGGTATAATTGAGGCCTATGAAGGGCAGCAACCTCAAAGTGCTCCGGCTGTAGGTAGTGAGGTTGTGCTCTATCCTGTGATAGGTGGAGAGCATGGCACGTATATGGGTGAAGATGTATTATTTAGCCGAGAATTTGGGATGTTGAGCGATCGAGTGGATGGTACCTTTGCCGGGCATGTCGTGTTACCAGCCGAGAACGTGCTGCCGCGTCCGAATCGGCTATCGGTGGAAGAAGTGAGCTGTCTTGGGGTGACGTATCTAACTGCCTTTCGGATGTTATTTACGCGGGCGCGTCTGCAAGCGGGAAATAGTGTGTTGGTTCAGGGAGCCGGTGGTGGAGTCGCGACCGCAGCCATTCAGTTAGCACAGGCGGCAGGGATCACCGTTTTCGCGGCCTCCCGCGATGGTCAGAAACTAGAGCATGCCAGAGGTCTGGGAGCGCATCATCTACTGGAGGCTGGGAGTCCGGTAGCAAAGCAAGTGCTGACCCTTACCAATGGTCGCGGCGTAGATGCCGTCATCGAGACCGTAGGAGAGCCGACCTGGAAAGAAAGCATCAAAGCCGTCAGGCCGGGCGGGTCGATCGTCGTAGCGGGAGCGACCGGAGGAGCCAATCCGGGGGCAGACCTGAACCGAGTATTCTGGCGGCAGATCTCTATTATTGGCTCCACCATGGGGACATTTGGAGAATTTCAGCGGTTGTTGCGTTTCGTCGAGAGCGCGGATATTCATCCCACAGTGGATAGCATGTACTCTTTGGATGATCTTCCAAAGGCCATAGAGAAAATGCAAGCAGGAAATATTCGAGGAAAGATTGTGATTAAAGTAAGCTAAAAAAGAGTTCTTGCTTCACCATAAGCAGAGCGAGGATACTTTCGATTGTGGAGCGAAGGAATCGAAGGGGCGTCTCCTGTTTTCAGCAGATGCAGGAGATCGCCCCCTTCCTTCCTTTGTGAAGGTTAGCCCTCCATCGTACTGATATCGCCGACAGGCAGCCCTAGATCCTGGGCACGGACCACGCGGCGCATAATCTTACCGGAGCGAGTGCGCGGCAGATTTGGCACAAACTCCAATTCATCGGGAGTAGCGACAGAGCCCAGATTGGTGCGCACATGGTTCTTTAACTCAGCCGCAAGCTGATCGGTGCCCTCGATCCCATTTTTCAGGATCACAAACACCTTAACGTGTTCGCCTTTAATATCGTTGGGTTTGCCGATCGCCGCCGCCTCCGCGACCGAAGGATGACTGACCAGACTGGACTCAATCTCCATTGAGCCAAGACGGTGGCCGCTCACCTTAATCACATCATCGACGCGACCCTGAATCCAGACGTAGCCATCCTGATCCATATGGGAAGCATCGCCAGCGAAGTACACATCTGGTATCGTATTCCAGTAGGTCTCATAGCGAGCGGGATCGCCATAGATCGTCCGCATCTGACTGGGCCAGGGATAGCGGACAACCAGGAAGCCCCCCTGATTCTGGTTAACGGGTTGCCCGGCGCGGTCTACCACCACAGCCTCAATCGTTGGGAGTGGGCGAGTCGCGCTCCCTGGTTTGAGAGGAGTGATTACCGTTGGGCTAATCATAATCGAACCAGTTTCCGTCTGCCACCAGGTATCCATAATTGGGAGCTGATCATGCCCGGCATTTTTACGGTACCAGATCCAGGCCTCAGGATTGATAGGCTCACCCACGCTCCCCAGGAGGCGAAGTTTAGAGAGATCATGTTTGGCTGGCCACTCCTCGCCGAAGCGCATCAGAGTGCGGATCAGTGTTGGAGCAGTATAAAGGATACTCACCTTAAAGCGTTCCACAATGTTCCAGATGCGATCTGGCTGGGGATGGGTAGGCGCGCCCTCAAAAAGTACACTAGTTGTTGCATTCATCAGCGGGCCGTAGATCGTATAGCTATGTCCGGTCACCCAGCCTACATCGGCGGTACACCAGTAGACATCCTCGGGTTTCATATCAAAAACAAACTTCGTCGTCGCGTAGACCCCGACAGCATAGCCGCCCTGAACATGGACCACACCCTTTGGTTTGCCCGTACTGCCGCTAGTATAGAGGATATAGAGAAGATCCTCGCTGTCCATCTGTTCACAGGGAACAATTGTATCTTCAGGCACATCTTTGAGAAGATCGTCTAAATAGAAATCGCGACCCTCAGTCATTGGCACATCGGAGCCGAGCCGGCGCACCACAATCGTCTTCTCAATCGTAGGCGTATCAGCGATCGCCTCATCCACAATCTTCTTGAGTTCAATCAGCTTGCCACCGCGATAGTTGCCATCAGCCGTAATCACCACCTTGGCCTGACCATCAATGATGCGATCGCGCAGGGCACTGGCCGCGAAGCCGCCGAAGACCACCATATGGGGAGCGCCCAGGCGGGCCGTCGCCAGAACTGCCGCCACCAGTTCAGGGATCGAAGGCATATAAATAGCCACGCGATCGCCTTTTTTTACGCCCTGATCTTGCAGAACCTTCGCGAAGCGATTAGTCAAGGCATAGAGATCCTTGTAGGTTAGTGTGCGAGTCGAACCGTCATCGCCCTCCCAGTAGTAGGCCACCTTATCCTGAACAGGGGTACCCATATAGCGGTCAAGGCAATTGTAGGTAATATTGAACTTGCCATCCACAAACCACTTAAAGAAGGGTTTTTGGGTCCACTCAAACGTTTTTTTCCAGGGAGCAAACCAGTGGAGCTCTCTGGCCTGATCCTCCCAATACTCGAAGCGATGATCAAGGGACCACTTGTAGAAGGCCTCGTAGTCATCGAAGCCCTTGCTTTTCATATAGGCAGTAATATTTGCATTCTGAACAACATCTGGGGACGGAGTAAATACACGCTTTTCTGACAGCACTCGATCAGTATTCTCAAAATTGAGATTGCTACTCATATGGGGACCTCTTTCTGCCGTTTAACGAAAATAAACGGACGTTACATGAAACCGTTCCATAGGACTTAAGGGGACAGGGGATAAACGTATTTCATTATAAAATATCCGAAGAAGAACTTGCGAATAATGGGATTAAGGTTTGAAATAATGCTACCGTGAAGACGACAGACTCTACACCTCTTTAGGGAGAAGATAGGTAATCTCCTATCTTCGCAAGGAGAGACCTGTCGGGATATGCTGGCTCATCTCGATCGTTGTCGTGGAAACAGGTGAGGCGAACCAGCTTCTCAAGCAGGCGACTTTGCTGGGAAAAGGAAACGCCCTTCAGGTGCGGTAGGAGAGCTTCGCGAAGCGTGCGCAATGGGGCTGGGCGCAGGATCTCTCGTGAGGTGTGGTGTCCTACGCCGGCGCCGCGTCCCCGTGTCATGGAATCCACACGTGACCCGATCTATCCCTTTCGGCCACCGATCTCTGAGCAGGAACCTCTTTCCCATTTCCAGCAGAGTTGCGAGCGATTTCCCGTATCAATTATTTGTAATCGTAGAAGCCCTTGCCACTTTTCTTCCCGATGCGTCCGGCATTGACCATACGGCGGAGCAGGGGAGAAGGAGCGTAGAGAGGATCTTTATACTCGTCATAGATCGCCTCCGCAGCCCAGAGCGTTGTATCCAGCCCAACATAATCGAGTAAAGTGAAGGGGCCCATGGGATAGCCGCAGCCCAGCTTCATCGCCGAATCGATATCCTCTTTGCTGGCCTGTCCATTCTCGTACATACGAACTGCGGCCAGCAGGTAGGGGATTAGCAGGAAGTTCACAATGAAGCCAGCGGTATCTTTTGATAGCACCGCAGTTTTGCCGAGAGACTCCACAAATCCCTTAGCAGTCTCAACACTCTTCTGAGAGGTTGAGAGCGTCTGAACCACCTCGACCAGCTTCATAACGGGAGCAGGATTAAAGAAATGCAGGCCAAGGACCCTATCGGGGCGTCTAGTGACAGCGCCCATCTGGGTAACATTCAGAGAGGAAGTATTGCTGGCAATAATCGCCTCGGGCTTCACAATCTTGTCCAGAGCTGGGAAAAGACGAAGCTTCTCCTCCATATTCTCCAGGACCGCCTCAATAATCAGATCGCAATTAGCAAAATCCTGCATATCCAGAGTGCCGTGGAGGCGAGCGCGATTCTCCTCAACCTGACCCTGAGTGAGCTTGCCCTTACCGGCCATCATATCCCAGGCCCCATAAATACGTTTCAAGCCCTTATCAAGCAGTTCCTGGTTGATCTCACGGACAACAGTCTCGTAGCCAGCTTGAGCGCAGGCTTGAGCGATACCACCGCCCATCAGCCCGCAGCCAACAACACCTACTTTTTGAATCGCCATTGATAAAATTTCCTTCCGTAGGTTAGATTTGGTACAGCTCCTGGGAGCCGTCCTCTTTTCCCACTGTATCACAAAATTCGGGAGCTTTGCTAATGCCTGTTGAGGCCACAGTAACTTAGTCCAGTGAAGATGTGACGCCTCCTGTCGCCCAATTTGGTGGAGCCAAAAATGAAAACTTTAGATGAGGCCGGAGCAATTGTTAACACGAAGGTTAAGACTTCACCTGATCTCTTTGTTTGACAACTAGAAGGAAAGCATGATAGCCTCTTATACGGAGAAATTTACTATAAAGAAGCAAAAGTATTTTTTGATAGATGCAGCTTTGCTAGTAGGAGGTTCTTGTGCCTAAAGATGAAGTGAATGAGGCTACATGTCGAGAATGGCGCGAATTAGGATTCTTTTACACGCGAGATGACAAAACCAAAGAATGGCTGGTCTCTGGTTCTCGTGATAACCTACTAAAATTTGCTCGCATTATTTCTGATTATTCAGAAAACCCCAAAAACCAGCAGTTATCTGAACATGAGAATCTAGGACCCTACATGTATTTTGAGATCGGGACGTGGGATAAGGCGACGATTGATGAGCATTGGATTGCGGGCACGGTAGAGGATTTGAAGCATTTGTCCACACAAATAAATGAAAGAGTTTTTAAGGCAAAAGAAGGGGATTTTTTAAAGTTTCGAGCTCGTTACTCTCCAGATTCTCCTTATGAGCTTTTGTTGGAACTGCGTGGCGATGATTTTGACCCTGCATCCGCTGATGAAGTATGCTGACCTTGAGTCTTGGTGGTTTTTGCAGAGTGCCGTGGAGGCGAGCGCGGTTCCCCTCAACCTGACCCTGAGTGAGCTTGCCCTTACCGGCCATCATATCCCAGGCCCCATAAATACGTTTCAAGCCCTTATCAAGCAGTTCCTGGTTGATCTCACGGACAACAGTCTCGTAGCCAGCTTGAGCGCAGGCTTGAGCGATACCACCGCCCATCAGCCCGCAGCCAACAACACCTACTTTTTGAATCGCCATTGATAAAATTTCCTTCCGTAGGTTAGATTCGGGTGCAGCTTCTGAGAGCTGACCTCTTTTCCCACTGTATCACAAAATTTGGAAGACGCGCTAATCGCCATATTCGTGTATATACTCATGCCAGCGTTGGAGCGTCGAGGCAATCCATGGGCGGCCCCGCTTTATGCGTTCATCGGGAGAGCGAAACTGCTGATCACGCTGGTGAACGCCCTGAAGTAAGACATCGCGAATGATGCGAGTATAATTATCGGTCTCCGGTTTGAAAAGGTAGGCTTGGTGGGCATCTTCCAGATAGAAATAGTAATTGTATTGGTGATGCCAGGCGCGGAGTTCATCCTGGGAATGGATCAGTTGGGCGTGCAGATCGGTCGCAGGATCGTAGGAGATCGGGCCGAAAGGAAAGCAATGGAGATGAGCATGAAACACACTTTGATGATAGATCCCGTGCTCCCAAAAGATCACAGGCCGATAGTAGCGTTCTAAGAAATCCTGCGTTTTTTGTTTCAGGGCCAGGAACTCAGCATCCAACGAAGATGGAACATCGCCATAGCAGGTATAGTGCTCTTTGGGGATAATAAGCAGGTGGCCCTCGACCAGCGGAGCGTGGTCGGTAGCGAGACGGAAATGCGGAGTTTCTGTCAGAATATAGTCTTCGATCTTTTGAGCCTCGCAGAACTCGCAAGCCGTACCGCGTTCCTCATCTAAATCTATTGTCTGGTCCATATGGATGCAGCTCCTTTTTGTTATTCCCTATCCATTTCGCGCATTTATGCGCGATCCTACAGTATTTCTACCATGAGCTCTGGCCCGTAGGAAAGATTTTGCCGGGATTGAGGATCTGGTTGGGGTCCAGAGCCAGTTTAATCCTTTTCATAGCTTCGATTGCATCTTTGCCCAGGTCCTGTTCCAGAAACTCTTTTTTGAGCAGGCCGATGCCATGTTCACCCGAAAGGGTTCCGCCGCAGGCAATCGCAGCCGAGAAGATCTCTCCCGCCGCCAGACGGACCCGTCGCATCTCCTCGGGATCGCGGCGATCGCAAAGGATATTTGGATGGAGATTGCCATCACCGGCATGGCCGAAGATTGGGATCAAAAGCTTATGACGTTGAGCGATCTCTCGAATGCTAGCGACCATAGTCGGGACCGCGCTGCGAGGGACCGAAATATCCTCACCTAGCTTATTAGGAGCCCGGCGAGCAAGGGCGGGAGAGACCGAGCGGCGGGCGCGCCAGAGATCATTACTTTCCTGGGGAGTGTGGGCGATCCTGAGTGAGCGAACCTGATGGTCTGAGCAGATCTTTTCCACCGCTGCCATCTCAGCCTCAATGATCTGCTTGTACTGTCCATCGAACGCGAAAAGCAGCAAAGCTCCCGCATTGGTTGGGAGCCCCATCTGTAGCAGCTCCTCCACACACTGGATGGTTGTACTATCCATCAACTCAATGCTGGCTGGTAGGACGCCGGAACCCATCACCGCCGTCACACTTTCAGCAGCATCTTCCAGGTGGTTGAAGATCGCCATAGCCGTGAGCTGATATTTTAGTAGAGGGAGCAACTTAAGTGTAATTTCCGCAATAACGCCTAAGGTCCCCTCTGATCCTGTGAACAACTGGCGTAGATTGTAGCCAGTCACATTTTTCACCATTCGCCCGCCGGTATGGATAATCTCGCCAGTAGGCAGAACCACCTGGAGGCCCATCACATAATCAGAAGTCACCCCATACTTCAGGCAGCGTGCCCCACCAGCGTTCTCCGCCACATTGCCCCCTAGGGCCGAAACATTGAGGCTAGAGGGATCGGGTGGGTAGAACAGCCCGAGTCCTTCAACCTTCTTCTGAAGATCGGCAGTGATAACCCCAGGTTCGACCACCGCCACCTGATTTAGTGTATCGATCTCTAAAATACGGTTCATGCGTGTGAGTGAGAGTGCCAGTCCCCCGGCCAGAGGGATCGAACCGCCCGACAGCCCGCTAGCAGAGCCGCGAGGAGTTACTACTAACTGCTCCCGGTTCGCCAGACGGAGAATCTGGCTAATCTCCTCAGCGGAATGGGGGAGGATCACCGCGAGGGGACGGCCCTCAACCCAGGTTCCGTCGATAGAGTACGCGATCAGATCGGCCTCAGTAGTAAGAACGTGAGGATCGCCAACGATCGTCTTCAGCTCCTTGACTAAAGTTGGCTGGCGGTTAAACAAAGAAGGTGGCATAGATGACCCTGGACCTCTCCTTAAGGGGAATAGTTTAACGTTGGTCTTGCTCAAAAGCCTGTTTCGCAACCAAGCTGAGGGTAGCGTCATCCATTGGTGGATTATGCAGTCCTGCGCGGATATCACGGTAGTAGCGTTGGAGGGGCATCGCCATCGACAGACTGGCACCGCCAACTAGGCGCATCGCCGTATCCACAATCTCAAGGCCATTATTTGTCACAATATATTTAGCGGCAGCGAAATCGGCTGATTGGAGTAGGGAAGCATCTTGAACAGCTTGCTCCGCGATCCCAAAGAAGACCGCCTTACTTTGCAGCAGTTTACTATCCATCTGACCAGCCTTTTCCTGAATATGTGGCAGGCTAGAGATTGGCTGATCCAATGAATTAGGTTTGCGGCGGGAAGCAAAACGGATCGCCTCATCGCGCGCCGCTTGAGAGATCCCTAGATAGACCGCGACATTTGGGAAAGTCCAGGCAGCCAGTCGATCCTGAGCAACGGGATTAGAAGGGATCGAGCCCTCGACATAAGCCGTAGCCGGGACATGCACATTGTCCAGATAGAAATCATGGCTGCCACTGGTGCGCATCCCCAGAGAATTCCAGGTCTCCTCAACGCGCAGACCAGGCGTAGATCTAGGAATTGCGAACGTCCCCTTCTTCGCCTTTATTGGTGTCAGGTCAGTAGAAGCAGGGGTATCCTCAATCGCACAAGTCGTCAGAAAGTATTGTAAGACGGGAGCCCCAGTCGTGTATGTCTTATGTCCATTAATAATCCAAGAGCCATCGGGTTGGCGTGTAGCCGACGTTGTAGGAAGGCCGCCACGACTTGGGCTGCCGGTTGCGGGTTCAGAGGCTGCCGTATTGATAATCGCGCCCTGTTCAGCCACATCATGGCAGATTTGAGAGAAAAGCTTGCTCGAATCCGTCAGATTTTCACGGAGTTTCGCCACATTTGCCAGATGCATACTCATTACCAGACTGGTTGAAGCATCACCCTGAGCAAGATAAAACTGAGCCAGAGCTGTCTCTAAAAGACTCGCGCCCCAACCGCCAAACTCCTCAGGCACCGTCAATGTTAGATAGCCAGAGCGGTGGAGATCTTTGTAGTTCTCATAGGGGAAATTCGCCTCCCAATCATATTGAAGCGCCCTCTGAGCGAATATTTGAGCCAGATTTTGGGCCATCTCAATAATTTTTTGCTGTCGTTCATCTTTTGGATAGATAGGAAAGGCCACGGGATGCTCCTTTTCTCGTCGTTTTTAGGCCCATTGTAGCACAATCTAGAGATATTGAAGATAGCATTTATAACTTTCATGGAAAGGTAAATAATCCGTTATACCGTTTAGTACTGGTCTCAATATTGATATTGAAGAAATGAAATTTGTTGATTATACTCACCCAATGCCTTTGACCTGTGACCTGACATTGATTGTTCGCGATTTGGATGGTGTCGCAGAAATGCCAAATATTTATAATACGCAGGCATCATGGATCGCCATAGTAGTAACGCAATGTTTATAACAAGTAGGAAAATGAGAGGTAAAACTTATGGGGCTATTCAGTAAATTTCATGTATGCGAAGAAGATCATGAAGAAGCCATCTTGCTGGTAGATCTGGAGACTGAGAGCATTCCCGAGACCGACGAAGAGGGGAACCTGCTTTATTACTGTCCGGGTGGTCAGCATACCATAGCCGTTGATAGTGAAGAGGACGACAGGCGCTGGCGTTGGTAGATTACCGACAGCCGTCGTGGGAATGATCTCTTTTTTTGCGAAATGATAGGGGAGGCGTTGAGCGCCTCCCTTTCGTATAAGCTCCGAACTATTCTATCCAGCGTGTCCTGAACGTTCTGTGTTGCGTGTAATGGGCAGAAGGCCAGTAACAGAATTTGTCATTAAGAAAGGACATATTGGATGGAAATGGATAATCGTAGTAGTTCGTCGACATCAGCCGACACAGTTCAAGCGGACCTGGAGCATGGCTCTATTTTTTTCGTTGGAACAGCAACCGTCGTATTACGGTACGCAGGCTTTACCATCCTGACCGATCCCAACTTTTTGCACCAGGGAGATCATATTCATTTAGGATATGGCTTACAAGCGACGCGCCTGACTGATCCAGCGATTGAAATGGAAGATTTGCCGCCAGTAGATCTGGTTTTGCTCTCACATATGCACGAGGACCACTTTGATCGGGAAGTAGCGCAGCGCTTGAACCGAGATCTTCCAATTGTTACCACAGGTCATGCCGCAGTCAGTTTAAGAAAAAAAGGCTTTACCTCAGTATTTGCCTTAAGAACCTGGGGAGCGATCACAATAAAAAAAGGTGAAGCCAGTTTGAAGGTTACAGCCATGCCTGGAAGGCACGCACCGGGTCCATTATCCTCTCTCCTGCCTCCGGTTATGGGAAGCATGCTAGAATTTCAGAACAGCACTAGACGAATGATTTTACGGCTGTACATCAGTGGGGATACCTTAATGCACGAGCAACTGCGCGAGATTCCCCAGAGGTATCCGGAGATTGATTTGGCCTTATTACATTTAGGGGGCACGCGTGTTCTCGGTGTAACAGTAACGATGGACGCAAAACAGGGAGTACAAATATTGCAAATTATCGCTCCTCGGATCGCCATTCCCATTCACTTCAACGATTATGATGCTTTCAAATCTCCTTTAGAAGACTTTCAAAGAGCTGTACAAGAGGCTGGATTAGAGGATCGAGTCCAATATATTAATGCAGGTGAGAGTTATAGCTTCGCCGTCTCAGCCAAAAGGTGGAGATAAGGTAGGGAGGGATCAGGTAGAAAAGCCTGATCCTCTCATCCATCGGGAGAAAATAGCCCGACAGATATCATGAAAGTTGAGCCTGCCCTTGATTTCGCTTTGTTGGGACTGGTTGCTCAGGATGCTGTCGTACGTTAAACCAATTGAATAGATAGGCCAAAGTTAGCAGCATAAACAACAGGTTGCGGAGGCCGACAACCTCAGGGAAGCCTGGACTTGTCGCTGCCACCGTTGCATCGGGAAAGCGATTATAAAGATATGGATAAATTGCCGTTGTCAGGGCAGAGATGCAGGTCCAGGAGAGCAGCCAGGACAGATTTATCCCTCCCATATATGCCACCAGAGGAATCACCCAGATCAGATATTGAGGGCTAAAAACCTTGCCGGTCCCAATAAAAAGTAGAAGGAGCAGAAGCGCACTCTGAGCAAGATTAATTTTCCTGCGCCATTGGGTGATGAGTGTACAAAGAATTCCGAGTGCAAGTCCCGTCTCGCAGAGATGAGTCAAAAGATCTCCCAGAGGGCTATAGACATTGACCGAACCAAAGTCATATCCAGCCGTGGTAGGAATAAGCAGAAAGTGATGAGTCATCCAAAGGAGAGTACTGCCAAAAGACTCGATCTGAACGGGACGGTGGGAGAAGTAGCTAAACTGGCTGACAACCGCCCCATTGAAGTCAATGGATGAAAAGAGCCCGGTAACTACCAGGAGGATTGCCAGGAACAGTCCGGTTCGTTTCCAGCGCCAATGAAAGATATGTGAGACAGTCAGCCAAAGCTCTTTTGGCCAATTCGTCACAGTCAGTTCACCAGGAGTATGGAACAGCCCGGCAGCCTGTTGTTCCGCTATAAAAAGAGCAGGTAGAAGGAGAACGGGATAGATTTTCAGGAGAGTTGCGAAAGCAGCCGCCAGATAGGCCAGAGTCCAGCGGTTTTGTTGAGCCGCGATCACCGTTAGCAGAGTGAGGCCAGCGGGTAGAAGATCGTAGCGTCCCAGGGCAGTAGCCCAGGCCCCAACGATAAGATAGAAAGCGAAAGCTAGAGCCGAGCCTTGAGGACCATAATGTAAAAGAAGGGCATAGATTGCCACCGCCACCAGTGCCATAAATACAGCGAAGCCTATCTGATAGAGAGGTAAAGGGATGATCAGCGGAATCGAGAAAGGAACAAGTGTAATCGGAGGGTATTCCAACGGCAGCATATGGAAAGGAGCGTGGAGGCCCGTATAATCCAGGAAGCTGCATTGTCCATCGGGGATCAACGCTTTTGCCGGTTTGCTGCCCAGCCAGAAAAACAGGCCATAGCATTGGTAGCGGGCGGCATCGGTATTGCTAGCGAAGATCTGCCAAGAAGCGCCAATATATGTAAGTAGAACCGTAATAGCCATAGGGAGATAGGCCAGGAAGCCCGATTTTGCCGTAAGTTTATTCCAAAGATTCATCAGATTCGTCAAAATATTGTTGCTCCTCAGGGTATTTTCTCCTTTTCTAGAAAACTGACCTCAATTCTCAAATACAGTGGGTACGGACTTCCTTTCTTAAAGAGTACCGGTAATAAATATACCGCACCTGATGATAGCATTCTATCAGAAAAATATCTATTTTCTGTAAAGTTTTTTATACAATCAGGCCTGAAACAGATTTAAAAGCCAGACCTAAATTGACACCCTTTTAAATCGAGTGCTACAATCGGCTCAAATATGTGAGAGTGTTTCATCTTCGATAATCTCTGGAAGCAGCTTTCAAGTAAAGAAAGGAGACGTGATCAACAGCATCTGCCGAGATTGGATCTCGCGGAGAACGAGAGATCGCGAATATTGTATGAGTAGTTACACAGAGACCGAAAAATTGCAGGTTGGAGATATAGCTCCTGATTTCACGCTAAAAACGAACAGCAAACAAGATTGGCGTTTAAGTGATTTCAGAGGCAAAAAGAATGTTGTTTTGGCATTCGTGCCATTCGCCTTTAGCAGCGTCTGTTCCGCGCAGTTACCAGCGTACGAAGCCGATCTTGATCGGCTTCGTGAATATAATGCCGAGATCGTCAGCATCAGCATGGACAGCGTTCAAGCGCTGGACGCATGGAGCAAATCGATCAAGACCAGTTTCCCGCTCCTTTCCGACTTTTATCCTCAGGGGCAGGTTGTAGACTTGTACGGCCTGCGGCACAAAGGGGCTGGAGCCGCGAATCGTGCCGTCGTCCTGATAGATAAAGAGGGAGTCATCCGCTTTATAGAAGTCACCGAAAATTTGGGAGACATGCCTGACAACGAAGCCTTATTTGACGTACTTTGTAAGCTTTCCTGAAAGATTTTGAATGCTAGGAACGGGAGCGACAAGCCTTCTCTTCTGCTTCTAGCAGGCCTACTTATTCTGGACGAGATTGGTAGTCTGGGTACACCTTCTCCCAGATCTGTCCAGGCTCCTCGCGGGCCTCCCAGCGTTGTAGAGCATCTAAAAGTACAGAGCGTTGAAGGTTTTTTTGATTGGGGCGTCCCAGGCTATTACCCGTCAGGAACCCTTTAGGAGAGATTGCCCTGGGAGGGCCGGCGGGAGCCGTCGCCTCTGGCACAACCGTAATCTGCACAGTAGGCAGGCCCGTCATCTCCACCTCGCGAGCGATCGCGCAAGCGATGCGATGGCAGAGAGGGCAGCCAGCAGTCACAAGTACCGCACCTGCTTTTGATCGGGAGATAATTTTTGCCATTTCGGGGGCAACGCGCTCATAAAGATCGCATAATTGTTGAGTATATCCCATAAACCCCAGATGTTTATCGCCGACGCCCCCAATAATTCCCGCGTTCGCCAACTCGCGTAAGCGATCAATAGGAAACACGCAATTAACATCTTTAGAAGCATCACGTGTAGCATAGTGGGTATGTGTCACCATAAGATCATCGCTTTTGAGGTCACCTGGGAGTACGCGCCAGCTATTATCGCCCTCGACATCATAGGGTTGCTGATCGCGGAGATGAACCCTGGCAGTGCTAATCAAGGCGAACGTCGTTTCATGGAGATCCTTAGAACGGGGAGTATAGGGAATGCAGCGGCGGGACATAGCCATAAAAGAAAGCACCTTTCTCAGTAGTTGAACCTGGACCTGTCGCAAAATTCTTAAGAAGTGAGTACAGGATCAGCGTTTACCTTAACTTCTGAAAGTATGGCATATCCCGCAGGAATTCGTCGGAACTTACTGAGAGAAGCGGCCATAGATAATATAGGCGGCAACACCCGTTCCCAGAAGCGAAGCAATCATCAATGTATTGCCATCGAATTGCAGGCGGATCTGAGCAAAAGCCAGAATAGGTATAAAAAAGAAAAGAAAAATACTGCCAGCTAAAACTCTCTTAGAGAACGTCTCCATTTCTGGTCCTTCCTGACTGAAAAAACACTTTTCCTGTTACCACGTAATCTAGTTCTATTATTGGCAGAAAACCAAAAAAAGTGATCAAAGATTACCTATTGGAGATAGAGTATTTGAAGGTAAAGGCAATGTACCGTCTGTGTTAAAGAAAAGCACAGCATCATATTTCCAGACCGACAAAGCACCCAGGCGGCATCCAGGAGAGATCTTGACTTTTTAATAGCAATAAGTTATATTTAATATAGCAAATAGCAATTTATTATTTCAGTAGAACTTTTTTGTCCAATCGGGTATGCTGACAAATAGAGCCGTACTGGAACAGAGAGCGTCAAAAAGCAGTTTTTCCAATTGAAGGAGGCCTTTCATGGGAGGCGTAATCATCTTCATCGTAGCCTTTGTGCTACTGGTTTTCTTGCTATTCCTTTTTTCAGGTTTAAGAGTAGTTCAACAGTACGAGCGTGGAGTAATCTTTTTACTTGGAAGTTTGCAGGGAGCCAAAGGTCCGGGAGTATTTTGGGTCTGGCCGATCATCTCGCGGATGGTCAAAGTAGATCTACGTATCGTCACCTTAACCGTCCCGCCGCAGGAAGTCATCACACGAGATAACGTCACCATCAAAGTAACCGCCGTCATCTACTTTTACGTAGTTGATCCCTCGGCAGCAGTCGTAAACGTCATGAACTTTCTTCAGGCGACCACCCAGATTGGGCAGACCACCTTAAGGAACGTATTAGGACAATCGGAGCTAGACGAGATTCTCTCACAGAGGAACAAAATCAATCACGAGCTTCAATCGATCATTGACGAGCACACCGAGCGATGGGGAGTAAAAGTGACCGCAGTAGAGGTCAAAGACATCGAACTGCCAGCAAGTATGCAAAGGGCAATGGCGCGGCAGGCCGAGGCCGAGCGAGAGAAAAGAGCCAAGATCATTCATGCGCAAGGAGAATTGCAGGCCTCAGCGCAGTTAGCAGAAGCCGCCAACGTCATTGGAGCCCATCCCAGTGCCTTACAGTTGAGGTATCTTCAGACCCTTACAGAGATCGCCGCAGAGAAAAACTCGACCATCATCTTCCCATTACCGATGGACATAGTAGAGCCATTGATCCAGACCATGAAAGCCGTGGGTGCTGGCGTAGGCCAGCAGAATCGCCAGAACGGAGATGGTTCGCGTCCGATTGCCCCGTTCTCGGAGCCTCAACAGGTACCTATTGCGCCGTATCAGCAGGGTATTGAACCGATACAAGTTCAGCAACCGCCGCGTCAATAATCTTACAAAGAAAAGCGAGGGAAATATCTTTTTTAGATATCTCCCTCGCCTTCGTATCGGTATAGATCGCGAAAAAGCTAGAGTGTTTGATTATCGCCCTGTTTGCTTGCAAGATAATCTGCACAGATGCGATAGGTTTCCTCGGAGATCAATCCTTTAGATATAAAGTGAGTAAGCATCACATCCAGCTTCAAGATACTAATCAGATTATAGCCATGGGTATGCAAGCGTTCCGCCGCTCCGTGTTCCCGGTCGATCAAAACAATCACATCTTTCACCTTCACCCCATTCTCCTCCAGAAGAGAAGCAGTCTCCAGGATGCTACTGCCGCCAGTGATAAGATCATCAACAATCAGCGCAGTATCGCCAGAGGAAAAGCGGCCCTCAATGCCCCGTTTCCCGGTGCCCTCTGGACGGATGCGGGCATAGATCATAGGAACACTTGTCTCCAGTGAATAAGCTGTAGCGAGCAGCAGGCCGCCAACAGGAACACCAGCGACGATATCAAAGGGATGAACGCGTGGGCGACGCAATGACTGAGCGAGATCGATCTCTTGCTGCATAAGTTTGCTCGCGACACGTAAAGCCATAGGGTTACTAATTAACACCTTAGGATTAATAAAGATAGGTGAGCTTACTGCGGACTCACTGACAGTGAAATTTCCGAATTGAACAGCTCCCAGGTCAAATAGCATCTGCGCCAACCAGAGGTTATCCAAAGACTGCTCTTTCGCCACTTCAGCATCCTTTCTGTTGATACATTCATATTCTCAAGAGTATATCATATTATCTTAAAATTGATTGCTCGCTATAGTAAAAGCAGGGATATCAATTCTCTTCTTAATGCCGCCTACGGCGGCGAGAAAGAGGGGGGGGTGGGATGTCCCCGCTTCCCGGGGGGGGGGGGGGGGGGGGGGGGGGCGGGGGGGGGGGGGGGGGGGGGTGGGGGGGTATAAAAA
>CAXTTV010000076.1:0-20523 GCA_964247295.1 uncultured Ktedonobacteraceae bacterium | reverse complement strand
GGGAAAGTCAGGAAGGGTATTCTCACACTTCGCCATCGTCCGTAGACCGGGTCGCGTGCGGACCCGTGGGAAAGGGAACCTCTCCCGTTCCTCTCAGCCCACACATGCGCCTCAGCGGAATGCAACGATGATCCACCCTCGGCCATGGGCACCCGCCATTGTTCTACACATGGTTCAACCGACGCACCCTTGCATAGTTTCGCTTCCGACGAAGGGTGGTGCGTCCCCTCGCCACGGGTCCACACGTGACCCGACCTACCCCATTCGAGTCTCTCCCCGCACAGGAACAGCTTCTTGTTTTCCCAACAGAGTTGCAATCGACAGCCCTACGAGGCTTGCTTGCTCTTCGAGGCAATGAGAGGTTCCCTCTCCATCTCCCTGCTGACTCGTGGGCTAACACCCGAAGAGGGATTCTAGACCCGGCGTGAAAGATCGCGACGGCCAGCCTCACGCCAGCGACTGTACTCGCCATTGCGCTGCCCATCTCCGACAGGCTCGCGGCGCAATCTTTCTACCTCCACTTGCTCCTTTAAGAGTAAACCCGAGATCAGGGCGGCCAGTTGCTCTTCCGAGGGCTCCTCATGAGGCTGATCCTGAACAGCTTCCTCCCGGCCATGAGTCTCCCACTCCTGGGCAATAAAATCGGTCGAGAAATCGCCCATCTGGAAACGCGGCTGACGCATCAGCCAGGCAACAAACGGCAACGAGGTTCGCACACCTAGGATCTGATATTCAGAGACCGCACGACGCATCCGCTCAATCGCCTTGGGTCGATCGTCAGCCCAGACAATCAACTTCGCGAGCAGGGGATCATAGAAAAGTGGAACTTGTAAGCCAGGATATAGACTGCTATCAACGCGGACGCCAGGACCACCAGGCTCCTGAAGCGCCTGAACCATTCCAGTCGCGGGAAGGAAACGATTAAACGGGTCCTCAGCCGAGATCCGGCATTCGATGGCCGCACCTCGGAACTGCACCTGCTCCTGCGTAAAAGAGAGCGGTAGCCCGGCGGCGATCCGCAACTGCTCCCGTACCAGATCCAGCCCGGTACACCATTCAGTGACTGGATGCTCTACCTGGAGGCGCGCGTTCACTTCCAGAAAATAAAAGTTAAGATCCGGGCCGACCAGAAACTCAGCCGTTCCAGCATTCACATACCCAATTGAGCGGATTAACCGTTTGGTTGCGCTGGTCATCTGCTCGCGCACCTCAGGCGTTAAAATCGGAGAGGGTGACTCCTCAATTAATTTTTGGTGGCGGCGCTGAATGCTGCATTCACGCTCACCAAGATGCACCACATTGCCATGCGTATCCGCGATAAACTGGATCTCGACATGACGGGCGGGTGAAATCGCCTTTTCCAGATAGACACGGTCGTCACTAAAAGCGCTCTGTGCCTCACTTCGAGCGGTTCTCAGCGACGAAAGCAGATCCTGCGACTGCCGCACAACACGAATGCCTTTCCCTCCGCCACCACCGGCAGCCTTAAGCATAAGAGGATAGCCAATCTCCTCCGCCAGCGATAACGCCTCCTCATCAGACTTCACATCCGCCATCGCTCCCGGCACAATTGGGACATTCGCAGCCTTTGCCACCCGGCGAGCCGCCGTTTTCTCACCCATGCCCCGCATCGCCTCCGCCGAGGGACCAATAAAAGTCAGACCCGCTTCGTGACAGGCATCGACAAAGTCCGCATTCTCTGATAAAAAGCCATAGCCCGGATGCACCGCCTGCGCGCCCGAACGACGTGCTACATCCAATAGCTTCGCAACCGATAAATAACTTTGAGAGGCGGGCGCGGGTCCAATATGAAAGGCTTCATCCGCCAGACGAACATGTAGCGCGTTGCGATCGACATCGCTGTACACAGCAACACTGGTGAGCCCAATCTCACGGCAAGCCCGGATCACCCGGACCGCGATCTCACCGCGATTGGCGATCAGCACCTTCTGAAAGGGCCAGCGAGCAATATCCAACGTCTCCATCAAAGCTCCTTATAAAATAAATAGAATTTATGGCAGTATACCACTTCAGGCCTGGGGCACCGGATGACAACGATTGTGGTAACATTGAAGGAACTCAACTAGGAAAAAGGGTACAACCCCACTCTAAAAGTTCCAATTACGGTAAAACTAGAGTACACTACAGTGGGAATAACCATATTTGTATTACTTACCCACTAGAAAATACGTATTTTCAGCTACCATACGCAAGGTGTATCTTTCAGAGGAGACCCCCAATAATGTTTCAATCCATTACCAATATGCCCATAGCGCGCCGTCTATTCTGGGCATTTGTGCTTGTGGCCTTATTCCCAGCTATTATTATCGCTGTGTTGGGAGGCGTGTTCCTCAATACATTATCACAGCGTGGTCAGGCTTCGCAGGCTATCACGCACTCTATCACTCTGACGCAACAGGGACAAACACAACTAGAAACCATGCACTCCAGTATGCAGGCGCTCATAGTGCTTGGAGCCCCCCCTGACAATACCACCGCAAAAGATCTTAGTAACAAAGCTCTTCAGTCGGAAAGCCAGTTCCAAAAAACGCTGGATCACGTAAAGGCTGAGGGTCTGGTCGTCAGTTCGCCAAATATGGAGAATGCGCGCGCTATTCTCAGTAATGATGCCAATAGTTCGGTTACAATTAATAAACAAAAAACCAGTTTTGATGCCATTGGAGATGGAAGCAAACTCTGGGAAAATTATAAAGCGGTCCAGGATAGATATACTACCGATGGTCAGAAGCAGTTGGACGCTCTAGCGGTTAATCAGGCTCTGGGTGATCTCAACGACGCATACAGCCAGCTCCAGGCCAATTGGAACGATCTTACAGTCAGTACCAGAACCCTTGCTGATCGGACAACCGAGGTGGGCTTTGATCAGGCTCTGCCCTTTGGCATGGGTATTGGTGTCGCGCTCGCCTGCACTGTAGCTCTGGTTATCTTCGTTGGGTACCTTATCAACCGCACAATTACTGACCGCCTACATGAGCTGGCTGTTCTGACCCGACGCATCAAAAAGGGTGAGACCAATGTTCGTGCCCCGGTTGCTGGCCGTGACGAGATCTACATGGTCGCGCGTTCTATGAATGACATGCTTGACAGTATTGTAGTGTTAATTCAGGAGACGCAGGGGCAGCGCGATGTCTTGCAAGGACAGATAGAGAAGCTGGTCAGCGAGGTCAGCGGTGTTGGTGAAGGAGACCTGAGCATCCAGGCCGAGGTTACCGCCGATGCCCTGGGCGTCCTCGCCGATTCATTTAACTATATGGTCGAAGAGCTGAATAATCTGGTTGTACGCGTAAAAATGGTGGCTCAGGAAGTTGACAGTTCGACAACAACGATCCTGGATCGGATGACACAGCTAGTGGAAAGCGGCGACATCCAGATCGATCAGATTAATGGAGCGGCAGTTGAAGTTGAGCATATGGCCGATACCAGCCGGGCTGTGGCTGAACACGCCCAATCGCTGAGCACGATTTCCCGCGAAGCCCAGGTCAATGCCGATAGCGGTCGACAGGCGGTAACTCAAGCAGTGGAGGGTATGGGCCGCATCCATGTCAATGTGCAGAACACTGCCAGTAAGGTAAATGTTCTAGGTGAACGCTCGCGGGAGATTAACAATATCGTGGACGTTATCTCCAGTATCGCTCATCAAACTAATCGTCTGGCTCTGGACGCGGCTATTCAGGCAGCTATGGCCGGTGAAAACGGCAAAGGCTTTGGCGCGGTCGCGGCTGACATTCGTCGACTGGCGGAGCAAGCTAAAGATCAGACCAGTAACATTACCAGGATTGTTCGCAGTGTCCGCGAGGACATCGGTTCCGCTGCGGTTTCTATGCAGGATACTGAGCGCGAGACTTCAGCCGGCTCACAGCTTGCTCAGGAAGCAAAGCAGGCTCTGGAATTGATCGTTCGCGTTATTGAGCGCCAGTCCACTGAGATTAGCAACATTAACCAGATGGCGATGCAGCAGTTGCAATCTTCCCGCGATGTGGTACAGATTATGCATAACGTCTCTGGATCAACAAGTGAGAACAGCGCGAACACGCGCGAAGCCTCTGTGAACATGGAACGCCTGGCTCGCTTTGTTGAGCAATTGCGCGCTTCCGTTGAAGCCTTTAAGGTTCGTGAAGAGCAGACAACAGGTGAAAATCAGTTTAGTCTCGTCTCTCCATTGGAGAATGAGGAAAGCGATATGACAATGAGTGGGCTCTTCCGCACAATCAGCGCCACAGCTCAAAAAGCGCCGACTCCCAGACCGGTAGCAGCTCATCATAACAGCCTCGCCGGCCTGCCCGATCCTTCTCAGAGCTATGCCCAGGTCAATACGAGCGAGTCCTTACCACCCCAAGAAAATTTCTGGGAAAATGGAAATTCTTTCTACAATCGCTAACCTTTTACCCCTTTTGTAAGGAGAGGCTTTTGTTCAGCTTCTCTATCCCCTTTGAAGGCGTTATCTACTAGAGATAGCGCCTTCACTCTGCCGTTTTTTACATAACTTTCTACTTATATGTACAATCCACAACAACTATTGAGTTTTATGGACTTTGGCTGGCACTACCTGTTAGACTTAAGTATAGAAACAACGCAAGCAAAATACATATTAATACATACATATAGAGGAGCTATACATCATGATTGCTGACAACACCTTTACTACAACGAACCGAACGATTTCTGGACCGACCCGCGCCATGATGTCGCTTCTCGCCAACTATGAGTCGGAGCAGGTTGTCGCTCAAACCTGGCTTTGTGAGAGTTGCGGTCTGCTTCATAATCAGCCACAAGTTACTGCCTGTGAAAGCTGCGGCGCTCAAAGCGATCTTGCCCCCTATGATAACCGTGGCGAGATCGGGAGCATCTGGGGAGATTAAGACAGCGCTATACATCTGTCCGCTGTTTGGACAGTAAGATATAGAATGCAATCGGGATGGGGATAGCTGCTTTATCCTAAAAGGATCTACTTGCATCGGAAGAGACGCTCTAAGCAAGCAGCTTTTAGAGCGTCTCTTCCGTTTTTGGTGCCTGTTGCTGACGTACAGTCTCATAGAGGATGATGCCAGCGGCCATCGCCGCATTCAATGACTCAACTCCATTCGCCAGGGGGATCTGAACGCGAGTTGTTGCCAGAGCGCGGGCCTCCTGTGAAGGCCCATGGGCCTCATTCCCAATCACGAGCGCGAAGGGTTGAGAGAGATTTTCTTGAAAGTACAACCGCTGACCATCCGCCTCGGCCACAAGAACCCTGAAATCCTCCCCGCAATGCTGCTCTACTCGCTTTTGAATCCGCGCCCAATCCATGTCTGGACTGATTGGAAGCGCCACATGGGTTCCCGCTGCCGCCCGCACAACTTTAGGGCTATAGCAATCCACGCAGCGAGGGGTCAACAGCACCTCCTCGACATCGGCGGCCAGAGCGGTACGGAGAATCGTTCCCAGATTTCCGGGATCGGCCAGGGCATCCAGGATCAACAGGCAGGGGCGTTGATTGTGAGATCTACGTTCCTTCAGACTGACTGCATCAAATCGCGCGATCGGCAAGACACAAATCACCCCCTGTGAGGTCTGGGTATCACCCAGCGCTTCAATTACCCGCTCACTTACCTCGATCAGTTGGTTGTCCATCAGGTGAGCCTGAACCTGCTTCAGCAGGCCACGACCCTCCGGTTGGCGTCGCAGTAGATCCGGCTGATAATAAATCTCTTGAGGCAAAAGATCCGCAACCAGCAGTGATTGTAACAGATGAGGACCTTCCATTAAGAAAAGGCCGCTTTTCTTGCGTCCACGCGCGGTATGCAGATCGCGCAGGCGAACAATTCTTGGATTTGAGGGACTGGAGATCAAAACCATATGCCGCTCTTTTCCCGCAAAAAAAGAGGACGCGTGTAACGCGCCCTCGATCGTTTCACCGGGCCTTTTTCTGAAAGCTTTTCACCTCAAAAAAAGGAAGTGAGTATCATTTGTCTGCTACTTTATTGAATCCAGGGCGGACTGAACCAGAACCCCGAAAGCAGCCTCGTCATTCACAGCCATCTCAGCCAGGATCTTGCGGTCAACATCGATGTTAGCTGTATGGATAGCATGCATCAACTGGCTATAGGAGACACCATGCATTCGGGCGGCGGCATTGATACGCACAATCCAGAGGCGGCGCATATCGCGTTTGCGGTTACGACGGTCGCGGTAGGCGTACGCCATTGAGTGCATCACGGACTCATGAGCCTTTTTAATCAGATGGCGGCGCGTATTGCGATGTCCCTCGGACATCTGTAGAATCTTTTTGTGCTTTGCGTGCGATGTTACGCCACGTTTTACTCTTGGCATAGTTCTCTATTAATCCTCCAATGAATCAAAAAATCTTAGAATTTAAGCATAAGGGAGCAGGCGCTTCATACGACGAGTATCGCTGGTCGCCAGCTCAAAGTTTTTATCCATTGAACGGACTGCCTGAGGTGACTTGTTGCGGCGCAAGTGGTTTAACGCAACCTTGCGGCGTAAAAATTTGCCGCCGGCTGTGATTTTCACACGCTTAGCCATCGCTTTGTGTGTTTTTAGTTTCTGTTTCATCTGTCTTCTTTCTTTCTGGCGCGGGGAAGTAATTCAAAGTTCTGGTGCAGGTATTACTCTTTTGACTGAGGTCAATGTGGAGTGGAGATAAAAAACCGTCATGATCCACAGAACACCTGGGTCCCCTTTGAAGGCAGAAGATAAGCCCATCTCCAGGGTCACCCCCGCATACCTGGCGCATTGTAGCATACTTCCCCTACGAAATCAATACAGGCGCGACCGCGACTATGAATGAAGCTGCTGGCTGCGGAGCAGTTCGCGCTCCCGCTGCTCTTGCATTTGCTCTTCCACCTCGCGGGCCGGGGCTGAAGTTACCTGCCAGCTTGAAACAAAAAATACAGTCCAGCCCCAGAGCAGGAGAGGGATACCAATAGTCACCAGCGCCTGCCCACGCCAGACGACGGGCCAGAGCCAGCAATAAAAGCTGACCAGAGACCCCAGAGACAGGATCAAGGCCAGTTGGCCCGTCCGGCGATCCCCCGAAACAAGGGCTAATCCCACTGGCAACAAAAGATACCACGGCCAGTAGATCGGCATGGTCACGCTGGCCGCTAGAAGCAACCAGCTTGTAAACCTGGTAGCCAGAGCAAAAGAGTCGGCCATCCAGAGCGAGAACAGGAGTAAAATTGTCAATATCACAACCGGAAAAATCATCCAGTGCTGGGGCTCCACCAGCCAGAGGATCGGTGCCGGAAGCTTTACTGGAATATAGAGGATCATCGCATCTAATGAGTTTATGAGCGTTCGCGACCAGAATACCTGTTGAAGTTGGGAAAGAAGGCCCGAAAATCCCCAGAATTGCCAGTATGGGGCATACGCCAGACTTACAACCAGCCCCACAATCACCGTCAGGCTCAACCACCAGAGCAAGCACCAGCCCAGTTTCATCGTCTTTGAGTCGCGCAACAGCACAATTAGGAAGATTGGCAACAGTAAAAGACAGAGCAGATTTATAAGCGAGGCCAGTACCAGAAATACCAGGCCCAGCGGAGAGGAGCCGCGCTGTAAAAAGAAGATGCCCATAAGGACAGCAAAAATCACTACAATATCCAGGTGCATTTCCGCGATCCCGAACAGCAGCATCAGGGGGTTCCAGGCATATAAGAGCGTCCCCCCAAACCGGGTCCGGGCACGAAACTTTGAAAGGACAAACCAGATCAACACACAGTTTGCCAGATGTGCCACCAATCCCAGAATCCGATAGGAGACCAAAATGTTCGCGATACTCTCACGAGCAATCAAAGATAGGGGGATACAGAGATCCAGCCAGACCGGCCCCACAGGGAAGCTAGCCAGCGTACCATCGGGCTGGAAAGGAGCCAGGAGATCGCCAGGAAAATCACTCAGATGCACAAGATAGGGGTTCAAATGGTGGACCGTCACCAATCGACCATATCCACTATACAGCATCACCTCGTGCGTTGCCGTTGAGGGAGCCAGCAAAAAGGTAAGACTAAAGACCAGAGAGAAGCTTGCGATCAGCCAGAACAGTGCCCGCCCCTGTCCAAAGGTAAGTTTCTCACGCGTCAGATCGCTTAGGGCCATTCCCGCCAGAACACAGCAAAGCAAAGTCAGACTCAGACAGAGAAGCAGCAGATTGGCATTTCCCAGCGGCTGCCCGATATTTACCAGCGGCCAGCGGGCCAGCGTTTGTTCGGCCTGAGGAATATACGTAGTCCAGTAGAGTCGGGGGAGCCAGGGGAACAGTCCCAGTAGTGCCTGCTTTTGAAGATCTGAGGCAGGTGTTACGCGCGCGAAAAAAGGGAAAGCGAGTAAAAATAAGAGTTCCAGCAATAATCCCAATCCTATCAATGCCAACCAGGCATTGCGCAAACTATGCCCCTGCTTTTGTGCCTTTCCTTTTGACCGGGATGCCTCAGGAACGACCTGAGATGGTGCTTCCCGTACATCAATAGGAACAGACTGAGATTGGGGTGCCGGATCTAGAGAAAGAGGTTGAGTGATATGTGCGCGCGCCCTGGAATTGATGCCTTGTCCTGGATTCTGCATATTTTACCGCCAAAAAAAGAATGGAGCAATACTTTCTTACTCAAAAAGTATGCGTTCCTATTATATCGTAGTTGGTGTCCACTTTCATCCCTTCTGTTGGGAATATTGGGATCATGCTCCGAAGCTGACCAGGTCACGACTCTCATAGGAAGGCTCCTCTCAGACGCTCATAAATGTGCTTTCCTACATTTATTAAAAATAACGTCAAAAACTTTCCGCTTTTCCGTTTTCGCTGCGTATAAAAAGAAATAGATGAGGGAAAAGAGTAAAGCCAAATTTCAACAGGACCACAGGTTCAGGCTATATTGCCAGAAAACGCAGAGGATGTTATAATGGCGTGGTGTATTCCACAGATTTTAACAGGGGCACCCCCAACCACTACGAACGAGAGCAAGGGACGGGTAACGGGGGCCTTGCCACAGAGGACATTTACACCTCCACAGTTGAACCGTGGGACTTATATTGTAGAAAAGCCAGCATCAACCTCAGTTCCGATGCGGCGCAACCCTGCTCCGACGGCCACTCCACTTGCTCTTTTTAGAGAAACCGGTCGGAAGCATACCCAGAGTAAGGAGACCGACTTCGTGTCAAGAGACTATGAACTTGGCTTTATTCTCCACCCCGAAGTCACCGAAGAACAGATCGGCGCGATGCTCGAACGCATCATGCAGGTCGTTCAGACGAATGGTGGACAGATCGTACGCACGAACCAGTGGGGACGGCGGCGTCTGGCGTATCCCATCGAGCACCAGCGAGATGGTTACTACATCTTTATCGATATGATACTCACCCCCGAGACCGTTGCAGAGCTCGAACGTAACCTCAAAGTTTCTGAAGAGGTCATGCGCCACATGGTGAAGCGGCGCGATCCCAAGACCGTACAGAAGGAGCGCGAGAATGCCATCGCTGAGGCACAGGCTCGTGCTGAGGCCGAGGCTCGCGCTGAGGCCGAAGCTCAGGCTCGCGCCGAGGCTGCCGCTAATGCGCCTGAGGTTCCTGCGGCTGAAAATGCCGAGGCCGAGGTCGCTGCCGCGACTCCTGAGGCTCCTGCTATAACTCCTGAAGCCCCTGTCACTACAGAGGTCGTTACCCCTGTGGTTTCTACCCCTGAAGAGGTCGTTACCCCCGTGGTTTCTACCCCCGACGAGGCAGTCGCGACACCCGCTAAGAACGCTCAGGAGAGCATCGAGGCCTAGTTTAATGAGTAAGAAATCGTTCGTCCAGTTGGAACGGGTCGGGTCATTCGCACGAAAGGATCTTTCGCGATGCTGAATAAGATTATGTTGATTGGGAATCTGGGACGAGACCCTGAGATGACCTATACCCCACAGGGTACCCCTGTCACCAAATTCACGCTTGCCGTCAGTCGGACGAGTAAAACTCAGACCGGTGAGCGCCAGGATGAGACCGAATGGTTCAATATAGTCGCCTGGCGGAATCTGGCCGAGACCTGTTTCAAATACCTGCATAAAGGGAACAAAGTGTATATTGAGGGTCGCCTGAGTCAGCGCAAGTACACTGACCGGGACGGCAATCAGCGGACTGCGGTAGAGGTGATCGCCAATGAAATGGAGATGCTCACACCGAAATCTCAGAGCGCAGCTCCCGATAGCGGTTCTTCCAGCGGGGCGGACGATTTCTCCGTAGATGATAACGACATCTTCCCCTAATCGCGCCTGTGAGCGCCATGGGAAGGTCGCTTCTGAAATTTAGAGGAGATAACGATCGTGCAAAGACCTTCCGGACCACGTCGTGAGCGTGGACGAGGTGAGCGTGGTTCTCGCCGTAAGATCTGTCAGTTCTGCCATGATCACGTTCGCGAGATTGACTACAAAGACGCTGCCCTCCGTGGCAACGCGATGAAGCGCTACATCTCTGAACGTGGTAAAATTGAGCCCCGCCGCAAGACGGGCACCTGCGCCAAGCATCAACGCCGCTTGAGCGTCGCTTTGAAGGAAGCTCGTCATATGGCCCTGCTGCCCTACACCGCCGAACATATTCGCGGAATGTAGCGGTAGAAAGATACGACATGGGTAAGATTATACGTGAGCTTTTTTAATGGCCATACGTATCTATCTTACCTATGCTTTTTATCTGGAACGTCCGCATCGCCTTTGCAGGGGAAATCAAAGATGAATAGTCAGACCGCGCGTCGGCCCGCTCCCGAGCGTTCCACGCGATCCAACAAAAACAAAAGTCAACGCAGACAGACGGCCCACGTTGAGGCACGCCGCGATGGGAAGCCACTTATTTTCGGCTGGGGCAGTCACCTCTCTTTCCGCGAAAAAAATGAGATCAGACGCCGCTTTATTCTCGCGGCTGCCGCTCTGGTCGCTGCTCTGGTGATCGGTGTGGTCCTTTTCAATTGGATTAATCTGAGCCTCATTGTTCCTAATCAGCCAATTACAAGTGTCAATGGTACACAGATCCCCCAATCTCAATATAAAAAGATGGTGGCTCTGAAAACCCAACTGGCCTTGAATGATCTTTATGGCCCCAATGGCTATGGCACTCAGCAACAAAATCTGAGCAAGCAGGTCTCTGATCAGCAGAAGGTGGCTACAACGGCTGCGAAAAAGGTGACAGATCTTCAGGATCAGATTAAAAAGGCTCCCGCCGATCAGCAGGATAGCCTGAAGGCCCAACTTAAAACAGCTCAGACGCAGCAGGCTACAGAACAACAGAAATTCGCACTGCTCTCTCAGCAATCCGATACGCTTGGAAAGACGACGATCCCATTCGCTCAGACGAACTTTACACAGTCACAGGTCGGCAATGAGAGCGCTGGCTGGCTGCAAGACGATCAGTTGATCCAGCAGTGGGCGCAAAAGCAGGGCGGCAACGTCCAGGGACAGATCAATCCGACCAACAGTCAGGTGGCAAATGCTCTAAAGAATTTCCAGGCCAATCTGCCGAAATCCGGTTCGCATGGCACGACCTACGATAAGTTCTTGAGCCAGGATCATGTTAGCAACGATGATGTACAGTCGGTGCTGACCATTAAGACTCGTCGCGATAATATGCAGAAATATCTGGCTTCGCAGGTGAATACACCAACCAAACAGGTTCAGGCTCGGGCGATCACGGTCGCGACCGAGAAAGACGCTAAGGATATTATCAGCCAGATCAGCAAGGGCAGCGATTTCGCGACGCTGGCGAAAAGCAAGTCGGTGGATAGTAGCACCAATACAAAGGGTGGCGATCTCGGCTGGATGGCTCGCGGTCAATATGTTCAGACCAATCAGGCCGCGACAGTGGAAAACTGGCTGTTTGACGCTAACCGCAAGGTGCGCGATCTCAGTCCAGCTCTTTCAGAGAATGGCAGCTTCCGTGTCGTACAGGTCACGAATATTGATCCTTCCCGAGCGCTGACCAGCGATACTCTGAATACTCTTAAGACAAATGCATTAAATAACTGGCTGGTCGTTCAGCGATCTCTGCCAGAGAATAAAATTGTGCCAATCGACCAGAATATGTTGCTTGATGCGAGCAATATGCCTTCTGATCTGCCGGCAGGCTCACCCTCCAGTCAGTCTGGCGCGAGTGGCCTTCCAGGAGGAGCCGGGACTGGCACTGGCACTGGTTCTAGTACCGGGACCGGGGCTGGTACCGGGCCCGGGGCACAACCGAAATCTATAGTCTCAACAGATTACAGCTCTTTTCGGGCGTGGGTCAATTGCCTGCGCCCGACTTTTTTCAGGAAAACATTTATGCCTATCGCCGCACTTCCACAATTTAGAATACCGACAGAACCAATCGAAACGCTTCTAGAGAGTGTCTCCCTCTATCTGCATATCCCGTTCTGCCATACCCGCTGTCACTATTGTGATTTTAATACGTATGCCGGCATGCTCCCTCTCCGCGAACCCTATGTTAAATCTCTTGTGAAAGAGGTTGAGCTGATGGGCATTGCGGCCCGTCAGGCAGATGGAAGTCCCCGCCGCGCCCGAACAATCTTCTTTGGTGGTGGAACCCCCAGCCTGCTTTCAACCGATCAGATTGGTCGCCTGTTACAAGCCTGTCGCGACGCCTTCGCGATCGACGAGGACGCGGAGATCACGCTGGAGGCCAATCCCGGTACCCTTAGCAAACAACAGTTAGTTGAGCTGCGCGGCCTGGGCGTGAACCGCCTGAGTATGGGGGCTCAGAGCTTTGACGCCCACCTGCTTGAGGTACTGGGACGCATTCATACACCGGAGGAGATTACCCTAGCGGTTCATTTCGCCCGAGAGGCCGGCTTTAAGTCAATCAATGTGGACTTTATGTTTGGTCTGCCGGAGCAGACGATGCGGCATTGGCAGGAGACGCTGGAGCAGGCGCTGGCCCTTCGGCCCGAACACCTCTCGCTTTACTCGTTGATCGTTGAGGAGGGAACGCCCTTCTTTGATTGGGCCAATGAGGGGAAGATCCAGCCCGGCGATGAAGATCTCTGCGCGGATATGTATGAGTATGCGGATGAGCGGCTGGCTCGCGCTGGCTATCTTAACTACGAGATCTCTAACTGGTCTCTACCAGGCCAGCAATGCCAGCATAATCTAACCTACTGGCTAAACCTGCCGTATATCGGGATGGGGGCCGGGGCACATTCTTTTTTCCGGGACCGTCGTTTCTCGAACATCCTGCTGCCATTAGATTATACGAAAACGTTAAAAAATGGGACGTTGCCAGAGGCCCAGGGCGAGACGATCGAGCGCGAAGGGCAAATGTCCGAGACCGCCTTTCTGGCTCTGCGTACCGCGATTGGCCTGCATCTTCCTACGTTTGAACGTCGCTTTAATCAGTCCTTTTCCACGTTTGCTGGTGATCGCTTAAGAGTTGTAGATGAGGCGGGACTCCTGGAGCAGGAGGACGACTGGCTACGCTTGAGTAGCCGGGGCCGTCTTCTAGGCAATGAGGTCTTTCTGCGCCTGTTACCCGATTAAAAGGAAAGGAAGACCGCTGTGGCCGACAGCTCCAACCGTTACCAACAGGTGCAATGGCAACTCGCGAGAAGAATTGAGGGCACCTTCGCAATCTCCGCTCAACAGCAAGGTGTTACACCACTTCAGGCGCAGCTCCTTTCCAACAGGGGAATCACCAATCTGCAAGAGATGCGGAACTTCCTCTATCCCAACTATAAGAACCTGCTCGATCCCTTTCTGCTGCCCGATATGCATATGGCGGTCGAGCGGGTCAAGCAGGCTTTTCAGCAGTCTCAGCGGATAACGGTCTATGGGGATTATGATGCCGATGGCGTGACCTCTTCAGCTCTCCTGACCAGGGCGCTGCGCGATCTCTGGCCGGAGGCTGGCAAACAATTAGACCACTATATCCCCAGCCGCCTGAATGAGGGCTGCGGCCTGAACCAGATGGCGCTTGACGAGCTTATTGGTCGAGGGACGCGCCTGATTATCACTACAGATAACGCCAGTTCGGATGTTGAGCAGATCGCATACGCGAAAAGCCAGGGGATCGATGTGATCGTTACCGATCACCACCATCCTCCCGAACACCTACCGGCGGCCTGTGCCATGGTGAACCCTTTCCGCCTGGACTCAACCTATTCCGAACATGTGCTCTGCGGAGCTGGTGTGGCGTTTAAACTGGTCCAGGCTCTTTATCGTAGTATGAGAGGATCGGATAAGGACGCGCAGTTCTTGCTCGATCTGGTAGCGATTGGAACGATCGCGGATGTCGCGGCTCTGGTAGGTGAAAATCATGTCCTCACAACCCTCGGCCTGGGTATCCTACAACAAACGCAGAAACCCGGACTGCGGGCGTTAATTACCCATAGTAGTCTTAAGAATAGCTCCCGCATCAAAGAAAAGGATATCGCCTTCTCGATCGCCCCCCGCATTAACGCCGCCGGGCGGATGGGCAACGCAGATCTGGCCTTCCAATTGCTCACAACAGATGATGCTCAGGAGGCCGAATACCTGGTCGCCAGGTTAGAGGGGTTGAACACTACCCGCAAAGAGCAGACCGAACGCCTGATGATTGAAGTACGCAAGCAGGCCGAGGATCAGCGAGCAAAAAAGATTGTGCTGGTACATGGAGATGGATGGTCCGAGGGGATTATTGGTCTGGTGGCAGGTCGCCTCTCCGAGGAGATCAATAAAACGGTGCTGGTGGTTAGTACGAATCAGGGAACGGGTCTGGGGCGGGGCTCGGTTCGTAGCCAGGCTAATTTCCATAGCCTGCTGGCCCTGCGCGGCTATAATGATCTAAAACACCCCCTCGAACGTTATGGCGGACATAAGCAAGCCGCCGGATTTACAATTAAGGTCAGCGAGATCGAAGATCTGCACAATTATCTGCTTGCTTGGGAAAGGCCAGCGAGCATCAAAGAGGTTGAAGGCGAGGGAGAAGAGCAAGCAGAGCCCGGCGAGAATATAAATTTCCCCTCTCCACAAGCGTTAATGATCGACTATGTTTTTGATAAAGCCAGCAGTATTAGCTATCAGATCTATCAGGAGATCCGTCAGGTCGGGCCTTTTGGCGCGGGCAATCCAGAACCAATCTTTAAAGTCAACCGGATTGGCGTCCGGCGCTGCCAGATCAACCGCGATGGCCGCAATTTGGGAATAGTGCTGGAGCAGGGGTTACGCGGCTCCATCAGTGGTGGGGCTCATCTTTATGAGAGGTTAAAAGATCAGAAGCAGCTCGCGCTCGTGTTTGCGATCGAACCGGCATGGCATCCTCAAAGTGGCGAAAGCGCAGAGGAGATCCGCCTGAGAATACTCGCGGCTGAACCGGCTCAATAAAAAAGTTCCGGGCGGGAAAGCATCTCCCAACCCGGATTTTGGCTCCATTCGCGATCAAGGATAGACACCGCGCAGCTCGGTCGCCTCGGCGACACGGGAGACCGCAAGCAGATACGCACCCATGCGCAGGTTCGTCATAGTATCGCTGGACTTATTCCAGACGGCCTCAAAAGAGCGCTGCATAATATTTTCCAGCCGAGAATTAATCTCCGACTCAGACCAGAAGAAGCGCTGAAGATCCTGCACCCACTCAAAGTAGCTAACCGTTACGCCGCCGGCATTCGCGAGAATATCCGGCACGATCATCACGCCGCGATCATTCAAAATACGTTCAGCCTCAGGGGTGGTTGGACCATTCGCCGCCTCTACAATCAAAGTAGCCTTGATATTGCCCGCATTCTTGCCCGTCAACTGATTTTCCAGCGCGGCGGGAATCAGAATATCGCAGGGTAGTTGCAGCAATTCAAAATTGCTCACGGCCTCAGTCTCGGGCAGACCTTTCAGGGTCCCATGCTCACGCGAATGACGGCTGGCGCGGGCTACATCGATCCCAACAGGATTATAGACGCCCCCGCTGATATCGCTGAGGCCCACAACCTTACAGCCAAGTTCCTGGAGCAGACGGGCCGCGCCGCCTCCAACATTACCAAAGCCCTGGATCACCACTCGACAATCCTCAGGCCGTCGATCCAACTTGCGAAGCGCCTCACGGGTTACAACCAGTACGCCGCGCGCAGTAGCTTCCAGACGACCCTCACTTCCACCCACCGCGATCGGCTTCCCGGTAATCACCGCCGGGATCGAATAGCCTTTGTGCATGGAATAGGTATCCATAATCCAGCCCATAATCTGGGGATTGGTGTTCATGTCGGGGGCGGGAATATCGCTATCGGGGCCAATCAGGATTGAAATTTCGGTTGCGTAACGACGGGTCAGGCGCTCAAGTTCAGGGCTCGACATCAGGTGAGGATCACAGATGACCCCGCCCTTCGCACCACCAAAGGGGATGCCAACAACCGCGCACTTCCAGGTCATCCACATCGACAGTGCGCGGACCTCATCCAGCGAGACATCAGGGCTAAAGCGAATGCCACCTTTGGCGGGCCCCCGAGTAATATTATGCTGGACGCGGTAGCCAGTATACATCTGGACATCGCCATTATCCATACGCACCGGGAAGTTCACAATCAGTTCGCGTTTCGGCTTTCGTAAAATAGCTCGCATCGGTTGCGAAAGACCAAGTCGGTCGGCAGCCTCATCAAACTGAGAAATTGCCATCTCATAGGGATTTAAAGTTTCAATAGCCACGTCTTCAAGGACCTCCTTAAGAACTGACCATTGGGCAGGTCAGTTGCTGCAACATCGCAGTGAAGCGTCATTGCTTCTTGAAAAATTCGATGAAAGCTCTTTCTTGCTCGCCTCCCCACATCCGCTCTTCCAGGCGTTTTGTCTTCCATCCTTTAATACGTTTTACTATCGATAAAAAGGGATATAGTGTTGTATTTGTGATGGCGGCACTACCGTAAAAGCCCGCCTACAAGAGACGGGCCACATTTACCAGCTTTAGTATAGCATCTACCATTCTCTAGTTTCAAGCAAGCGTACTTAAAAGCGAAGGGCGATTAGTGCTCGGTCAGGTAGACATCGGACCAGGTACCGAAGTAGAGGCCATTGCCATTTAACGTCACCCCATGTACATAAGGAGGGATTATCGCGCCCAACGACTGATGGTCTAAAGGTAACCAACCAACATCCTGGATCGCCACCTGCTCCGCTTGATTATAGAGCGCGATCCGCTGACTACCACTATTCTGCTCGGCCTTCGCTACCAATGAATCAAACTGGCTGTTGTGCCACTCGCCATTGTTATTTGAGGCCGTCGAAGTCAAATTCAAAGTTAACCAGTCATAAGGATCTGGGAAGTCCGCCCCCCACTGTGTAAACCCAAACTGGATCTCATGCTTCTGCGTCTCTATATTATACGCATTAAGATCTACCGGAACCATCTTTACCTGAACGCCCAGGGCCGTCTGCCACATCTGTTGAAGCACCGCCGCCTCGGTAGATGAAACCTGCGAACCGGGGAACGAGAAGGTGATCGTCGGGATCTTCTTTGTATCTGGATAGGCTGATTGCAACAATGACTTGGCTTTAGAGCGATCAAACTCCAGCCCCTTATAATCCGGCTGATAGCCCAGCATTCCAGGCGGAATAATTGTTGGGGCTGGAGAGACCGCATCCTTAAAGATCGCATGGGCCAGCGTATTCTTGTCGATCGCATAGGCAAAGGCCTGCCGAACCTCAGGCTTATCAAATGGAGCCATCTTATCATCAAAGAACAGAAGATCACTTTGAAGTAACGGAACATTCTGGAAGCCAGGACTTGATTTTGCCGTTGCCAGATCTGATGGGTTTAGCTTCCAGACCAGATCGTATTGGCGAGCCTGGAACGATTTAAAAGCCGTCGCGGGATCGCTCACAAACGACATATCAACCTCAGTCAGCTTTGGCTTCTGACCATAATAATGAGGATTGGGAACCAGGATTATCTGCTTATTGTGATCCCAGGTCTTCACCATAAAGGGACCGGTCCCTGCACCCGCGCCCGCGACATGTTGAGCCCAATCTGTCTGCCCATATTGATCGACAAGCTTTTTATTAAGGGGAAAGTACAGAGAGTTCGTCATCATCTGCAAAAAATAGGCTGTGGGCTGGGCAAGAGATATCTGGAGCGTCTGATTATCCACCGCCTTCACCCCACTCAGAGCTTTACTTTTACCAGAATTCACATCCCCTGCCCCAGTAATTGGTTCCTCAAAGAACGTCGCTATCGACGACTTCACCTCGGGTAACAAAGCTCGTGTGAGTGTATATACATAATCATTCGCCGTTACCGGTGTCCCATCCGAAAACATAATCCCCGGCTTCAAATGAAATGTATATGTCTTATTATCAGTGGATACATCCCAGGTAGCCTGGTCGGGGACCACATTCAAATCCTTATCGGAGCGGACCAAACCGCTGTAGACCATATTCACCACCTGTAGCGAATTCTGATCGGGTCCCAGAGCCGGGTCCAGCACGCCGATATCCCCAGTCCCCACATTTGGGAAGCGCAACACCTGACTCTGCGCCAATTGCGAGCTTTGAGGGTTCTGAGTTGTCAAGCCGCCACAAGCGGCCAGGAATAGCGTCAAGCCTATTAAAAAGAATGATGACAGATACTGTGATCTTTCGCAACCAAAATATGTACGCAAAAAAACCTCTCTTTCTGGAAGACCAGAAAAAATCAGAGAACGCAGTAGGAGAGCAGACCTAAAAGTAATTATACGCAACAAAAATACCTTGATAATCGTCTCTGTAAACAGTAGAATCGCCTCCTCTATTCCAGAAGAGCAATCCGTTCACATGTCACTAAGATGGCACGTTTCGGGAAACGTCGGCAGGTATACTAGTAATACGTCCGCCGACCCTTCTAAGCTTGCGCAGCACGTCGATCACCGTCTATAATTTACTGGGAGAATAACCGATCTGCTCAATGGAGAGCAACAGGGCATTCTGTCTCGTGCTTTTTTCCTGGATGAACCCACCAGCCAACCCCAATGGCCTCTATAGAAAAAGCAATCAAGACATAGCAAAGGAGTAAAAGGGTAGGAAGCAATGCAGCTTCTTATTCTAAAGCAACATGCAGACACAATATGTATTCATGGACGGGGAGTTTCTTCCCTCAGAGCGGGGAGTGATCTCCGTTCGCACCCACGGCTTCTCCTACGGAACGGGGTGCTTTGAAGGCATTCGCGGCTACTGGAACCAGGAAGATCAGCAGGTTTACCTGTTCCGGCTGAGAGAACATTACGAGCGTCTGCTGCGCTCCTGTAAAATTCTCCAGATGTCGCTCCCCTATAGCCTTGACGAACTGATTGAAATCAGTGTTGAGCTTGTAAAACGCAATGGACAGCACGAAGATGTCTACCTGAGACCCGTCGCCTACAA
This sequence comes from uncultured Ktedonobacteraceae bacterium, assembly GCA_964247295.1. Taxonomy (GTDB): domain Bacteria; phylum Chloroflexota; class Ktedonobacteria; order Ktedonobacterales; family Ktedonobacteraceae; genus CAXTTV01. Next base: position 1,204 of record CAXTTV010000076.1, on the reverse strand, counting down.
AACGGATCAGATCATCGGCGTCCGTCTGCACGATATCAAAGACAGCTTCCTACTCACCTGTGAGCCCATGGGAGATTATGTCTCCATAGGGGGGCTCAACTGTGGTGTCTCCTCCTGGAGAAGGGTAGACGACAACGCCATCCCCGCGCGCGCCAAGATCACCGGAGCCTACGTGAATTCCGCCTTTGCCAAAAGCGAGGCCCTTCAGAACGGCTTCGACGAAGCCATCATGCTCACCCATGATGGACACGTCTCCGAAGGCAGCGCCGAAAACATTTTCCTCGTCAGCGGTGGCGAGCTGGTCACCCCGGCGGCGACCGAAAATATCCTCCTGGGAATCACCCGAGATACCGTCATGCAGCTCGCCAGACGGGAGCTGGGTAGGATCACCCGTGAGCGTGTCGTAGACCGGACCGAGCTGTACAGTGCCGAAGAGATCTTCCTCTGTGGAACTGGCGCGCAAATCGCCCCGGTCATCAGCGTCGATCATCGCCCCGTCGGAGATGGGGAGATCGGGCCAGTGGGGGGAGAGCTCCAGAAACTCTACTTTGACGCAGTGAGAGGCTTAAGGCCGGAGTATCGAGAAGAGTGGTGTACCCCTGTGTATGCCGCCGTCGAGGAGCCCTCGCGAGCCAGCCATTAATCCTGCATCAAGGAGAGGGGAAGCAAAATATTCGGAACGTGTAGAGTAATTGATTACGACTATGCTGGAAAATTCCAAAGGAAGGGTATTCTCCCACCTCGCCATCGCCCGTAGATCGGGTCACGTGTGGGCCCGTGGCAAGGGGACACGCTCCCTAATAATCCGAAGAGAAAGAGTGCGAGGACGCGAAGAACCGCCAGCCCCTTTGCATCCGCCACACACGTGGGCGAGGCCCCGCTTCCCGTCTTGCCTTTTGGTCATCTTCGTGGCAGCCAACCAGAATTCCCACGGTACCGCGAAGAAAGGACAGTGGGAAGGGAAAGGGCATTTTTGCTTTTCCCACCTCGCCATCGCCTGTAGATCGGGTCACGTGTGGACCCGTGGGAAGAGGTCCCACACACACATTGTCGGAAGTGAAAACATTCAGGGACGCGAAGATCCTCCCACGTATGTGGTAGGAGTGACGAGAGTGATTCCCGTCTCTGCGGGTCCACACGTGACCCGACCTACCCCATTCGAGTCTCTCCCTGCACAGGAACAGCTTCTTCTTTTCCCAACAGA
>CAXTTV010000075.1:0-20618 GCA_964247295.1 uncultured Ktedonobacteraceae bacterium | reverse complement strand
TCAAGGCGAGCTGACGCAGGCAGATAATGTTGCCTACAAGGGAGAGTACATAGGCCAGTGCTGGAATATTGCCACTTTCAGGCTGGCCAAAACCAACAAAGAGGCCAGCTAACAATGGCGAGGGCAGGGCCACGGCAAGGGCTACCCAAAATTGCCGCTGGATAGGACGCTGCATGGTCACACCGATAAAGGTTAAGGTAGCAACACAGAAAAGATCTAGCCCCGCACCCAGCAAAAGGCCCAACGGGAGAAAAGAGGACTGGTTCTCTGCAGTTGAGGGCCCAAAAAGCATGTATAAGATTGGGAACTGGAAAATCAACATAACCAGGGCAACGGTATAGTAACCCAATCGTCGACCCGGATGATACTGTCTTGAACCGGGTTCACTACCCACACCAGGATTCAAGCGCGAGTCACGAGCATGTAAAAGCTGGACCCATGGACGATGCATCTGTTGATCCTGGTCATCTTGAGAGGATTGTCGCTCCGGCGTATTTACATAGGGATTAGGGTAGGGCTGCCCATGAGCATGAGGATCAGCGACCGCCGCCCGAGATCCCCGATAGCCGTCCTGTGCCGAATAGACAAGCTGCCCATGATCTGGTGAGGAGCTAAATGGGCTCCAGGATGGTCCGGCCTCGGTCAGGTCATCACTGTCAACTGTCTCTTCACCCAACATTAATGAAGATTGCTGAAATGAGACTGCCGCCCGAAGGTCTGACGCCAGCGCGCGCGCGCTCTGGTACCGATTGGCGGGATCTTTCTCCAGGGCCTTCATCACCACGGACTCAAGAGCATTGGAGAGGTCTGGCCGCTCTTTACTTAATGGTGGCACAGGATCATTCAATTGCTGAGTCATCACGACAAAAGGGTTGGAGCCGGTAAACGGCGCATGGCTCATCAATAATTCATAAAGAATGATACCCAGTGAGTAGATGTCTGAGCGAGTGTCAATATGTTTAGAGTTAATCTGCTCTGGCGAGGCATACTCTGCGGTACCAATAAAGCTTCCAATCGAGGTCAGAGCCGGTTGAGCCTCCAACCGCACAATCCCAAAATCGCTCAGCATCAGACGACCATCCTGATGAAACAAAAGGTTTGCCGGCTTAACATCACGGTGAACTACACCAAAGCCATGTGCGTAATCCAGGGCCTCTGCGATCTGCGTAATATAGTTTACTACATCCCGTAGATCAAACTCGCGCCCCTCGCGATTCATCTCATCCATGCGGTTGCGCAGGGTTCCCCCACGGACATAAGGCATGACAAGATACGCCAGTTGCACGCCATCAACAATTGCCTCTTCATACTCATAGATGGGCAAGATATTTTTATGCTCAAGTTTCGCAACAGTGTCGGCCTCGCGGCGGAAACGCTCTAAAAAGATCCGACGCTGATCAAAGTCGTAATCGGCAGCCGGAATCAAGATCTTCACCGCAACGGTGCGCACTGGTCGGGACTGCTGTGCCAGGTAAACCGCGCCCATCCCACCCCGACCAATTACCCGCTCCAACGTACATGTCCCCAGGGTCACTCCAATAAGTTCTTTTACATCCATTTTTAAGTCCATATGAGAAAGATAATATTAGAAGACACAAATTACTCCCATAGATCAGATTGAGTGACCGATGGTTGTTCCCTGGCTCGTTTAGCGCTGCTACGTCCATCGGTTCTGGCTGCGCTCCGCTTCGCGGGCTCCGGGCCCACTACTTCTTGCACTAATTGCTCTTTATCCTTTTGAGTTGCCTGGTCCCCTGAGGAATTCACCTTCACTTCAGCCTCAAAAATTGAGAGCCGTCGCACTTCAAGTCCTGGCAACAAGCCCAGCAGCGACTCCAATGTGGTATCATCACATTGGGATAATTCCGCGCTTGCGAGACGTAATCTGCTCGATACATCTACCAACGAAAAGGGTTGAGAACCGTCTAATTCTTTTACGAATGAGATAGCCAGTTGTTTTAACCAATCCACGGCATAGAAACCCAGGCCCGTAGCAAATGCAATCTTCTCATTTGTTACACGTTTCGCGACCTCTTGTATCTCTGATCTTCGATAACAATTGAACAATGAATACGCTTCCCGCTCACTTATCACCCCTTGCCGCTCAATTCTAGCCTGAATTGCCACAGGATCAAGATCCGCGAGTCGTTCCGAAAAATTGTCATAATGGATACGCATCACCTGGAGCAGGTCAGTAGGCGAAAGCTGATCTTTGTAGAATACGGCAGGAAAATCCTTCAGGATGGGAGCAAAGGCCTCTCTAGCCTCCCCAGGCAGGGCGAGCAGAAGATCATATCGCCCTTTGAGCTGCTGCAACCGCTGGACCTTCCGCTCACGATATGAGGGGGTCCAGAAACCTAAAATCTCGATATAGACGCGGCGCGAGCCTCGGGTTAACGCGAAATCTGGGATAAAGATGCCGCGATCCAAAAGCAGTGGCTCCGGCTCTCGCTCCAGTCGCCAGCCCTCAACGGCGTTGCTGCTCTCCAGGGCCAGAAAAGCCTCCGCGAACAATTGCTCGATACTACTATCAAAAAGATCGACATCTGGGCTTGAAGGTACACTCTCAGAAGAAGGAGAAGGAAGCAAGTCTAATACATCCGCATCTATGGTAAACTGATAAGTACGGTGAAGAAAATGCACCGTAGCTCCGGCCTCAAGGATCGCCCTGGCAGTCAGCCTTCGAGAACCCTTGCGCCCAGTAGCGCGCTCAGTTATCCCATAATCCAAAAGGAGGCGGCAGAGACGGGCCAGACGCAGACCATACTGTTGTGGAGATCCGGTGACCTCTTGCGGCCCATACAGTGTTAGATGGAGAAGTGGGGCCGTCGGCTGCAACGTCTGCTCGTAAGAAAGATCATAGTAGACGCCCAGCTTCCGAGCCAGAAAGCAGAGTCGTTTGATCACTGATCCCAGACCGGGAGCGCCCAGCACCCGATCGCCTATGATGGTATCAGTGGCCGAATTAAAGGCGGCACAATCAATGACAAAATGCACCTCTGATGCGGCGAAAAGCGCGGCCTCAAACGCCAGTTGATTGTACTGGGCGACAACCTCAGGTACCGTAGGCGGACAATCGGAGGTACGAGTCAGTAGACTCTCCTCCTCAGCATCCAGGACCAGGAGATACTCCAGCAGATCGGTGGGCAGCAGGTAGCGGTCCCCGAAGGCCCGCAGGACCTCCGTCCGTTGCAGGGCCGAGAGGAAACCTGAATGCTCCTGATTTACGCTTGTAAAGAGCGCCAGTCGTAGCTGTACAGGGGACATAATACCATCCTCTTCTAAAAACAGATGGGCCGCTTCGGGAAGATCTGCCAGCATCCGCTGCCAGTCGGGGAGGAGCCAGAGATACCAGCGAGAAAGGGTAGCCACCAGGCAGTCCGCTAACCGATAATCGCCAACAATCGCTCGCGCCTCGTCTGTAGAGAACATGCGCCTGGGCTGTTCCAGCAACTCTTCATAGTAGGCGATCAGCCTGGCGATCTCAGTACCTAATTCGTCTGATCGAAGGAAATGAAGAGAGAGGGCTAGAGAACCGGAACGTCGGGTAATCGTTTTTTTCGCATCTTGCAAGCTAAAGCGCAAATCAGGCTCCTTCTAACAAAGAACAATCGTCTTATTATAAAGCTTTTTCTATCGGAACGTATAGCTAACATATATAGTGAAACAATTATAGGATCATCGCTAGCCGGGTCGCAGCAGGTTGATCTAGGAGAAAAGCCCCAAAAAAAGCGTGATACCATCTGCTCTTTCCAATAATTTGATAGAATGGTACCTGAAGTTGAGACCTGAAGGGTTCGACGGAGAAAAAGAATGAACGAGATCTCTCGGCGCATAGGAAAATATACACTACAGTACCAACTGGGACATGGAAGTGCCGGCGAGGTCTGGAAGGGCCTGGATACAGCCGTGGACGAAGAGATTGTCCTGAAACTGTACCACCCTGATCTGTTGCAGGCCGATCCTTATTTTCTAGATCACTTACTACAACAGAACCAGATACTAACCGGCTTGCAACATCCAAATATTGTGTGCATCCGTGAAATTAACCTGGAGCGCCCCAGCAATGGAGGTATTACCGCATACATGGCGATGAACTATGTGGAAGGCCAATCGCTAGAAGACTATATCCGAGTCACCTCACGTCAGGGCCAGTACCCCCCGATCTCGGAGATTGTCTATCTCCTTATTTGTTTAGCTTCCGCGATTGACTATGCGCATCGGCAAGGCGTCATTCATGGAAATGTGAAGCCGGGCAATATTTTACTTGATCAACGCAATACTTCACAAACCGAGAACGGTGAGCCGATGCTCACGGACTTTGGTATCGCCAATCTCCTGGGCTATCAACAGATGCGCGGCAAACCATATTATTTATCTCCAGAACAGGCCGAGGGTGAACTGGCGACACCCGCCAGCGATATTTATGCCATCGGCGTCATTCTCTATGAGATCTTTACTGGTCGACGCCCCTTTCACGGGGAGGGCGCGACCGTAATCCTCAAACAACATATCACGCAGTTACCAACACCACCACTTAAGATTAATCCCACGCTTCCCCATAGTCTGTCCGAGGTGATTTTACGCGCCCTCGCGAAAAAGCCAGCCGAACGCTACCCCACCGCTTCACAGTTAATGGAAGGGGTGGCCGAAGCCTGTAGTTCGACAACGGCGATCCAGCTTCTCACACGGGAACCTTCGGTATACGACCGGTCAGGATCAGAGGAGCCCCTACATCAACCGGTTCAGGAGGAAGTCCAATCAGAAGAGATCCAGCCAGAACTACCTGAAACAGAGCCTGATTTCCGAACTGAGACGATTCTGGGTGTGACGGTTCGCGTCCCAATCGCGCAGGATCGGGCACGTCGGGAACGCCTGTCAGAAGAGCTTTCCGGCCCGTTGCCAGCGGTTAATAATGGAGATCTGCTGAAGCAAATGCCTGGGGCCTCGCTCCGGCTTCCTAGTATCCGCCTTCAGACCGATCCACACGCACATAAGCTCAATATCCGTAGCCTACCCGGTATGAGAAATCAGGCCGCACCACCAACTGGCAATATTGAGAGTGCTAAAACGAATATGATGCCCCCAATCCAGCCTCAATCTGGAGCAATGAATAGTCCCAGGAACCGCTCGGCCACCCCAACAAGTCTCCCATTTATGGGTATGGACGCGCCCATCGTTCCAGAGTCTCCAAAGCCTACTCCCCAGATTCAGATGTCCTCCGCTGGCATCGTACCTGACAATATGATTGCCCCGGTTCTCCCCCGAACAATTACTCAAAAAAAGCTGAATAAACGATTGCTCGCGATCCCTATCGGTCTGCTGATCCTTTTACTGCTGATCCTGCTCTTTAGAGCTCTCAGCGGTTCCACTACTACAAATAACAATAATACGATGGTATCCCCACCCTCCAATGCTGTCGGACAGGTATTTCTTCAGGATGATGCCCTGGGCCGAAGTTCAGCAGCTCGTCTTGAATTAGCGAACATTCCAGAACCGCCGACAGGAAAAACTTACTACGGCTGGCTGAAAACTGAGGGTCAGCCAGCGATCTCTCTGGGCAAGCTCACTGTCTCTAACGGCAAAATATCTACGGTGTATCCAGGCAATGATAAGCATACGAACCTGCTAGCCTATATTGAGAGCCTGAGCATTACAGAGGAGGATAGTCAGGCGACGCCCAAACAGCCCACTGGAAAAGAAGTATACCGGGGAAGCCTCAATGAGAAAGCTCTTCCTGATCTCAAGAAAATGCTGTATCAGAACCCAGACTCGCCCGACAAACGGGGGACCGCTGTGAATACATTGGATACGATCTCTTCATTAACTGAAAAGGCCGGGACAATCTCAGATTATCTTCAAAACAATAAAGATGTCAATCTGGCGATCCGGCAGAGCGTGCGCATTGTTGAGATGCTGGATGGCACAGATACGGCCCGCCAGGTTGGCGACCTTCCCGGTAAGTATAATACTGATCTTAATCTATCGGTTGGCCTTCTCACTGTGAATGGCAAGACTGGCTATATTGATATGCTTTCAAACGAGTTGGATGGCGTGGAAAAGAACGCCGGGAACGATTTCGATACTAAAAAGCATATCCAGAATGTTCGGAATGCGATTACCGATCTACGAGACTGGCTTCAGAAGATGCGCACCTACACGGTCGAGATGTTGAAATCTAAAAGCTTTAAAGAGCCCGTTGTCGCGACCAATGCCCTTCAAGTCAAAAAGTTGGCTCAGGACGCCTATGCCGGGAGGATTGTACCACCCAATACCACCGCCCAGAACAATTCAGGTTCGGCGGGAGCGCTTCAGGCCTATAATGAAGGCCAACTCCTGACAGTGATTATCGTCAAGCCCGTCTGATCGTTCTTTGTAGAACAGCTACTTGCGAGTCTGTTGGGAAATGCGGAGGCGGGCCCTTCCTGCCTCCGGGTCGATCCTGCGTCCCCAAAAGCATGCGCATGTTCAAGAACAGCGCTCCTACTGCGCCCAAGGGGCGTCTTCTTTCCCGAGGCGGGATGTAAAAAAAAAGCCCGTTCAGCAGCATCTTCCTGTGCAGGTAGAGACTCGAATGGGGGAGATCGGGTCGCGTGCGGACGATGGCACCGTGTGAGAAGACCCTTCCTGACTTTCCCAACAGGGTCGCTTGCGACTGACCTACCATGCTTGCTTGTTCTCCGATTTGCTGTGCGGGTCTGTTCCCTTTTCCCAACAGAATCTTCCAGAAACGATTTTCACCGGCGGCGGTTGGCGATATCTTCCTCTGTGGTTCCCCCAGTCACAAGTTCATAAAGCAGCGCTTCATCCTCTTTGGGCCGCAGCACACGTCCCAGCCGCTGAATATACTCGCGCTTGGTGCTGTTGCCACTGACAATAATCGCGATGCGGCAATCCGGGACATCTACACCTTCATTCAGAACCCTACCCGTTGCCAGCTTGGTATACTGACCAGATCGGAAGCGTTCAAGAATAGTCCGCCGCTCTTCAGTCGGGGTTTTATAGGTGATGCTGGGCAGACAGAAGCGTCGACTGATCTCGTTCACGACAAAGTTATATTCAGAGAAAAGGATGACTTGATCTTCGCGATGCCGCTCCAGAATGCGCTCGATCTCGGTGTATTTAGCGGGGGCATTCATCGCGATGTTGCGAGCCTCGCGCCAAGCTTCAACGGCACCCCGAGCCTCGGGATCACGCGCCGTTAGATAGATCAGCTTCTGCTGAAAATCGGCGGGCGAACGGATGATGATGCGCCGCCGACGCAGAAAGTCGCTATAAATCTTCCGCATCCGCGCGTAGCGCGCCTCATCCTCTTGCGAAAGGGCGATCTTGACGCGCACTTCCTTGTATTGAGCAAGGTAATGCTGCTTTGTGAGCTCGGCGGGAGATCGGCGATACACTTCCGGGCCGATCAGCAGGTCGAGATCGGTATGTGCCAGATCGCTACGCTCAGGCGTCGCGCTTAATCCTAATCTCAGAGGTGTAAAGGAGCTCTCGGCGATCTGTCGATAGCTGGGAGCCGGCAGATGGTGACACTCATCAAAGACCAGCAGCCCAAAATGGCGCAGCTCACGGGGATACAGGGCCGCCGAGTCGTAAGTCATGATGGTGATTGGGCGGATCTCTTTCTCACCTCCGCCAAAGAGGCCGACAGCTTCCGGGTCCAGGGAAAGCGCGGAGATAAGCGCCGCCTGCCACTGCTGTAAAAGATCAATTGTCGGGACTACGACAAGCGTCTGTACATGGGTCTCATGGATTGCCAGGGCGGCGACAAAGGTTTTGCCCGCTCCGGTTGGAAGGACAACCACTCCGGCCTGTTCGGCCTCATTCCAGGCCGTCAGGGCCTCCTGCTGATAGGGCCGGGGCTTCAACGCCAGTTGGGTCTCGGTCCCCAGATCTGGAAGCTCCTCAAAAGCGACCTTCACCTCCCACCCCTGCTCCTCCAGCCAGCGACGAATATGGGGAAACAACCGGGGCTGAATCCGCAAGAAGCGCTGACGCTGATCCTGTTTCAGATGCTCGCGCACCTCCCTAGAGAGCCCATCGCCAAAGAGCCGCAGCAGCAGCTCATCAAATGGGAGATTGAGATCGCTCTCTGGTGGAATAATCGCGAGATCACGACCGCGCAGGTCGAGAGTTACGGACTGTTCAATCATTCAATTTTTTCCAGAATAGTTGCTTGTTCAAGAAGTTCGCGCGACTGCTGTTGTTGAATAACGATGCTCTGATCTAGAAGGGGAGGCAGCAACTCGTCCAGAGAAGAGGCGGGCCAGTGAAGAGGAAAGCCTCCGCGCTCAATCAATAGTATATTGCCCGCCAGCGTCTCACCCGCGCGAACAAAAAGCGGGCGTCTCTGTTTGAGAGCCGCAGTCGCTCCATCCATTGTACCACCTTTGATATCGGCATCGGCAACAATCACAAGCTGGGCCAGGGCCGTCACCACCTTATTGCGCTCCATCGCTCGCGAAACTAGCCAGGGAGCATCCGGATGAAACTGACTGATTAAAAGGGCGTTCCCAGAGTCCGTCCTGCGGCGAAGGTTCCGAAGCTGAACCGCGCTCAGCTTACGCAGACCGTGAGGAAGAACAACTGTGGTATAACCGGTCGCGCTGAGCGCCCCTTCCAGGGCCTCGCGATCCACTCCACGGGCATTTCCGCTAATAACGTTGACAGCATGATTGGAAAGCCAGCGCGCGGCCTCTCGTGTGAAATTCAGACCCTCGGGTGTCGCATTGCGAGCCCCGATGATCGCGAAGGTCTGCCGCTTCAAAATCTCAAGATCACCAAGGTAGAAGAGAACAGCCGGAGTGCGGGTACGGGTCAGCGTCTTGCGGATCAAAGCGGGATACTCGGGGTCTACAACCTTAAGGAGGCTGATCCCCTCTCGCGTGAGCCCCTCTATTAACCGAACATGCTGGGGGAGACGCTCACGGCCCTGCTCCAGCTTTTCAAGCAGGGCCTCACCTAGTTGAAACTCCCGTCGCCAGAGATCAGGGCCAGCCGCGAACAACTCTTTCAGGAAGCGACCCTGTTTAAAGCACCAGCGCGAGATAATCTCATTGCTCACTTTATGCATGATCCCACAATCATAGACCAGCGCAACCCAGGCTGCCTCTTCCTGCACATCTCGTACCATCACATGCCTCCCCTCGTAACAACACCTACATGCCCATAAAAAAACATCGCTTCTTATTCATAACCGTTATTACAATCTCTGTCAACTAAAACTTACATATATGAATATATTGAAATGATAGCAGGTAGACGTGCCACTTACGTCTCTGTTGGGAAAAGGGAGAAGGAAGATCGAATGAGGTAGATCGGGTCACGTGTGAGAATACCCTTCCTGACTTTCCCAACAGAGTCGCTTGCGGTTCCCGTACGTAAAGGCTTTGACACACATACTATCTATATGCGAGACTAAAGTCACAACTATTCTTTGTGTAGGATGAGGAGGATAGCCTTATGTTCTCTTTGTACTGAGCCATCTGAGCCGATACGCCCAGCACAATACTCCGATATTTCGTAACTACAACACCAGCAACTGGTGCTATTTGTCTTTCCTTCCGGTCTCCTCATAGCCGTGCACCTCCTACAGGTTTCCTCTCCTGCTTTTTTATGTCAATTTATTTTTCTGAGAGGAAAGATCCTGAAATGAGCAAGGCTTCAGATTCTATAGATACACAATCCAATACTCCTGAAGAGAGGCCGTTATGGAAGAACCGGGACTATGTTTTGCTTTGGAGCGGTCAGGAGATTTCGCTGCTGGGCTCACAGATCTCCGTCCTGGCGCTTCCTCTACTCATTCTGGCTCTGACGAATTCTCCTGCTCAGGCCGGGTTGCTGCTGGCCCTGCGCTTACTTCCCTATCTACTCTTCAGTCTGCCTGCCGGGGCGCTGGTAGACCGTCTGGACCGCAAACGCGCGATGGTCTTTTGTAATCTACTAAGGCTACTATTGTTAGGATCGGTCCCCCTGGCTTTCGCGATGGGCCTGTTATACGTTCCATATCTCTATCTGGTAGCTTTTGCGGAGGGTAGCGCAAATGTGCTTTTCAGTCTGTGCCAGATCTCCTCGATACCAAGCGTGGCTGGTCCGACAAGACTTGAGCAGGCCAACGCCTTTAATGAGATATCGGAAGCCAGCGCTAATCTATTTGGTCCGAGTCTAGGGGCCGGGATTATTGGGGTTGCTCGTTCAGTCCTGATAGGCTCTCTTCTTGGCTATCTGGCCGACAGTTTTTCGTACTTGCTTTCGATTATCTCGCTATTGCTAATCCATAAACCACTTCAGAATCAAAAAGGATCGGTACAGAGGCGTTCGCTCTGGGCTGAGATTGGCGAGGGCCTGAATTTTCTCTGGTGGCACCCGGTCCTCCGATTGATGGCACTATTGACTGCCAGTGTGAATTTTCTTCTAGTACAGGTGGAGCTGGCGGTCATTCTCCTGGCACAACAAAAACTACACTTGAGTGTTCAAGGGATAGGGCTGATTTTTAGCGCCGGTGGGGTTGGAGCCTTGTTTGGAGGGCTTCTCTCTTCCTGGGTCTCGCAGAGGCTACGCTTTGGGCAGATTGCGATTATTTCAGTACTGCTCTGGACGCTGGGATTGGGATTACAGGCCCTGGCACTCTCTCCACTACTTGTTGGGATCGGCCAGTTTTTGCAGTATGTGGCCTGGCCCCTCTACTCAGTCCCGTTGATTTCGTATCGTATGAGAAGCGCGCCCGAGGGCCTACAGGGTCGTGTCAATAGCGCCTTTCGATCGCTTACCTATGGAATAGAACCTTTGGGAGCATTTATTGGTGGCCTGCTGCTTATACAACTGGGGTCGCAAGGTCTTCTAAGCTGGCTCACGTTAGGAATGCTGCTCAATCTCGTTTTAGTTTTGGGGACCAGGCTAAAGTCTTGAGATTTTTCATCTTTCTCTTTCCTTTAAGCAGAAGAGACATATTTATGTACGTCCTATGGAGAATTGCGGTTTTTAAGCATCTATTTTAGAATAAGAGAAAAAGAACCTTTCTTTAACATACAGGTGTGCCAGCCTGTAAAAATCTTCAGCAGAGGATAGAATATATCTGGAAATGTGCCTTCTGCTGATAAAAAGTCTATATGAAACCTAAAATACAAGAAGGGAATGGACACACATGAAAAATGCGGAAAAGACCACTCCTAATTATGTCTTGCGCAAAGAACGGGAACTACGGGGATGGTCGCAAAATTATTTGGCAGAAAGGCTTGATGCCCCAAGTCCTTCTTATATTAGTCGGTGGGAGCGCGGCACTGCATTCCCAAGCCCCTATTACCGCGAGAAGCTTTGTCGCGTCTTTGACAAAAATGCTGAGGAACTTGGCTTAATTCAGCAGCTCAAAGAAACAAATCTCTCTATAGAAGAATCTTCGGAAACGATTTCATTGCCAACAGAGGATCAAGACGCCACTATTTCCAATAATTTTCAAGAAGAAGTCACCTCCTTACCTACAACCAGGCCAGAGAAAATTTCCATCTATGATCAACCGGAGCAGATTGCTCAAAAGCCTTTCTGGCGCAAACGTCCATTTATAATAGGAACCGTGGTAGCTTTACTTGGTGTTTTTGTGACTGCTCCTATTCTATTCTTTGCATACTCGCATCCAGGCACTCAACCTATAAAACAGTCTGTTACACCCGCCAACGCAGTCACCACCACACCAGCCGTAATCTCACACCATACCTGGCCCACCTACTCCTATGATGAGACGACAAGAAAAGAGAATGTACGAACCATTCAGTATATGCTCAAAGATCATGGCTTTGATGTCGGATCGAGTGGAGCGGATGGTCTCTTTGGACCCAAAACTGAATATGCGGTACGCAAGTTTCAAGAGACGCGCAAATTACCAGCAACCGGGATTGTTGAACAGAAGACCTGGGAACGTTTAATTATCTCGTCCCAGGTAGGAAAATATGGTAACTTTGTGCTCGCTTTGCAGCGGCAGCTTAATGCATCCAGTATCCATTCTAAGTTAAAGTTAAATAGCAGCTTTGACACAACAACAAAAAATGCGCTTGTGCAATATCAAAAAGCCAAGAATCTTCCCGCCTCTGGCAGGGCTGATCTCAATACATGGTGCCTGCTAATCGGTGGCACAATTAAATAATCATTTTTAACTCTATAAATGATTGCCCTGATCGCAGAGCGGCTGCGGCCAGGGCAATTCTCATTCAGAAGAGAGGTCTATGAATGTTTACAAGGCTCTAGCCATTGTAACGGTAGTAACCAAGGAAGCCAGAGGGTCCGGAAACATTATCTGTTCTGACATACGCACCGGTGTGCGGCGCATTGATCATCTTGCCATTGCCGATGTAGATAGCCACATGATGCGTGTGGCTTGGGCTTGAGCCGTAGAAGATCAGATCTCCGGGACGCGCCTGACTCGCGCTGATCTTGTGGAATTTAGTGATCTGCACAGCGGTGCCGTAAGGGCCAAGGATATCTCTTCCATAAGCCAGACTGTAGACCCAGCGCGTAAAGCCAGAGCAATCCAGACCAACAGTCTTATCGGCAGGGCAGGGATGAATCGAGCCTGTGTAGCCATTGCAAGAACCAAGCGAAGGGCCGGGTTTGTTTCCATGACCTGCATCCCAGGAGTAGGGGATACGCCCACCGTGCCAACCGGGTTCAGCCTTGCCAGCCTCAATATCCTTCGCATACTGCACAACTTTTGTCAACCTGTCGCCTGTCGTTGGAGGAGTCGGAGTTGAAGCTTTACCTACCAGAGCCTGCCAGGTCTGAGGGCCAGCGACACCATCGGCACCCAGGCCATTTTTGCTCTGGAAGCTTTTCACTGCCTGAGCCGTTCCTGAGCCAAATTGACCATCGGTTGAGATGCTAGCTCCGTGAGCATTAAGCTGGCGCTGAAGAGCGATAACCGCATCGCCTTTGCTGCCCTGTTTAGTCATGACAATCAATTTGCCCCAGGTATTGGGGCCAACAACCCCATCTTTGGTCAGACCGTTTTTCCCCTGGAAATCCTTGACCCTCTGGGTTGTGGTCGGGCCAAACTTGCCATCAGCGGCGAGGCTAAAGCCATGAGCCCGCAGCATATATTGGATCGAGGTTACGTTCTCGCCACTGTTCCCGCTCTTATAGGTGGGCCAGGTGGTTGCTGCCTTAGCGCCAGGAGAGGCAATGATAAAGGTCGTGATCATAAGTGCTACCAGCAAGAGAGCCGAGGTACACAACTTAAACAACTGCCATTTTTTCACGTGCGTTTTTCCTTTTCAGATTATCTATACTTTTCATAAATGAGAGAGAACTAACGGTAGTAGATAATATCCCAGTGACTGCCTTCATCCGCATAACGATTGCCTTTGGCATCGTCATACATAGGAGCGTTGTCTCCACTGCGATGACCTTTGTACGAGAAGTGGCTATGAATATAGCTGGTGACACAACTGGTGTGAGCGACATCGACCTTATACCCATTGTGGTGGGAGTAGGTTCCGCTGGCATGTCCATTCTCGGTTCCACCAGTAATTGTGATCGCACAGCCACTGGCCCTTTTGAAGGCGATAACCCCATTGATTGTGGTGCGACGAATCTGCTCTAAAGAGGTGCAGTTAGGATTGTTACGGTCGCTACAATTGCCGGAAGAATGCACAGAGATCCCAGCATTGCTGAGCAGGCGTTGGGCCTCACTCTGGCTCAGTTTTATGCTACTACCACCGCCACCGCCACCAGTGCTTCCACCAACAAGTTTGTTCCAGGTCTGAGGGCCAGCGACGCCATCGGCACCCAGGCCATTTTTGCTCTGAAAGCTTTTCACTGCCTGAGCAGTTCCCGAGCCAAATTGACCATCGGTCGCAATTTTGGCTCCGTGAGCATTCAGTTGGCGCTGTAACGCTACCACTGCATCACCCTTGCTCCCCTGTCTGGTCGTGACGATCAGCTTTTCCCAGGTGTTGGGGCCAACAATGCCGTCTCTGGTCAGGCCATTTTTCCCCTGGAAATCCTTGACCCTCTGGGTTGTGGTCGGGCCAAACTGTCCGTCAGTCGCCAGACTCAGCCCGTGGGCCCGCAAAAGATACTGGATTGACACGACGTTTTCACCGTGGCTCCCACTTTTATAGGTGAGCCAGGAACTTGCTGCCCCGACGCTCGGAGCTTCCATCAGGAGACTGGTTCCTAAGAGGGTCATCAAGAGGAACGTCAGAATACCTGACTTCAAGAACACACGTCTTTTCATAGACATCCTTTCACTTTTTAGATAGAGTGGGGTGTGAGATAAGCATGAGCATTTCTCATGCCTGTAGACCCCATTCAAGACAATCAATCCTCTTCTCGCCAGTGCAATCTGAGGAATCGCGATGTCCTGCCATGAGAATACTTGAAGACAGGTGTGGAAGGAATGTCATTTCTATGACATCTTTATGCTTTTTTGAGGACAAATGTGGACGAAAATCTACTTTTCAAGGCAATTCAGGGAAAATTGGGAAAAATCTTGACGAAAAACAGCTTTGATGGCATTGAATGATACAAAAAAAAGGCCCGCTACAACCGTAGCGAACCTATTTATTTATGGAAGTGGAAAGATGCAGCACGTCTCGCGTTGCTCGACAGGCCGTCCTACACCATGCACACGGGTCCTCTTCGGAACACAGTGGGGAGTGTCCCCACGGAGCCGCTTGCTTGCGGAGTTGGTTTGCCTCTCATCTCGCCCCGAGGACGAGACGTTGGGCCACGCGAGTGCCGGGCGGAAAGAGCCTCCCACCTGGTGGCAAAAGGGAAGAGGGTTTCCTCGGTTTCCACTAGCTCGTCTTCGGGGCCAGACCCATGGTGGATCAGCGCCGTAAGCAATCGACCCCCTTACGCTGCCTGGTTGCTCTTCGGGTCTTTCTCTGCTTTTCCCAACGGACTCACAAACTGCTCCCCTACAGGGTTTTCAGGCCGATCCGCGCCTCTAGTTCGTCGGCGACGCTGTAGGGATCTCGCTGACGCTCGTTGATCTCGTCAACGAGCCGTTGCCACTCCTCTTCGCTGACACGGCTCTGAAGTGAGGCAACCGCCGCTTGCAATACGAGATTGCGCAGCTCGCTTCTGCCCTGGCGCTGGGCGCGGGTGGCTAACATGCCGCTCTCCTTGAGATAATCCAGGTGCTTCCGCGTAGCATCGGCCAGTTCCAAGATCCCTTCATCCTTAAGGGCATTGGTCTTGAGAATCGGGATGCGCCACGCCGCCTGCCGCTTATTGGGATCAAGGCTGAGCAGCATCGCCAGTTCGGCGACGGTCTGGTTGGCTCCCGGCCTGTCACTTTTGGTGACAACGAAGATGTCCGCGATCTCTAGAATGCCGGCTTTGATGGCCTGGATCTCGTCGCCCATACCGGGCGCGCAGGCGACCAGGACGGTCTGAGCGGTACGCATTACCTCTACTTCGGCCTGACCAGTTCCAACCGTTTCGATCAGGATGGGATCGTAGCCGGCGGCATCCATAGCCCGAACCACGTCGCGAGTGGAGGCGGCAAGCCCTCCCAGATTTCCACGGCTCGCCATACTTCTAATAAAGATATTGGGATCGCCAGCCAGCTCCATCATCCGAATACGGTCGCCAAGGATCGCCCCTCCTGTGAAGGGGCTGGTGGGATCGACCGCGACCACCCCGACTTTATGGTCCCGCCGCCTGAGCTCACGCACCAGATGGGTCACCAGGGTACTTTTGCCCGCGCCCGGAGATCCTGTGACGCCAATGATATGGGCCTTGCCAGCATGTTGATGCAGCTCTGAAAGGTACCGACGGGCCGCCGGCACTTCATTTTCAATTAACGTTACCATTCGAGCCAGGGCGCGCCGATCACCTTGGAGCAGACGTTCAACGATATTTTGCACTGTCGCTCCCTCTATACCTCTGCCTCAACCTGTAAACGGTCCTGGTAGATACCCGCGCGCACAAATCTGATAATTTCATCCATGGAGGTACCTGGGCCGAAACAGCCTTTGATCCCCATGGCCTCGATCGCGGGAATATCTTCATCGGGCAGAATGCCGCCCGCCGCGACAAGGACATCATCCACATTATTTGCTTTGAGCTGATCCATAACTTTGGGGAAAATTGCCATATGCGCACCCGAGAGGATGCTCATGAGGATTGCGTCGACATCCTCCTGGATCGCGGCTTCCACAATCATCTCAGGGGTCTGACGAATACCGGTATAGATTACTTCCATTCCGGCGTCACGGAGGGCGCGGGCGATAACTTTCGCGCCGCGATCATGCCCGTCTAGTCCCGGCTTCGCGACCAGGACGCGAATTGGGCGTGTAGCTGCCATAGCTGACTCCTTTGTCCATAAAAAGATCGGGTACGCAGCTCGCGTACAGAGCACGGATCACGCGCTCTAACTCAATAGCAAGGTTTTGACACTGTAGGTTCCATTCTACTACTCCCGAGACACGACAAGCAAGACAAAGCTGCTGTGCCAGGTCCACGATCTCTCGAACCTCAGGGCGATCCAACCCGGCTGGAATCGGCAGCCGGGCCAGGACATGTTGCTCTATCTGAGGCTGCACCATTTTATAGGCAGTATGCATGATGTAGGTGTAATCACGCAGAATTTGTGAGTTTAGCAGCGCCAGAAAAAAATAAAGGAAATCTGGCTCTAGATCTTCCCGAGCAAGAGTGAGCAGATAGAGGGTCTGTAAAGCGATCTGTCCATCCAGATCGAGCGCGGCCCGCAACTGGGCGCTGCTTTTCACGACCAGGAGTTTGGGTCGCAGATAGCGATCCAATGGTTTGCTGATGGCTTGTTCTGGGAGCCTCCAGGAGCCTGGGGCCGCGACATAAGGCCGTAGATCAATTCCACCACGCAGCACTGGATACTTATGCTCTGGCTCTGTCGACACCTGAGATACTAACGCATTGGTCCTCCCCAACTCTTCCCCACGATGCACCCAAAGATACTGGCTCAATGGAACCAGAGCTGGTCGAACCTTCGGCCTTTCCAGGGCTCGTCGCAGTCGTTCCGCCTGTGTACCAGACTGCGAATGCAAAAGATACCGTAGTTCACTACCAGGCTGCTGCTTTAATAAACGCTGATCCACCTGCTGAAATGGAATACTCTGGTCGGTGCGCCGCTTCCGCGCCATTGAGGGCCAGGAAGTATGCACCCAATTCACCTGATGCACACGAGAAGGAGCCTTTTTCTGAGCAATCAGCACGACCGCTCCAACCTGGGCAGAAAACACGTGGGAAAGGTGCCAGAGCTGGTGGATGGTGGTCTCACGTAACAAACGTGATCTCTCGGGAGCGGCATTGGCGCGGGCAAGCAAGGGATCAGGCAAGACCAGACCCAGCCAGCCGTTGGGCCTTACTGCCTGCAATGCCAGGTCGAGGAATAGCAGATAGCTGTCCGCCTGTCCCCGTTGCAGGGCAGAACGGTACCCACTCAAATCGCTGTTCTTCGAGGCCAGATACGGAGGGTTCGCCAGAAAGAGATCTACACGAGGCTCCCAGGATAGCGTTAAGGAGTCCGCCTGATGCAGATGGAAAGGCAATATGGGAGAGAAGCGCTCTCCATGGCTCTCCTTCCACCCGGAGAGCAGATGCATTTCAGTGAGAAAACACGAGATTGGATCAGGATCGAAGCCCCAGAGGTTACGACGCACGATAGAACGCAGCCGGCGCTCACTTACTTCCTGTACCTCACTCCATGCAAGCAGACGCTTCAAGGTCGCGGCCAAAAAGTTGCCGCTGCCACAGGCCGGGTCCAGCACTCGAATGCGCGAAAGATCGCGATCGGTGGTATAGCCACAGGCATCTAGCATCAGCTCAATCAGGGGGGATGGAGTCGAGAAATGGCCGCGACGCTTCCGTTCTAATGGCAGCATACTGGTTTCATACCATCCAAAGGGAGTTGCGGGTTCTGACATGGCATCCTATCTTCTAGCGATTTCATAGTAGAGCGGCGCAAGACATCAGTGCTTGAAAGAGAGTCAGGAGTCAGATTGAGAATTTTGCAACAGTATCAGGGCCTCTCGGGCGGCCAGACGACCAGCCTCTTTAATACTGGAAGCGGTCCCAACGCCCAGCAGATCCTCATATTCATACACACCTACGGTAAAGATGCGATCGTTCTGGCGACCCTTTTGCTGAAGGACACGATACCGTGGGAGCTGCCCCGATCGCCGGAGAATGATCCGCTGAAGCTGCCCCTTAGGATTGCTATCGGCTGCCGACGGTCCCAGGCGCTCAATCTCAGGTAGAATTGTGCGGCTCACAAATGCGCGGGCCGCTTCACTCCCCTGGTCGATATGGATCGCACCCACCAGCGCTTCCACCACATCCGCGCATAAAGAATCTTTTGAACGTTCATTAAAAGTCCGCAGATTCGCAACATCCACACGAATAAACGGAAACAGATCCAATTGCTGACCTACTCGTGCCAACACACGACGACTCACCACCTCAGATTTCAGGGCCGTCATCTCGCCCTCAGAAGCACCGGGCAGGTTACGATAGATATACTCTACCACGTGAGCCCCAATAATCGCGTCGCCCAGAAACTCCAATGTATCATAGGAGTCTCGCACTGCGGTCTCAGAACAACACGAATGATGTGTGACCGCGCGCACAAGCAATGAACGATCGTGAAAGCTCACACCAAGTATTTTCTCTAAAGCAGGAAGATTGTCCTCAATATCCGTCATTAAACTTATTATAAGCGATCAAGGGAGAGAGCGTCGAGGGGCGATCCACTCTTGACAGGGTCAGGATAGGCTCGTATTGTATTCAAAGAAGGTTATACAAAGAAAATATTTGAATAGGATCGATCGATGGCGCTTCCAAAAATTATAGATGATCGGCTGAGAAGGCTGCTATTTGCATTACTTGTTGCGGCCATATGCTTGTTACTCTTTCCCCCAGCCAGTGAAGCGCACGCGATCCTGCTGCGCTCCAATCCCGCTCAGGATGCTGTCCTGAGTAGCGCGCCCCAACAGGTTCAGATGTGGTTCAGCGAGGATCTCAACCCTGCTCTCAGCACTGCTACAGTCGTCACCGCCACACGACAACGGGTCGATAACAATGATGTGCATGTAGCCTCCGGTGATACTAAAGAGATGGACCTGACGCTCAAAAATAACCTGAACCCTGGCGTCTATATCGTTGTTTGGAGATCGGCCTCCACAGATGATGGGCACGTTTTAAGTGGTTCTTTTCTGTTTACCGTCTCTAATCCCGATGGCAGCATTCCCACAGCGAATGGGACACAACTTCCAGGCTCCGAAGTTCTCGGTGGATCAAATCAGAGCGGGCTCTATACCGGCAGGTTCGACGGACCTACCCTGTTCAATCTGATAATGATCTCGCTTGTGGAGATCGGCGCGGTCTTTTGGGCCGGGGCTCAGCTCTGGCTGATGTTTGTGTTGCTGCCAGCCAGCGATGATCATGAGGAGCTTCAGCCACAAGCTCGAAAAATTCAGCGCTTCTTTGATCTACGCTGGTCCCTCCCCCTCCTGCTGCTATTATTGATCGCTAATATCGGTGTGTTGGTTGGACAGGCTTTAAATGTCACTGGTGGACAGTGGGGAAGCATCACCCCGGCGCTACTTCAGGGTAGCCTGAGCAATGGTCGCTTTGGTACCTACTGGTTGATGCGCGTCATTGTTCTGGCGGTGGCGATTTCAATCGGGCTCTATATGTTCACCCGGCAGCAGCGGGATCGCCAGATCTCAAAAGGAGAACAGGCAACGCTGCCATGGCTCAATCTGATGGTAAGTCTGGCCCTGCTGATCGCGATTACGCTTTCGGGACATGCCTCCGCCGTGACGGGCAGCACCTTTATCTTCGCGGTCCTGATTGACTGGCTGCATCTGCTGGCAGCCGCCGTCTGGATCGGCGGGATGCTCTATATCGCCAGCACCTATCTACCCTCCCTCCGAGCAGAGAACCGCAGCGATCAAGCGAATTCGCTACTGACAATCCTTCCATACTACAGTCCCTGGGCGCTGGGGAGCGTGATCGTGCTGGCAATCACCGGGCCGTTCAATGCCAGCTTCCATATGACTTCGCTGGATCAGTTTTTTACTACCGCTTATGGCCGATCCCTGTTCATTAAAAATGTTCTGGTGGCGGGAATGATCGCCACTAGCGCGTATCACGTTTTCAGATTGCGGCCCGCTCTAAAAAAAGAGTTCAAAAAATATCAGTACGCCCAGGAACGTTCAGAGAACCTATCCGAGGACGAGAATATCAAGCTGGGAAGCAAAAGGATCAAGCAACAGGTATCTCTGCGTCAAAAACGACTTGGTTTGAAGACAGATCGGCTGACGACGACGCTCCGCTGGGAGCCGCTACTGGGTATAGCGGTTCTGCTCTGTGTCGGTCTCATGAATGTCTTTGCTGGCACACTAACACCAACTGCTGTCGCGCAACCAAAGACCCAACAACAGCCAGAAACGAAACCATTCAGCCAGACATTGAAAACCAGAGATGGGAAATATCAGATTGCCTTGAGCATCAGTCCCAATCGTTTTGGCACGAACGTCTTTACGGCTATTTTGACCGATGCCAAAACAAGCAAGCCTGTGAATGAGGCGGGCATCTCGCTCTACACCACAATGCTGGATATGGATATGGGTACAGAG
>CAXTTV010000074.1:0-21049 GCA_964247295.1 uncultured Ktedonobacteraceae bacterium | reverse complement strand
CCAGCAGCCCCTGAGGAATAAACAAAATTACAACAGTAATTACTGGATTCGTTAATTGGAGCAAGAGACCCGTAATCGCGATTCCCAGTGGCTGGCCTGAAAGCGCGATCAAGCGATAGACGCTATTGACGCGTCCCTGAAGCTGGTCTGGAATATTCGCCAGTCGGTAACTATTCTGAAGAATCATATAAACAGGAACAACGGTCATGCCTACTACATTGATAATTCCTAAGATTATTGTATTAGGTGCGAAGGGATAAAGCAGCCAGCCCAGAGCCCAGAGCCAGATCGTAGCCAGCATGACTTTCTCAAAACCAAAGCGCTTGCGTAGAAAATTGGTTACGAGCGCGCCCAGCACACTCCCAACTCCGCCACCAGCGAAGATCAGGCCAAGCGCGACATCAGAGGTATGGAGACCCTGAGCCAGCACAATAATCAGCAGCACATAACCCATGCACGGTGTTAGTAGTCCGAAGGTCAGGATCGCCAGAAAACGTAGCATCCGATCCTTCCAGAGCCAGACGATTCCTTCCTTCATTTCGCGCCAGAGGTGCTTTTCTTGCTGTACAGCCTCAATTCGCGCTTCCTGAAACGTTGCTTTGATCCACAGGAGTGAGAGCATCGAGACCGCTTTTGAGATCGCATCTGTGAGAAATGGGATCGCGCCTCCAAAACCATAAAGGATCGGACCCAGGGCCGGGCCGATCGTTTCCGCCAGCGAGGTCAGGGTCTGGTTCTGCCCGGTCGCGGTTGAGAGCTGTTCGGAAGCAACCACGTGAGGATAGCTAGCCATCTCCGCGAGGTTAAAGAACACGTACAAAGAACCCTCCACCAGGGAAACAATATACAGTTGGAGATAGGTTATCCCTCCCAGCATCAGGGCCAGCGGGATACTACCCAGCGCCAGAGCGCGGCCAAGATCGCACAAAATCATCAACTTTTTGCGATCCCAGCGATCCACCAGCACCCCGGCTGGCAGCGTTAGCAGTGCGTAAGGAAACGAACGTAGGGCCGATATCAGACCCGTCTGAGCTGGGGAATGGGTCAGTGTGAAAATCAAAAGTGGGAAGGCCACCAGCGAGATCTGAGAGCCGATCGTTGAGACCCCCTGACCAGAGACCAGCAAAAGATAGTCGCGGTTGTGCCAGAGCGGCAGCCGTTTGGAGATCGCGATCTCCCTGGGTTGAACGAGATCATCAGACGGTGTAGACATAATAATTTTACTCCTGTTACCAAGCATAAGGAAAAAGAGGGATCGAATGTGGGCTTCTTATCTATGCAGTAACGGAGAGCAGCAAAAAACGCCGTGGGCACAGAGGGGAAGCCCAGGCGATAGACGCCGCAGGGATTGCGGAAAAAGAGGAAACAGCACGCGTCCTCAGCTCATTAGGAGAGCCGCCGACGTGCTAGCGAGCCTTTTTAGCCGCAGCAGGCCTGGCGTTATCGCCCCTGCGGCCAAGAGAAGACATCTGAACAAAATCGCTAAAGCGGAACATGAGAAGATCCTTTACTATTCTTTTACTGTCGTTGCAAAAAGGCTAAACGTACGCCCAGTCCAATAAAAATGCCACCAGTCAACCAGTTCAAAAATTTTGATGTTCCCCTGTGGTTCTTTAACCAGTTCCCAAGCAGGCTGGACAACAAAGCCACTATGATATTCACAATGGTTCCTGAGATATCGAAAATGATACCTAATGTGATGATCTGAAGCGGCACAGAGCCATAAACCGGGCTGGTGAATTGAGGCAGGAAAGCCAGAAAAAACAGTGCGACCTTGGGGTTAAGCACATTAGTTACAATTCCTTGAGTGAAGACACGCCAGAGGCTCGAATTTTTAAGCTGAGGTGTAGTCAAGGAATTCTGACGACTTAAGAGTGTACGAATGCCAAGATAAATTAGATAGCCTGCTCCCAGAAATTTAACGAGATCATAGGCCAGAGGAACAGTAGTTAGAATGCTTGCTAACCCAAGCGACACGATCCCTGTCTGGATAAGACTGCCAACGGCAATGCCCAGGGCTGAGACGAGACCAGCATTTCTTCCTTGTCCGGCACTACGAGTAATCACATAGAGCATATCAGGTCCGGGTGCAATATTTAGAGCCCAGGATGTAATGAGAAACAACGGAAGAATAGTTAGTGGTATCACAGGTGTCGTCTCTTCTCGTTAACATTACTAATAGTACAGACACTGAGTTCATAGAACATGAACTTGTTTCAAGTGTACCCAATTCCTATGAAAAAAACAATGAGCATGTGTTGCTGCTTACTTTCAGCCTCCTTACCATAAATTAACTGTTTGTAAAGAATAAGCATGTACAAACAAGGAGGTAGAGCATGACAATCTATTTTTATTCTAATCGAGATCAGCCGTATGGAGCATTCTCTAATTTCGCAAAGTATGGAGTGGATCTGGATGGGGAGTGGTGGCTGACCACCGAGCATTATTTTCAGGCCCAAAAGTTCAGTGATCCTGAGTATATAGAGAAGATCCGTTTGGCAACCTCTCCCAAAATCGCGGCAGATCTGGGCCGAAGTCGATCGGTTCCATTGCGTCTGGATTGGGAGCGAGTAAAAGACGACCTAATGTTTAAGGCAGTGCTTTGTAAATTTCGTACGTATCCACAGTACGTATCCACAGCTACGAGAACTGCTCCTGGGAACCGGCGATGAAGAGATCGTAGAGAACGCTCCTGGAGACGACTATTGGGGGATTGGCAAAGACGGGAGTGGTAAAAACATGCTGGGGAAGATCCTGGTCCAGGTTCGTGAACAACTTCGTCAGGAGAACCGATAAAAGAAACCATATAGTAGGGCAGCAGCTTGAGGCTCTGTTAGGAAATTCCCCATGTGGCCCCGAAGACGAAAGGGTTGGGACTCCGTAGCGCGGCGGTTTATCCGCCGATTTGTACTTGAGGGTCCCTCCCTCGTGTGTTCCCAAGACTTCATGGGAAAGAGGTTTTGATGCAGGGAAGGGGATCGATGGGGTAGATCGGGTCACGTGTGGACCCGATCTACCGGCGATAGCAACGTGGGAGAACACCGTTCCCTTCTTTTTTCCAACAGGGCCGCGAGATCGCCTCCTTAACTGTTTAAGCGGGCCTTTAGAGCATCAGAGTAAATCTCAGCCTCTCCCGTTTGGACCGCCTCAAGAACCTTCTCCGCAACCTGTTCCGCCGTCTCAGCCTCCATCATTTGTGGACGTTCCCCTGAGAATTGGTCGTCTCTGATCGCGTTTTGTGAAAAATTCGTTTTTGTCATGCCTGGATGTACAACACTGACCAGAATATGATCGGGCTCAAGTTCTTTTCTTGCCGTAAGAGAGATCGCATTAAGAGCGTACTTGGTTGAAGCATAGGGGCCGACACTCGGCAATACCATTTTTGAGGTACCAGAACTGATATTGATAATCGCTCCCCCGCCCTGAGCTCGCATAATTGGAATAACCGCCTGCATCGCGGCGATCACACTCACTACATTGAGATTCAAAATATCTCGATATTGTTGGAGATCGGCCTTTTCGATCGGGACGTGCATGCCCCGCCCAGCATTGTTGATCAGAATGTCGATCCGGCCATAGTGCTGCTGAACCCGCTCTATCAGCGCTAGAACGGCCTTATCATCGCCCATATCGGTGGGAACAACCACCGAATCAGGCAACTCCTTTGCCAACTGCTGTAACGCATCGGCAGAGCGAGCTGCCAGAGCCACCTTCGCCCCTTTTTGAGCGAATAGCCGGGCTGTCGCCAGACCAATCCCGCTGGATGCACCGGTGACGATCGCAACTTTGCCTGCAATCTCCATTGTGTACTCCTTCTATAGATCTATGTGCAAAAAATTTCATAATCCTCTGCTCATCATTTAAAAAAGATTATGAGATCGTACCCATTATATCTCTTGAAGGAGTAGCTTCGCTAAGATGGGCCCAGGATATACGTATCCTGAGCCCATCTTATTTGTCTAAGAGTAGAACCGTTGCTCGCTACTATCCGAGATAGTCAGGCTGATTCAATACCCATGTTGTAATCATACCTGGAAGGGCCAGCGCGGCTACCAGAGTTGGAGCCTTGGTGGTCTGACCGCTGGCCGTGCTGTTCATAAGTGAAAGCTTGTCCTGTGGCTGATCATAGGGATACGACCATGGCTGCTTGTTGTCATAATAATCGTGGTTGGTCGCCAGGGTTGAGCAGGCAATCCCTTGATTAGTAAAGGGAACCTGATCGCTACTACCAAGTGTATCGTCGCCGGCTTGAATATACTTAAGATCATTTGACCCAAAGATTGAACGGGTGACTGTCTGACCGCTGCTATTTGTGTCGGTCGCTGAAGTATATCCTAGAGCCTGCATCTGCGCGAACACAGGTGTATATGACTGACCAAGCAAACTGCGAAACTTATTGATCCGCGCCGTCTGGGTGCTGTTCTTTCCTTTACTGACAGGCGTCATATAATTAAAGAAAGGGAGAATGGGATACTTTGTGTTGGCCTGGTAACGGATAGGATAGCCGATGCCATTCTGCTCCTCGTTGACCATCGCCACAACATTATTCAATTCACTTTTAATCGTTGTATTGACGTAGTGCTCAGACCCATAGATACCCTGCTCTTCCGCATCAAAGGCAACAAAGCGGATCGTTCGGCTTGGTGCCTTATGATGGCTGGTCCAATACGCCCCCAGTGCCTTCGCGACCCCCAGCTCAATCGCGCAGCCGCTGGCATCATCAAAAGCGGACTCTGTAGAATTGTACATGCCATCATAGTGGCAACCGATTACCACAATCTCTTGAGGTGCCGTTGAGCCTTTAACGCTTACCTCAACGTTAAAGGCCGGAACCACCGCCGGGCGACTTGAACTCCACCCCGAGATAGTGAACTTATCGTTGCGTGTCTGAGGATTGAAACCCTGGAGATTTTTAGAAATCTCTTGTGCCCAGTATGCCGCGAACTCATCATGACCATTCTGGCTTACCGGTAAATTTTTATCATATCCTGCCTCACGTTTGGGGAATGAAGAAGACGTATAAGCAAGCTGGTTGTAAATATAATCGGGGTCAACGGTGGGGAAGTCAGTCAGTGCTGGTTTCTGGATGGTATGAGCGATTGCGGCATGAGTCAATAGGGATGGTGATGCTAAGAAGCTCACAAATAAAAGACAAAGACAACCAATAAGCCTCAAACGTCGGGGCATGGAAATCCTCCTTCTCCAGCAAAGAAACAACAAAGCAGGCAGGAAATGATGCCTTTTCTGCTCATACTGCTCCCCCACCATCACGATCATGTTGTACAGCGTGAGAGCAGTAGTGCTTTATGAAAGAAGTGTACGTATTACAACTTCATTCGGACTTCATTGTGTCTTCTGTATGGAATATAAAGAAGTATTTCTCGAATATATAAAGAATGGGATAAGAAATGGTTTATCCCATTCTCCGTCTTAGTTTGAAGGTTTCTGCTCTACAACGCTACTGGCGGGCACCCAGGCCTAAGTATGATTAAGATTAATTTCATACCAGACATTAGTTGTTCCATCTTCGGTAACCTTGTAGGCGGAAGCAAAGACAGCTCCATCAGGCGCATCGCCCACATGATAATCCGCAGTCGCCGTATTGGTTTTAGGGGTGCCAGAGATCTGAACAGGATTGCCATCGGTGCTTTTCAGAGTAACACTTTGTACTCCTCCAGCAACAACTGCGTTAGCGGGCACCGCCAACCAGGCCTCTTTCGCATGAGTGAAATTAAGCGGTTGACCATTTGGATCAGACGCGCCATACCAGATTTTGTAGAGTGTATTACCGGTCCCCGATGGATCTTCTACCTTTTCTGTATAATAGTAGCTCATTTCAGGTTCCACATTATTGGTCTCATCGAATGCCGGATCTGTTGGACTCGCCATACTGGCAATCTGGCCGGACTTTGTATCTGGTCCATTATAGAGGTAGAAGAAGTTAAAGTTACCATCAGCAGTCTCCGTGCCATCTGGACCCGCGGGCCGCAGAGCGCTCTCTGGTCGGAGAGCAATCACATGTGAATTGCCTGCTGGAGTATCGTACGACTCCTTACCCAGCTCTTGCTGAACAAGTTTCAAGTAAGCGCTCCACAGCCAGTATGGACCGGGATCGACATGATTTGGAGTATTCGCGAGATTGGGTCCAGGGATCGTCCCATGCGAGACAATGTGATCGTGTTCCACAGGAATATTATATTTTTTAGCCAGGTACGCCGTCAGCTTTGCGGATGCTTGATATTCAGCCGAATTATAATAAGCGTATCCGGTATCAATACCATCATGCTCAATACCGATCGAATGCTGGTTGTACCAGAGATTACCGGCGTGGAAAGCCACATCTCGCTCATGCAACATCTGATAGACTGTACCGTCTTTATCAACAATATAGTGAGAAGTATCACTAGCGTCAGGTTGCTCAAACGTACTGATAGCCGAGGCCGCGCTACCCTCGATATCGTGAACCACCACGTGAGTGATGACCCCATCGCCCTGTCGATACGTTGGTGAGTAGTGGCTGAATGGGAAGTAGCTACAAGGAGCAGTGTCACCAGGAACCAGATCGCAATCATGTTTGGCCGGATCTAGAATACAATTAACTGCACCTGGATATTCAGTATTCCCGTCTTTTGTACACCCTTCCGGTAGACTCGCGACCGGAGCAGGATCATCCTTTGAAGCGATCGTTGTTGCATCGGATGAAACGTTCTGTGACTTAACCGAAACCATATCCCCTTTATCTGTTTTCGTCTCAAAGCCAGCCTTTATCTGTTTATAGACCTGGCTTGCATAGAGGTGTGCGGCAAAGCGAGAACTTGAATTGCTAAAAACTTCCAGAGCCGGTCGCCAGCCCTCAAGTTTCGTAGGTAACTGATGATTTGCAGAGATTTTCTGGGCGTCATCACTCAGGATATAGGCGACGCCACGAACATTCACAGTCAGATCAGTCTGAAGGGTTTCCGGTGCCACTCCAAGTTTCTGAGCTGCCTGATCCAGAGTATTGCTATGTGTATATTTTTGACTTATCCTGGAAACATTCGCTTGTTTTTTTATATCCTTTTGAATTGGGCCACCATATTCTTTTGCTGTGTCATTGAGAGTTGTAGGGCGTTGTTTCACCAGGCCGCACCCATACGTATCGCCATCCAGGGGTTGTCCCTTATTAGTAGACATATGTGATTCTACCTGACAGACACCTTTTAGTAGATCTTCGGGTATATTAAACTCCTGAGAAGCCTGTTGGAAAGCCGCCTCAGAAGGGCCGGCGGCCTGCGCCGATTGCCTGGAATAGGTGATAACACTTATTAAGGCGATAGCAAGCGCAAGTACGACCAATAGTGTAGAAAACACTATACGTTTGTGACTCGAAAAAATTTGTCTCATCTGGGCAAGAACCTCTTACAAGAAAAGTAAAATATACATAATCAAAATTATTCATGTATTTCTACATACTATTATAATGGATGATCTTGCCATAACGCGTTGCCTATTCAACAATCTAGTAGTAATATGCTATACGTTGTGTATGTGAAAAGGTAAGTAATAGCAAAAAGCAAAGACCGATAAGACTATTCCTATAACAGATCGGTCTTTGCTTTTCACGCCTGGATTAGTGCCGGGCGGCAAATCTCAAACGGATACCGTTGGCTGGCTCGCCTGTGACGCCATAAAACTGGGCGATCTTCTGGCCAGGTACCAGCTCTATCGTGTAATTGCGCAAAATGTGCGAGACCAGGGCCTTGATCTCAACCTGCGCGAAGTTGATGCCGATACAGATGCGCGGACCGCCTCCAAAGCCAACCAGAGCATAAGGGTGCTTTTTATGCTCCTCGCGTGGGGCCGCGAAGCGATCAGGATCAAACTCAGTTGGATTCTTAAAGATCGAGGGCAGCATATGCGAGCCGATAATTGAATAGAACAGGAAAGATCCAGCGGGCACATGGTATCCATTGAAATCGAAATCTTCAGTGACGCCGCGCGGCCCATTGGCGACCGGAGCATACATTCGCTCGGCCTCGCTCAGAGCGTTGTCCAGCACCTTCATCCGTTTAATCTCTTCCAGGTCTGGATCAACTTTGTCGCCCAACAGGGTTTTCTGCTCCTCCAAAATGCGTTGGGTGTAGTCCGGGTGTTGCGCGAGCAGGTAGAGTAGCCAGGAGCTCAGGCTCGTTGACGTTTCGTGACCAGCCACCAGCAGGATGTTGATATGGGCGAGGAGTTGCTCCTCACTCATATAATTGCCTTCGGCATCGCGCGCCTGGACCAGCAAACCGAAGATATCATCGGTCGGGTGTTTGCGCCTCTCCTCAATTTTTGGTCTCAGCAGATCCGCAAGTTCGCCATTAAGCTTACGTAGATGAGCAAAGAACTGATCCTCCGTGAGAGTCGCTCCTGGCGTATCCAAAAGCCCCATATAAAGTTCGCGGAAACGATCTACTTCAGCGCCGGTCTTTAGCCCGGTCAGGGCCTCAGCCGCAATCTGAAACGTCAGCTTACGCGTCTCCTGATATATATCCACCTCACCTCTTGCAACCCAGGAGTCTACCTGCTCATGCACAATCCGATGCATCAGAGGCAGGTAGTTTTTCATGTAGCTAACGCTAAAGGCCGGGTTCATGAGCTTACGCTGCTGATCGTGCTCCGCTCCATCCATACTCAACAGGCCGCGCCCAAACATCTGCACAACGCCGAAGATCCGACCCCAACCAATAAAATTTGAGAACTTCTGACGCTGATCTACCATGACCAGCTTATTCGCCTGAGGACCCACCATATAGACAATATCCATATGATCGAAATAGTTTGCGCGAAAAATCGGGCCATATTTCTCATACGCTTCAGAGATTAATGCCCCTAGATGGTATTGATAATCGAGGGGCATAGTGATCCGGGGAATCTCTTCATAAGGACGTATCTTCTCAATGGGATCGGAAATACTCATTATATTCTCCTTTTTAGCAATGAATGAACTTCATTCATTGCTAAATATCACTACGGGCCTTTTGGAAAAAGGTTGCAAAAACTGTCAATTTTCTGTTCTTTGTGCCAGGGAAGGACCAAAGAACAGGTGCTGAAGGAGGTCTATTAAAGAATTGCAGTAGAGCTCCTCACGAGCACCATTTTCGACCGCGAAGCACTGATGCAGTAAGGCACCGCCTATATGATTGAGCATAGAGGCATAGATCTCGGTAGGAAATGGGGCAAGCTCGCCGCGCTCAATCGCCCGTCGAAGAAGCAGGTCCAGTGCCTCAATGATCTGCTGATCTGAGTGCTGATGTTGCCTCGCCTCCTCACCAGATTGAAGATCCATCTGGAAGAGTGCCATCAAATGCATATGCTCACGACTTACTTTAAAGAGGGAGGTTACCAGCTCGGGGATACCCTCCCGTATGGGCATAGCCAGAAATCGAGGATCGCCACAAACCTCAACGATCAGCGCATCCATACTAAGAGAAGCGCTGGTATAGATATCGCGTTTATTCCGAAAGTAGAGGTAGATCGTCCCGACAGCGATCCCGGCCTGGGCCGCGATATCCGCGATTGTCAGTTCCTCATAGTTTTTGCGAGAGAGCAATGATTGAGCGGCCTCAAGAATCGCCTGACGTTTTGTTGATGAGTCTCTGAGCTTTTTTATGGTAGTCATATTCTTGTGTCGCCCTTTTGAATGAATTTCATTCATTATACACCATAGAAAAGGGAGGGAGAAGATCAAGGGGAAACAAAAAAGCTCCGGCTGTTAAGCTCAGAGCTTTGAGTGTTAATCGCGGTACTCGCGGCGGCGACGGTAGCGACGGCGAGGTCGCTCCGATTCATACTCACGGCCACGGCGGCGACCTCGAAAGCGAGAGAACCGCCTGTAACCAAAGGCGCTCCAGATCGCTACCAGAATCGTGGCCGCGATAATTGAGCTTATCAGTGGGACTCCAAACAGATATGGTTCGCCATCGATGTGAAAATGTAAAAGGTTATTTACCAGGAAGATTGCGATAAATCCAAAGATCACCGCACCTAGAAAGCCATCGGCAAGGCTTCTACGAGCGATAAGTTCCGCGAGCGCTCCAACAATCAATGAGATGAGCAACCAGACGAGCAGCTCAGTTAAAGATATTTGCATAAATACGTGCCTCCTTACAGACCGACAGCCTGTTTCGTCTTTAAATCTTCCAGAGCATAGATGGAAATCACTTTCCTGTCAAGCAAATCGCTTATTAATGAATGAAGCAGGTTTAACTATGACAAAAAAGTGAGAACAGCACCGTCTAGTATGTTCACGTACAGCCCAGCTTTTTAGTTTAGAGCGCGCGTTATCTTTATGGTAGGGTGATCTCGTGAGCACCTTGAGGACGTAGCCAGGAGTAGATCTGAAGGCCGACTCCCAAAAGCAGCGCCAGAACGATCACCCCAAGATAGTCGACAATCGAGATTGCTGTTACCTCCCAGAGGCGAGCCGGCCCACGCTGACTATAGATCGCGATCACCCCGATCACATAAGCCGCGATCAGGCCCCAACGCATCCAGGCTTTCAAGCCAAGCCCGTACATCTGAGTGATAATAAAGATTCCACCAAAGCCAAAAAAGAACATCGGCCAGAGATTATTCGCGTTCTGGATTGCCACCAGCGTCCCATGAGCCAGCACCAGCACCTCGATCGCGAAGGTCCAATACTTGTTCACGTGGATGCGAGTAAAGAACAGGCTGCCCTGGAGCAGGATCATAAACATGTAAAAGAAGCCAATCAGATGGCCCGGTGTATTCTCCATCGGGTGATACCAGAAGGTATAGATCGCCGCCCAGGCAAAAAAATAGCCGTGGTATTTGCGGGCGAAACGCACAATTCGCTGTGAGATTGGCAAACGCCTACCAAAGAACAGACCACGTCGATTGTTCTCCATGAGCAGAACCCAGATCAGTAATACAATCACCGAGCCCTGGGAGCTAAAAATAGACACATCCTGAGCCAGACCATCATACCAGATCTGCGTTTGAAGCAGGTGAAGCAAAATAAAAATCGCATTGACGCCCAATGTTACCAGATTAATTGTATACAGGTTCGTTGTATACTTCTCTCGGTGAGTCTGAGCGTATAGAAGCAGGCTCCAAATTGAGATCTGATGAGCCGCGTACAGACCCCAGGCGCTCGCCCGAGTTACAAGCGTTGGATCGGCCAGCTTCCAGTAGTACCAGGAGCCATCGCCTGCTGGCTTCGGCAGATGAGGGAAGCCGCTCAGGAAAAAACCCGTGAACCAGATCACTGCTGTAAAGGCCACACTAAAACCAATTCCCAGCCAGAGCGCCCACAGATCGCGGCGTGATGGACTGGTTGTGGAGGGGCTCATGCCCTCTTGAGAAATAGTTGCCATAACACTCCTTTATAAAATGAGACATATTTTATAGAATCAAATACACCTCTCAAAAAAGGAAGAAGCCAGGATCGCAAAAACGTCACGTATAAGCTGTATTCTTCTTATCAAGAGGCGCTTTTTCATCACCTTTTGGTTCGCCGAGGATGCTGCGACGAGCCTCAAAAACGATTCCGTGCAAGCGTTCAGCGGCGGCTGGATTGATCGCTAGCATATTCTCCTACATTATAGGCGTTAGTTGCGTCAAAGGACGCAATATCATCTCTAGATACCAGGGTAGTCGAAGCCAGCGGATCGTTCGTGAGAAATCATAACGTATAAAAAGAGAAAATGTCAAGAATACTGTAGATAGTAATCACTTTTTATAGACGTGCTATTGATTTTTTGTACAAAAAGAGGCCCGACCTCCAGAGTGTCGGGATTGTTTTACACGGCAGGCAAGGTGTTAGAGATATAACGAGGTGGGGCGGGGGGCCGCGCTGGGCGCCCGCCTCTGCCTCCTCCAACCCCCGCGGGCCCCCCCCCCCCCCCGGCCCCCCCCCACAACTTTAGCCTTTGAGGGCTCCAGCCGTCAGACCGGAGACGATCCGGCGTTCCAGCAGCAGAATGAGCGCGATCAGCGGGACCACCGAGAGGATAGTCGCGGCGGAGAGGATACCGAAGTTAGTCGTAAATTCAGTCTGGCTGATGTTCACAATCCCAACCGGCAGGGTAAAGGTGTTGGAACTGGTGTAGTTCAGAGCGAATAGATACTCATTCCAGTCGCCAACAAACACGATGATCGCGGTGGTAAAGAGCCCCCCGATCGAGACCGGCAGCACAATCTGGAGAAAGGTACCAAAGCGCGAGAGCCCATCGACAATCGCGGCCTCCTCCAGTTCAATCGGTACATCCTGAAAAAAAGCCATCAAGATCAGCACCGCCAGGGGCAGGCCAAAGATCGAATAAGGCAGAATTAATCCGCCGAGCGTGTTGAGCAGGTGAGCTTTCTGCAATATCTGGTAGACCGGGATCACCTGAACCAGTGGTGGAAAAAGCGAGAAGAACAGCACAAACAGGAGCAACGGGGTCTTAAAGCGGAAACGCAATCTCGCAAAAGCGTAGGCTGCCAGCGTCGCCAGCACCATTGTAATCAGCGTAGAGACAATCGCCACAATCACACTATTGACATAATAGTGACCAATGTCCCCCTGGAGGGCCTGAGTATAGCTACTAATTGTTGGCCGGGCCGGAAGAAGCTGAGCCGGGACCGAAGTAGTTTCTTGAGAGGTCATTAATGAGGTCAGGAGCGCCCAGAGCAACGGAAAAAACTGGATGATCAAAATAAGGGCGGAGACAAGATAGATCAGTGAACGAGCGCCGATTTTATAACGGGTGGGTGGTCGCTGTTCCGTCGTCCTTGCCTTGATTAGTTCGTTCTCTTGTTCTAAAACCTGTGACATAGAGCGATACTTATCCTTTTTTAGCGAACGCCGGGTCGGTAAAGCACCCGCAGATAGAGAATAATACAGGCAAACGAGATCAGCATCAACACCGTCGCGATATTAGAGCCGTAGGGGAAATCCCCATACTGCTGAATCTGTGTTGTGATATAGAGCCCCAGATTCTGTGTAGCGTTTCCGGGGCCGCCATTGGTGAACGCGCTAATGATATCGAAGGCTTGAAGCGACTCAATCGTGCGGAGAATCAAGGTTACGGCCAGCGTTCCCTTGATCAACGGTAGCGTGATCCGCAGAACGGCCTGCCAGCTTGAGGCTCCATCGACCTGGGCCGCCTCATATATCTCCTCTGGGATCGCCTGAAGGCCCGCCAGAACCAGGAGCGCGACCAGCGAATTCGCCTTCCAGATCGCGATAACATAGATCAGGATCGTCGCGGTATTGGTGGTACCCAGCCAGTTAATCGGATGCGCGGGATTCAGCAGGCCGAGATGGATCAACAGGCTATTCATCAAGCCATATTGATCATGGAACATATAGGCCCAGATCACCGAATTGGTTGAAGTTGGGATTGCCCACGGGAAGAGGATCGCCGCGCGCACCAGCCAACGACCTGGAAATTTCAGGTTCGCGAAAAGCGCCAGCGCCGTCCCAAAAATCATTTGCCCGGCGACTGTGATGATGGTAAAGAGGATCGAGAAACGAAATGCAGCCCAGAACTGAGCGTCACGGAATAAACGAAGATAGCCCGTCAGGCCACCCAGCGTCGTCTCCTGTCCAAAAGAGCCTCCCTGCTGAAAAGAGAGCCAGAGTGTTGTCACCGTAGGATAGACGCCCATCACTAGAAGAGCGATGACAACCGGAGTCAGCATCAGCCAGGCGAGATGTTCTTCGTTGCGGACTAAAGAATGTTTCCTGGCGGGAGATTGAGCCATAAT
The DNA here is from genome assembly GCA_964247295.1 of uncultured Ktedonobacteraceae bacterium. GTDB lineage: Bacteria > Chloroflexota > Ktedonobacteria > Ktedonobacterales > Ktedonobacteraceae > CAXTTV01. Next base: position 7,312 of record CAXTTV010000074.1, on the reverse strand, counting down.
ATTCTCCATTATTGGATAAGATTTCCGGCACTCGTATTGAATGCCGGAAAAGGAAGGGGATGGTTTTACTGAATTGAGCCAATCTGACCCTGAACCGTCGTCAGGGCATCCGAAGGCGACTGTTGATTACTCAGGACCCTATTGATCGCGGTCTGTAAGGGAGTCGTGAACTGATTATAGTTTTTCAGTTGGGGACGGTTCGTACTGGCGGCAAGGATTGTCGCTAGTTGCTTGAATTGTGGCTTTTTCGCTTGGAGAGTAGGATCATTTACCACATCTGGACGGCTAGAGATCAACCCGGCATTCTGGGCGAGCGAGGTTTGAGTCTCCTTACTGAGCATAAAGTCGATAAACTTCCAGGCCGCATCCTTGTATTGTGAATTAGCGTTAATGCCCAGTACCCAGCCGCCGGTGCAGCCATGGCCAGTATTGCCCGTTGTTGCCAGCGTCGGGGCGATCCCCACCTTACCCGCGATCTTCGATTTAGCCGAATTATTCGCGATAGCATAGGCATATGTCCAATTGCGCATAAATGGAGCCTGCCCATTCGTAAACAGGTTCAAAATATCATTAGGTGCATAGGTATTGGTACCCTCGGGAGCCAGCTTCTGCTGATAAATTGTATCGTGAAGATACTGAAGCGCGCTCACGCTCTCAGCTCCGTTCACCGTCAGTTTCCCAGGAGCGCCGATATTGCCGCCCGCGCCCCAGATCAGCTCCATCCATTGATCCATTGTTTCCTCAATCTTTTTGCCGGGGATCAGGTAACCATATTTCACGCCATTTTTGGTCTCGGCGGCCAAAATTTTTTGAGCCAGCGCTGTAAGTTGATCGCGGGTTTGAGGCACAGTTCCGCCGCCATATTTATCAACAAGATCGGTGCGGTAGTAGAGCAGGCCGGTATCCATATAGCGCTGAATGCCGTAGAGCTTGCCGTTAATCTTCCCTACTGTCGCGGCACTGGGCCAGAACTGCTTTAGATAGTCGGCGGAGGCATACTTATCGAGAGGCTCCAGCCAGCCAGCAGTCGCGAACTGCGTCGGCCAGGTGACATCGATTTGGACCACATCAGGGGTCGCTGACTGAGAACGAAACGCCGTAATAAATTTGTTGTACTGATCAGTCGCAACCGGTGGAAGCTGAAGATATTCCACCTTAATCTTCCCTTGATGAAGTTGATTAAAGCGCTTAATCTCAGCATCCTGCTCGCCTGTCTGATCAGCCAGGGCCGCGTACTGGATTGTTACCGGCCCATTGCTGCTGCCAGTGCTATCGCCACCGCAGGCCGCGAGTAGGGGACCCAAGGCCGTGATCCCCAGGCCGGCCATAGCGCTTTTCTCTAAAAAGGAGCGTCGTGAGAGTGTACTGATGGTAGTGTTAGCACTATCGGAGGACGTATGATCCGACATTGAAGATAAAGACTGAGAACGGTCCTGAGTGTCCATCGTAGAGGGCCTTTCTGGTGAAATAAAGTCAGGCTATCGTAAGCCTGGCACAGCGCCAGCAAAGCAATCAGGCTTTACTGTTATTATTAAGAATACCCCTTTTTATGAAAGGTATCGTTTCAAACATCCAAAAAAAGTTCCTTATCCTTCCGTATAACAGGATAAGTTTTGACACGTAGTTGGTAGGGAGCTGTGAGACAGGCCCCGGTAGTCATATCGAAGCTAAATCCATGCCATGGGCAGCGAAGAATCTCCCCCTCGCGCACATAGCGAAAGCAGCTACCAGGCTGGTTCGCCTCGGTCAGGCCAGATAGAATCCCTTCACCCAGATCGGCTTTCTGATGAGGGCAGATAGCGTAGATAGCGTGGAAAGCGTCCTGCTGGCTATGGGAGACCACAATGGGAATATTTTTCACCGTATACGTACGTTTTTCACCGATCGGGATATCCTCCACACGACAGAGTCGGTAGCGCATACTCAGTCCTCCTGCGAGAAGCCGTAGAGTTCCTGAGCGTTTTCAAAGAATATCTGACGACGTAAAGCCTCGGGTAGAGCACGTGGAATCGACTCTTCAGGGGAATCAAAATCCCAATGGGGATAGTCGGTTGCGAAGACCAGCATTTTATCGCTCTCCAGCATCTCATTCAAGCGGAGCCAGTTCTCAACACTGATATCCTCAACAGGCTGGGTCGAAAACTTCACACGCTCACGAATATGCTTTGAGGGCAATGTTTTCACCCACGGCACCTCAAGGTGAAGGGAGCGATAGTTCTGGTCCAGCCGCCACATCAGATGGGGAACCCAGCTATAGCCACTTTCAATCACGAAAAATCGGAGTTGTGGATATTTATCAAAAACACCATTGCAGATAAGGCTGGTGAGCATCGCCATCGCCCCCTGGGGGACATTCACGTGCCACTCCATATAATAGCGTTCTTGACCGAGCGCGCCATTCACCTCGCCACTGTGATGAAAAGCAATTACCAGGTTGTGACGTTCCGCAGCCTCAAAGATTGGATGGTAGAAAGGATCGCCATACGCCCATTTGCCGATCGGCAGCATGATCTGCACAAACTGGGGGTGGTCTCCCAGGCGCTCAATCTCGCGGACCGCCGCTTGAGGATCTTGAGGGGCCACATGCAGACTACTGAGCAGGCGAGGGTCCCGGTTCAACCAGTGATCAAGCAACCAATCGTTATAGGCGGAGGCTAGAGCGGAAGCGAACTCAAACTGGCCTCGCATAATCCCCGGCAGAAATTGAGCCGTCAAAATTCCATATTTAATTGGGTAGAGGTCGAGGACCTGCTTGCGTAGCACCTCATAGCTGGAACCGGCGGGAGCCCCTGAATCGAGCAGGGCGTCAGCGCGATTTACCCCATGGCTGGCCCAGTGAGCCAGCGACCCATTCTGTCCCGTCCAGACTCCTCGGGTGATAAGGCCACGCCAGGGTTCTTGTAGATAGGGAGCCAGATCTTGCCAGGACGTAAATGTCTCGTGAATATCTGTATCAATAATTGGAGTTTTTGTCTGATGCTCCGATTGGGGGTGGGCCGGCGTTATCGCCGTTGTAAATACCATAAGATCCTCTCTTTATCTACGTTGTACAGATGTTAGCCATAGATCACTTTTCCAGCATCAATAGATGATAGACGGGCCTCTCTCCAGAGGCTAATCGTAGTTCTATAACACCTCTATCTTTGATTTCCTTTCATATATAATAACTTAGTATATTAACTTAGTCAACAATATCTTACGAAGAAGTAGTCTGTAGATGCTTCTTTACGTGGAAACCTTTGTCGTCCTTTTAAGAATAGGAAACCTGTGGCAATAATCAGGTTTTCGTTGACTAACTCCCTATGTTTTGTTACAATTTTCCGATGGATGCGCATGTATAGATTTTAAAAATTTACGTATTGAGGCATAGCGTCACAAGGAAATTATATGGTAGATGTGGGATTGGGCGCAAAAATAACGGACGTGTATCGCATCGTTAAAGAGGTGCAATCTTCTCAATTAGTGGGCCATTGTTATCTTATCGAGCCTTTGGCTTCGGATTCTCCTAGGCTTTTTTATCTATTATATACTTTAAATGACTTAAAGATCAAAAACATTGTTGATCGTCAGAAGTTCTTCAAGGCTCGCCGGCATCTGTTAGCGCTTCAGCACCCCCATATTCAGCCAATTCTAGTCATGGAATTGGATGGGGAGATCCCCTATATCATTACCGAATATCTTGATTGCCCAACGCTCCAGGATCTGATCGATGACCAGGGGCAGCAAGAGAACCTGGATGTTCATCGGGATGTCATTATCTCACAGATCGGTCTGGCCCTGGAGTACCTGCACGAGCATTCTATGAACCATGGACAGATATCGCCAGAAGCGGTGATTGTAAAAAGTGTTGAGCAATGTCAAATCACAGGCTATTATGTGCATTATCTCGCAGTCCTCTTTGATCGACCACTTTCCAACGAGATTACTGATCGAAAGCAAGAGCACTCAGTTTATTGTGCTCCGGAGCAGGTGAAGGGGGAGGTGTTGCCCGCGAGCGACCAGTACGCGCTGGGTTGCCTGGCATATGAGCTGTACACTGGTAGAAAACCCTTTCTTACACCCTCAGCCTCTCGTCCAGGTACCTCCTTTAAAATGCGTACTCTGCTTTCACCGCGAACGTTGAACTCGTCGGTACCGGAAGCGGCTGACCAGGCCATACTCAGGGCTATGAGCAGTAAGCCAGAAGATCGCTATCCATCGATCAGCGCTTTTTTAAGGGGGCTGGACCGAAAAGCTCTGACGCAAGTATTAATCCTTGTAAGCAGTTCAATAATTAAGACGGGCGTACCGGTAACGCCCAGGCTTTTAGGGCCAACGTTGCAAACTGAAGCGGTCCTAGATGAGCAGCATTTAAACCAGAAGCCAATTTTTTTACCTGATGAGACCCGCAAAGATATCCTCGGTACGCCTGGGGAGATGGAGCTGAAAAATTCCGGTACGAGTAGCTTCTCGGATCTGGAAACCTCAAAAAGTCCCGAGCTAAGTACGTCACCTGCAAGACGGTTTACAAAAGGTAGATATAAGTTTTTGAGTTTGGGTCTGGGATCGCTTGTGGTACTTCTCTGTCTGGGACTGCTTGTGGCCCTGGTTCGTCCCCTGGTGTCGACTGCCGGTAATCACCCCAAGGTGACCAGAAGAATAGCTCGGGCGAGCGCAGTCGCCACTGTCAGTGCGGGCCCGCGCGTTACTCCAACAGCGGCTGTGTCAAAATCAATTCGGGGTGCGAGCTCTATCGTTCTGCCACAGAAACCTTTACAGCCGACCCCTTCATCTCCAACGGTCTCGCAGACCGTTGTGCCATTTGCTCAACCTACACCCAACGGACCGACCGCGACCCAGCCACCGGTCAATCAACCGACGCCGGGAGATCCGGTCGTGAAAGCTCCTGTAACGACGCCAACCACTCCGGCTCTGGCTATTCCAGCGGATATCTCGCCCATAAATCCGAAGGTTCTCTCGCCGGGAAATTGTCCACAGCAGGGAAGCGCCTATATATGTCAGGTAACTCTGACTACCGGTCCGGATATGACTGATTCTATCTCCTGGTATACGTATGCCTCGGGAGTAGATGTACAGGCTAACCCCTCATCGGGAGTGCTTCAGGTTGGTCAGAGCGTCGGAATCCAGCTTAATGTACACGCGAATTGTCCTTCTTTTGGCTCGATCTATTTTGTCGAAAACGGCACAGCGTTTCGGGATATCTGGAACTGCTAAACTTTTTGCCCCGTGTTCCAATAAAGGAAGAGGTTGAAGAGTATCCTGTAACCAGATATACTGAAAGAAAAGCTGTGTCACCTTATGCTCACAGGGAAAGATAGAACATGGAGCGAAAGAAAAAAAGACAGAGCTTTGCGAAGCCGGTCATTACCTATGGTTGGAGCAGCATCACACAGATTGAGAAGGGGACCACCATTGTTGTCAATGGGCAAGACGTAAAAGTCGTCACTATTGTCGAAAAGATCGATGAGTGGTGGCTTGGCTATATAGATCCCGAGACTGGCAAAAAGGTCGAAGAACTTTATCAGATCACTGATTTTATTTACATAAAATTATAGGGATCGGAAGAGAAGGTTAGCGATATACCCTCTCTTGCATCTATTTAAAGAGGGTCTCGCGCAGAGGAGAGGCCGCGTCGTTTTTCAGGAGATGCAGCAACCGAACGCTGATAGTAATCGGAGAGGCATCAGCTTGAGAAAGGATCTGCTGGCGCTCGGCCTCTAAAAGATCCTTGTTGGGGTCCCAGCCGTAGCGCTTCAGGTCTACTTTTTCATCTTCAGAAAACATTACGCCCTCCTCTTCCAGCAGTTTTTTCATCCGGCCCTTTTGCCCGAAGGCCCAGCTTCCACTCAGCTCGCCCTTGCTGCTGATTACCCGCTGGGCTGGAACATTGGTAGTAACCTCATTCATAAACCAGCCGATCATACGAGCGCCTCTGGAATAGCCGATCGCCTTCCCCAGCAGGCTATAGGTTGTGGCCCGACCAGCCGGGCAGGCTTGAACCAGGGCAAATGTCTGAGCCATCAAGGTTTTGACCTGCTCTTCTGGTGAGACATGCTGTTCAGTCATAGATACTATACCTCCTCGCGATGCCAAAGATGCTTCAGAGGCCAGTATAGCATCTTTCTACGATTGATGGCCCAAAAACTTTCAGAAAAGTTGAATGTAATTTCTAGCCACTGAAAATTTACTCCTGTACTTTTACCACGTTCTTTTTGTTATGTTGATGGGCCGCTGGTATGCTCATGACAACCGCGCCAATCGTGAGCGCGACAAGTACCGCGCTTGTCCAGTAGGGGACCTCATGCCCAATCTGGACATAAAGGAAACCCCCAATCAAGGGACCAATAATTACAGCCAGCGATTGTAGGGATTGACTGGCCCCACCAATCAATCCCTGTTGCTGTGGACCAGCCATACGCGAGGTCAGGCCACGCAAGGCATTCTCCACCAGGCCACCCGAGCCTGAAAAAAGGATAATCCCGATGGTTAGCAGGGCTGGCGAGGGCACCAGAGCGACCGCACCAATCAATATATAGCTGGCCGCGATCAGCATGAGTGATCCGATCCCCATCTTGATGTCTCCAACAATTGAGATTAGCTTGCCAACCAGAACACCCTGAACCAGAATATCGACTACACCAACTATAGAACCCGTCAACCCGGCTTCAGTCGCACCCCAGCCCAGACTATCTTTCATCAGCACCGTTAAATTTGAGATTAGAATCGAGAAGGGCAGATAGTAGAAAAAGCCAGCCAGTAGTAACCAGCGCAAATTGGGTAGACTGAAGACATTTCCCAATTGTGTAAGAGGATTGAGGTCGCGTATGCGGATCGTCTCGACGCGGTTCTCTTTGCTCAGGCTCTCAGGTAGGATGAAAAATCCCCAGAGGGCGTTGAGCAGCGTCAGGCCGGCGGCGAACAGGAAGGGCGCGCTATAGCTAATTGTCGCCAGTAAACCTCCAATTGCCGGCCCAAGGATAAAGCCAACCCCACTGAAACCGCCAACAAGACCAAAGTATTTCCCTCGATCTTCCGGTTCTGTAATATCGGCGACATAAGCGAATAGCACGCTAAAGTTGCCGCCGGTAAGGCCATCGATAATGCGACCAAGGAAAAGTATCCAGAGAGCGCCACCCAGACCAAACAGCAGATAGCCGATGGCAGATCCCAGCAGGCAGACGAAAAGTACCGGGCGGCGACCAAAGCGATCGCTTAGCAATCCCAGACCGGGCGCGGCTAGCATCTGACAGATGCCATAGATTGAGGTTAGCCATGCCACCACGATAGCCACATCGTTAGGATTGCTGAGATG
>CAXTTV010000073.1:0-21188 GCA_964247295.1 uncultured Ktedonobacteraceae bacterium | reverse complement strand
CTACCAAAATCGAGCCCGCGAAGGTGAGTCCAACGGCGTGGCTCCCGATTATCCTTGGCTGCAATAAGGTCTGTACCTACTGCATTGTCCCCTACCGCCGGGGCCGCGAGCGCAGCCGCCCCATGGATGAGCTGCTGATCGAGGCGCGTACTCTGGTCGATAAAGGGGCAAAAGAGCTGACTCTGCTCGGTCAGACGATTGAGGCTTATGGTCTGGATCTCCCTGAGAAACCCGATCTCGCCGATCTAATGACAAACCTGAGTGAGATTGAGGGGCTGGAGCGTATTCGCTTTATGACTTCCTATCCCCGCCATATGACCGATAGCATGATTAAGCGGATGGCGGCCCTCCCCAAGGTGATGGAGCATGTGAATATTCCGGTCCAGGCCGGCGATGATGCGATGCTTAAACGGATGAAGCGCGGCTATTCCATTGAGGAATATAAGACGCTGATCGCGAAACTGCGCCAGTGGTGGCCTGAGGTCTCTCTCTCGACCGATATTATTGTGGGCTTCTGTGGCGAGACCGAAGAGGAGTTCCAACATACTCTGGATCTATTACAAGAGATCCGCTTCGATGTGGTGCATGTCGCCGCCTATTCTCCACGAGTTGGAACGGTCTCGTCTCGCTGGGAGGATGATGTTCCACTCGCTGAAAAGAAACGCCGCCTACACGCTCTGGAAGAGGTTCAGGCGAAGATTGCCTATGAGATTAACCAGGGCTACATCGGACGCGAGGAGCCGGTTCTGATCGAGGAAGAGAATATCTCGCATGGCCGCTCTCTCTGGAAGGGACGAGATCCCGCTAATAAGCTGGTCTTTTTCCCCCAGGTGGATGAGCAAACAGGGTTACGCCATCAGGTCTGGATCGGCGATACTGTTCAGGTGAAAATTGAGCGCACTACGGCATGGTCCTTGCAAGGTTGCATTGTTAAGATATAATAGGCAAACGAATCTACAATTTTGTGTGACGGAGGCGTTCGATGACACAGATGCAATCCGCCGAAGAGAAGCTGCGGCTCAAAAAGGTCTGGACCGATCAGGCGATCCAACAGGCACTGAGCAGTCAGTGGGATGAGGCGGTAAAAACAAATCTCAATATTCTGGAGCTTTTTCCAACCGAGCCCGATGCTTTTAATCGTCTGGGAAAAGCTCATAGCGAGTTAGGACAATATGCCGAGGCCCGTGAGGCTTACTCTCAAACCCTTAAATATAGCCCTAACAATACGATCGCGAAAAAAAATCTGGATCGTCTGGCCGCTATTCAGGAGACGGCTACCCCTCAAAAAGGGGTCGGGCGCATCAATCCCCTCCACTCTATTGGTGAGACGGGCAAAAGTGGTGTGACCCAGTTGGTCAATCTGGCTCCAGTCTCGACTCTAGTCAAACTCTCCACAGGCGATGTTGTGGATCTGGAGGTACGCAGTCGCTCCCTCCTGGTGAAAACTTCGTCAGGTGAACAAATTGGCCAGGTAGAGCCTCGTCTAACAAACCGCCTAATTGGTCTAATCCATGATGGGAACCGCTATTCCGCTTCCATTAAGCTGGTGGATAAAGGGGTGGTTCAATTACGCATTGTTGAGGAGTATCAACACCCCAGCAACTCAAATAAGGTCAGCTTCCCCGGTGCCGGCACTGGCGATACGATCCGCGCCTATACAAAAGAAAGTATGCTGCGCTACGATCGAGACGATGATGAAGATATGACCAATGAGGATGAATACTACGACGGTGGAGACGATGGTGAGGAGATGTCGGAAATGGATTTCGACGGCACTGTTGAAAGCGAAGAGTAATCTCGCATCCACTATCTTTACTAATACGATAGAAAGAAGGAAGCATTATGAACAAAGCAAAAAGAGTTGCCTGGAGCAAACATCGCACTCGGGCTAAAAAGCTGCACGAGAAGGCCAAAGCTCAGAAAAGCTCTACTACTACTACTACTGCACGCCGCTAACAATTTTCCCGAACAGCCCTGGCAACAAGAGAGGGGAGCATGACAGCTTCACTACCATCCGCCTCCTCCGCGTCTGTACGCAATATCCTGACGTTGCTAGCCTCACGCGAGGCTCAGCTTGTGGCAGGCGGCGATGGGCTGGAGCGACGCGTTACCTGGTCCTGCCATATGCGCGCTCGTCTCCCAGCCTTTGAAAGTATCCGTGGCGGTGAATTTGCTCTTCTGACCCTTTCACAACTCAGACGGATCGGGGAAACTCTACCCAGGCTGTTAAAAAGTCTGCATCAGGAAGGGGTGGCGGCTATCGCGGTCGCTGCCCCTTCTCGCGAGGCCCTTGGAAACGATGCAATTGCCCTTGCTAACCAACTCCACCTCCCTCTGATCCAACTCCCACTTTCTACTCTGATTGAAGAGATCGAACGTGAGATTATTACGTTTGTGGTTAACTATCGCGGTGAGATCGAGCGACAGGCAATTGAGCTCTCACATCAGTTGATGCAGCTCAGCGTTCAGGGCGTCGGGATTCAGGGCATCTGCGAGAACCTGGCTGCCGCGATCAATAAATGGATTGTGGTCCAGAATGCCTATGAGACGCTTCGCCTCTGCGTCTCTCCTTCCCCAAACCAATCCTTTTCTCTAGAAGATCCGACAAACGAGAAGGCCCTGGCAAATTATGGGCTCTCTCGAATTACTGCTCCAATTATGATCCGCTATGAGACTGTGGGGTACCTTGCGTTTATTGGCCGTGAAGGTGAACTGGGCTATTTTGAAAGAATAGTCCTGGGTCAGGTCGCGCCAATCCTGGCACTGGAGGTGGCACGCGAACGGGAGCGGACCGAGGTCGAAAACCGCTATCAGACTGAGGCTCTAATGGATGTGCTCCAGGGCAACTATCAGCAGATCGAAGAGATGCAGGCTCGCGCGCGTTTACTTGGATACGATCTGACCTCACCACAAATCGTTCTGTTATTTGAGATAGGCTCTAATGAGCCGGAAATGTCTCACGGCAGCCCTCAGGCTCAATGGAGCCGCCGCCTCAGAGAAGAATTAATCCGCCTCTGGCCTGATGCCTGGATCTCTATCGACAACCACCGGCTTATCGCTCTCCTCCCACAGAGAGAAGATGGGCCTGAAGAAACAGGGGAACGCCAAGTCTTTACCCGACTGGAACGCTTACTCGCACGTGCTCACATACAAACAGATCATCTCCCTCATATCTCGGGCGGCATAGGCAGAATCGCGACGGATCTCGCTCTGATCCCCCGATCCTTTCTTCAAGCTCAACAGGCACTGGAGATCGGCCAGAAGCTGTTTGGCGATGGTCGCATCCATTCATTCGCGCACCTGGGCATCTATCGCTTGCTCTTCTATCTCTATGGACAGGAGGAGCTCAATGATTTCTGTCAGGAGATGCTGGGACCACTGCTTGAGAATAACAGCCGAGGGGATCATACGCTGCTCGAAACTCTTGAGGGCTTCTTTCGTTATAATGGCAATCTGAGTGAGACTGCTCGCAATATGCACCTGCACCGCAACTCGTTACTGTACCGACTGGGCCGCATTGAAGAGCTGCTCGGGCGCTCCCTGGAAGACGCGGAACTACGCCTCTCTCTGCAAATCGCGCTTAAAATCTGGAAAATGCAGGGCCACTGACCCTCAACTATTTACCTTTGTACAATTTTGCTGCTCGCTGCCTTGAATAAACGGTCCTGGATCGCCAGTCCCATCCCCTGTTCATGAAAGGTACGACTCAAAATCACATGTACCCCCGCACCCTCCAAATTTCGCAATCCGGCAAAAAGCGCAGCCGCGATCTGCTCCGGCTGGTGAAGGCTCCCAACGGCTTCAAGCACAGCACCACTTGACTGAAAAACCGGAAGATCCTCATCGGCGACCAGCAAGCCAACCCGCTCGCCTGACCGCTGCCGCCGTTGCAGATCAGCCTGCATCCTCGCATACATGTCAGGGCCTTCCTCAAAAAGAAACAGAGGGATCATCGGCGCATAATGCGTCAGCATCTGCCCAGGAGCCTGCATCCGCTCTTCGTCATCATCCAGGGCGAATGATGCAGGGGATGGGCGCACCTGAACAGCGGGCAGTACCGCGCGCAAAGCTTCCAGACTCACACCACCCGGCCTTAAAATACGCGGAACCGGTGTTGATAGATCCAAAACCGTTGACTCCACCCCAACATCGGAGGACCCACCATCCAGGATCAATGGAATCCGTCCCCCAAGATCGTCCAGTACATGAGCGGCGGTGGTTGGGCTGATATGCTTAAAGCGATTGGCGCTGGGAGCGGCCAGGGGAGAGCCAACGGCGCGGATCAGGGCCCGAGCAACTGGATGCAGTGGCATCCGTACCCCCACGGATGGTAAACCCGCTGTGACCCGATCTGAGACGCGCTTCCTCTTTGGCAGAAGCATAGTCAACGGCCCCGGCCAAAAAATATCTGCCAACCTCTGGGCTTCCACTGACATCGTTTCCACAAGCCCTTCCAGACCTTGAAGATCGGCGATGTGGACAATTAAAGGATCAGTAAAGGGGCGGCCCTTGACGGCAAAGATACGCTCGACAGCCGGAAGCCGGAACACATCAGCCCCTAGACCGTACACGGTTTCCGTGGGAAACGCCACCACCTCACCTGAGCGCAAAAGGTCCGCCGCTATCTCGATACTTTGAGCATCTGGCTGCTCCCTATCCACCTCAATCGTTCTGGTCAAAAACTCTGGCATCCTCTGCCCTTCCTGCGAATATTCCACAATCTCTTCCACATATATATTTCGCTATTTACATCCTTTAAGTATTAGAGCCGGCGAATACCCTCGACTCCGGTGTTACGCTTGTTCAGATAGTCCTCTAAAACCCCTACCTGATATCTGGGCAGCTCCTGACGCAGTTCATCCGCATCAGCCCAACGTGGATAGCCCTCAACGCTCCTGCGCAACTCACCACCTGTCACATTAGCATGATACATGATCGTGAGCGTACTCATGCGTGTAACACGGTTCGAGACCCCGGCGGCAACACCTAGAATCTCCCCAAGCTGAACCTCCAGTCCCGTCTCTTCGCGACACTCCCGCCGAGCCGTCTCCTCAGGGGTCTCGCTCCAACGCCCAAAACCGCCGGAAAGCGAAAGCTTGCCACCAGGTTTATCTATGACCAGAAACCGACCATCCTGCTCAACCAGGACTACCGCCGTCGCGAACGGCGGTAGATTTCCTCGCATTACCAGATTAAGCAGATTAAAAAAGACCGCCCCCACATACTTTAAGTATTGATACCACAACATAATTTTTCTTCTTTAGTCTAGAGTGACTGCAAAGTCACGGTTAAACGTCTCGTTATGATTGAGGTTGGCAGAGTTTCCAATAGGCTCCTCACCATCCTCAGCCCTTTCGTCATCTTTCTGCGTACGGTTCTGCCGGGAAAGCCGATAACTTTCAATGCTGCTACTAAGAATCAGTTTTTTATTGCGTGAAGGACTACGCAACCTGCCCTGGTTCCTCAGTTTCCGAATGTGACCGACAGAATACCCAAGCTGGGCGGCAGCCTCTTCAAAGGTGACGCTTCCAGCCCGCACGACACGCAGAGACCCAGTCTCTGTCGGACGATAAATCGTTTCATCAAAAACTACCCAATCCTCTTCTCCACCCTCCATGCTCACTCCCCCCTGCTCATTCCTGTACGGTGTGAATTCTCCCAACTCGCCGGTACTGGGCTGATGGTCTCCAGAGAAAGCATCCTCTTCCTCTTCCCAGTTCAAGTCTTCGGTCCGATTGAGATCAACAGGCGAAATATCCTTGGTTGGTGGGATCGGCGTCACAGGCAGAGAAATCGCCGGGGAAACCTCTTCAACGCTGGCCTCTTCAATCGTCTGTTGCGATTGTACTGGCTCCCCTACCTGCTGAACAGCCTCGCTCTGTGAAACATCTATCACCTCCTCATCTGATCTGCCCCGTAGCTCACCAGCAGCCTTCCTGAGTACACCAATACTACTGACCAAGCCACCCTCAAGATTCTGCATCTGGCTCTGACGACGACTCTGCTTCGCCAACGCCAGACGATCCAGGACCGCCTGCTCCTGCTCCAGACGCTCGGCCTCGGCTTCCATCTCGGCCAGCGTCTTCTGTTTGGTCCCAAAGAATTCAGAGACCAGGGCATACGCGAGATTCAGGAAAGCGAATGAACTCGCCATAATTGGGTTCACCCATGCAAACCCTTCAACTTGCTTGATCTGTGCGTTCTGAAACAAGGTCGCATATTCCCAGTTTACCAACCAGCTAAAACCGGTCAGGGCAATAATAAAAAACCAGACAAATGCGATCGCGTACCAAGGCATGCTTTTGCGGAAAAACATTACACCGGTTGTTAATACCAGAGCCGTAACGTCAATACTAATCGCCAGCAAATATGATCCAGTCCAGTTTCCGGTATCTTGCTCAAAAGAATGGAAAAAGAACGCAAGATGATGGATCGAAGCATAAAGAAACGATCCAAAAGCTATTAGAAATATAAAACGAATAAAACCGGCAAAAAACTTTTCGCCTGACATGGTAGAATGCGCCTCCTTACGATCCGGGCCTGAGCAGATACAAACATACACTTGCCAAATGGACAGCCGACCGCTTACGTACAGAACCAGTACACTTTACTGATCACTTTGCCTCTCTTGAAGTGTACTCTTTATTGCACCACTGGTCCAGCATCTATCACAAAATCCTATACGCACACTATGCCTATCTGAGTTCGCGAACAAATAAAAAAAGCCTGCCATTGGCTGCACAAAGTGCAACCGGGCAGGACTGTGAATTGTCTAGGACTAGCGGCCAGTACGCGCCTGAGTGCGTCGCACAAAGGCGTCTACCGTTACGGCAACCAACAGCACAATACCTTGAATCATCTGTTTAACATCGGTACCTTTTCCCAGGAGATCCAAGCCATTCTGCAAGCTTCCGATAATCAGGGCACCCAGCACAATAGCCCAGACAGATCCCTGACCACCAAAGAGGCTGACACCACCGATAACAGCCGCCGCGATTGAGTTAAGCAGCAAGGTGGGGTTCACCTGACTGGCGACGGAGAGCTCACGGGAGGCCTCAAGGATACCACCAATCGCGGCCAGCGTCGAGGCCAGTGTAAAGACCGCCAGCTTAATACCAGTGACATTGATACCGGCGCGACGCGCGGCCTCCGCATTCCCACCCACAGCGTATACGTGACGCCCAAAGGCGGTTTTTGTCAAAACAAGCCAGAGTACCACCAGTAAAGCAACAAGAATTGCCATAGAAGAGGGAACTCCCAGGTAAGAATTAAAGAGCGTCAATACCAGAATGGGAAGCACCACAACCAGGCCAAGTTTCAGGCCGAGACGCGAATTCGGCGTCGGTCGCAGACCGGCTCGCCGCCTCCGCATCTCGGTCCAGAGGGTTAAGGCTACAAACCCAATCACCACCAGGACTGGCAACCCCGTCCCAATAATATCGGGCAGGTAGTTATTTGAGATGGCTGTAATGGTCTCACTACGGATCGGCAGCGTGCTCTGGCCCGATAGCAGGAATAACAGCAGACCACTGTAGCCGATCGAGGCCGCCAGAGTCACGATAAATGAGGGAACACGCAGAACCGCGATAAATACACCGTTGATAAAACCGACCAGGGCCCCCATTAAAATGCCCGCCAGGATAGCAAAAGGAGCTGACAGCCCCAATCGCTCAGAGAATACACCCATGACAACGGCACAAAGAGAACTAACTGCGGCCAGTGAGAGATCAATCTCACCCAACAGCAAGACCAGAACCGCTCCCAGGCTGACAGTACCAATCGTGGCAATTTGCAGCATGAGATTCGTAACGTTACGAGGCGTCAGGAAAAGCCCCTGACCAATAGTTACTTGAGAGGCGATCTGGAAAAAGACAGAGATAATGATTAAAGTTAACAGGACAGGCAGAAATCCTAGGTCTGTGCGCAACAGGCTGGCCAGGGATTTCTTGGGCATCGTAGACGGGATCTCTACATAGGATTGCTCTTGCTTATTCTCTTCAGGTGCTTTAGGGCTAATAGTATCGCTCATCGTTTTTTATTTTCCTCCTGGTACATTTGCATTCCCATCGGAAATGCTGGGAAGAACCGCCTTAAACTCGGCACCGGTAATCGCCGCAACTATCTGCTCCTGTGTAGCAGTTTTGACATCAAAAGCACCGGCCAGCTTACCCAGGCGCAAAACAACGACGCGATCCACAACTTCAAAAACGTCAGCCAGATTGTGCGAAATGACGATCACAGCCAGCCCCTGCTCTCGGAGACGACGGATCAAATTCAACACCTGACGGGTCTGGGCCACGCCCAAGGCAGCGGTTGGCTCATCCAGGAGCACAACTTTCGCTTTGCGGAGAATCGTCTTTGCAACGGCGATCGACTGACGCTGACCACCAGAGAGAGCGGAGACTGTGGCACGAACGGAGGGGACCTTCACATCTAAAGTGCGCAATACATCGATAGTGCGGCGCTCCATCTCAATCTCTGAGAGTGGCCGGACCAGAAAAGGAATCAGATTATAGCGCTCTTCGTGACCGAGGAAAAGATTTGAGACGATATCAAGATTATCGCAAAGCGCCAGATCTTGGTAAACTGTTTCAATCCCAAGCTTTGTAGCTACCTGAGGGCTATTAATCACAACGTTCTCGCCACTCACAGTAAACTGACCGGCATCGGAGGGACCGACTCCCGCGATTGTTTTAATCAGCGTTGATTTCCCGGCACCATTATCACCCACCAGACCAATAACCTCGCCATCATACACATCAAGATCCACATCAGAAAGTGCCCGAACAGCACCATAGTTTTTACTGATGCCTCTCAAACGGAGGCGCGGCTCACCAGTCCGAGAAAACGGTACATTTTGGACCATCTTGGTCATCTCCAAAGATCAAAGCCCGCGTAAAGCAGGACCGGAGTCCCGCCTTACGTGAGCACTATTACACACGCATCAAGCTTAGCAGACGCCGCCAGCACCAGCCGGCAAGCCTTTACAAACCTCGCTCTTGCTCACAAAATTATCCGCGATAACTGTGCTTGCAACATTCGCCTTATCGACTGCCACAGGCTGCTCCAGCACTGACTGGATCTGTGTGCCGTCAGAGGTTTTCACCTGACCGTTGATCAAGCTCTTGGTGTCCTGACCATTGCTGATCGCGGCAACAAGCTTGGCCGCGCCATCGGCCTCTTTCGAGATCGCTTTGTACACGGTCATCGACTGATCACCAGTCAGAATGTTCTGAATACCAGCAACGGTGGCATCCTGGCCTGTTACCAGCACTTTACCATTCAGCTTCTGGTTCTTTAAAGCCGCAATAACGGTGGTCGCCATACCATCGTTGGCAACATAGGCGATCTGGATGTTGTTACCGTTCTTGGTTAGCGCCGCCTCCATCTCGGTCTGAGCAGTCGCGTTGTCCCAGTTAGGAGTATAGGTATCGTACACCTTTTTCAAATCACCACTGTCGATCAGGGGTTTGATTTTGTTCATCACACCCTGATTGAAAAGCAGCGCGTTGTTGTCGGTCTGGGCACCGTTAATCAGGGAGATGCTATCGCCCTTCTTATGATGATCCACAATGTACTGGCCTTGAAGCTCACCTACACGCACATTGTCAAAAGAAACGTAGTAGGCAAGATCTTTGCTTTGGATCAGACGGTCGTAGGCAACCACCGGGACGTTGCTTTGCTTGGCCTTCTGAACAATGGCGGAAGCAGCCTGGCTGTCATTGGCGGCGACAACTAGAATACAGGCACCCTTTGTCAGAGCCTGCTCAGCCTGGCTCTGCTGCGTGGCGGCATTTCCCTCGGCGTTGACGACACTCACTGTCGCACCCGGAAGCTGCTGCTTAATGGATTGCTCCAGTAGCGGGCGATCTTTGCTGTCCCAACGAGCTGAGGTCGCGGTTTCGGGCAACAGAACCGCTACATTCTTACAACCTTTTCCCCCGGCAGTAGAGGCACTGCTCCCACTACTGCTACTCCCACTACTACTACCACCACTAGTGGTTGAGCTACCACTGCTACCACAAGCGGTCAAAACCATCGCAAGAATGACAAGCGCCATAACAATTGTGAATGATGTGCGCTGTTTCCCAAATAAAAGTCTCATATATGGGTTGTCCTTCCATTTACGCCTGCCAACATTGAAGGCGTTATTACATGACAAACATCAACGTGATAAAATCGCAAGACTAACCTGAAGAATAAAGTAAAACAAGCTTCTGGTTTCTAAATTAGAAACCACCCCCTTTCGGGAACATTCCAGGTTCCCACAAATTCAGGAGTTATCCTCTACCAATCAGCATCTGTGGCCGGACCTCCTGCGGCGCTTCTGCCTGCTCGCGTTCAACCAGCGTACGCTCCCAAACCCTGAAAAAAGGATAATAGAGCACAGCGGAGATCAGGAGATCAAAAAACTGTAACAGGCCCCCCCGCAGATCCCCCCCGGTCGCGACAAACCCACTGATCCCAATAGGGACGGTAAAAGGCTGAAGTACGACCGGAACATGAACCAGACCAGAAGAAAAGCTAATATAATTAATCGTCACAATAATCACAGGCACAAGGATAAACGGGATCATCATGATGGGATTGAGCACCATGGGTACTCCAAATGTGACCGGCTCATTAATGTTGAAAATGGCCGGGCCTAGAGCTACCTTCCCGACTGTGCGTAACTGCGACGATCGGGACCGCAACATATAGAGAACCAGAGGCAGTGTCGCACCAGAGCCTCCAAGATGCGCGAAAATATGAAAGAAGGGCTCCGTGACAATACCATGACCACCACTGGCATTGGCCGCTAATGTGGTAAACCAGAATGGCGATGCAATCGCCAGCACAATATTCATCCCATGAATCCCAACCGACCATAACAGCATCATTAAGACAATCTCCAGCACCGCCGCCGGATAACTATCCTGTACCACTACCAGAGGTTGAAAAATTCGCATGATGAACATTGGGATTGTCATCTGATAACTATGGCCGTTGATGACTGTGATGTGCGAGCTACAAAACCATTCCAGCAACCAGACCGCCGTAAGTAAAAGAAAGGTCGGAATCAGGGCTTCAAATGCTCGTTTCACATTTGGTGGTACCGATTTTGGGAGTTGAATCGTCAGGCGCGAACTGCGAAACCAGCGCATAACCTCGGTGGTCAGGATGCCTAACAAAATCGCGACCAGCAATCCTTGCCCTCCCAGATATGGGAGAACATCACCCAATCGCAGATTATTAAGATCCATGACTGGCATGCTCGCTACAAGGAATAAGACCATCGCGACAATTCCCGGCTGCACTGGCTCTGTACGCCGATATTGCGCCAGACTATACGCAACACCAAAAGTTAGAAACAAGGCCATTAAGCCAAAAGAAAGCTGAAAAGGGACTGCCAGAGCCGCTTGATATGGCTTTAACCAGACATCCAGCGCGGCAATCGGTGGGTTCGCCAACACCAGGAAAAGACTACCGGCGATGATCAGGGGCAACGTGAAAATGACAAACGCATCACGAACTGCTTGCAGGTAGATACTACTCGCAAGGGTTCCCAGAGGCGGTACAAGATACCGCTCAAACCAATCGCTACTGCGCTCAATGAAACTGCTCACGTTGCAGTCCTTCCTCTCCAGAGGTATCAAATATGCGTGCCAAATCGGTAACTACATTGTTTACTAATTACGCCGGGTTAACAAGCATCTGAATAGCTTGATCTAAAACCGCCCGCCCATCCATCGTGGCGTAGTGAAAGGGTTCGATCAATGCCACTGGCTTACCTGAGGCTGTCGCAAGCTTTTCTATGCCTTTGCGTAAGTGACGGATTTGCGGCGCAATCAAGACTAGATCACACTGGTCAATACTGGCTGCATATTCGCCCGCGCTTAACGCCTCTACCGAGACATTCTGTTCCTGCTCTTCAGCAACAGCAAGCATGCCCTCGACCAGCAGGCTGGTCGACATACCCCAACTACACACAATAATGATTCGTATCATCCTACACCGTTGGAAGCTCAACGCTGCATGCCATATTCTCGGCCCCATTGCTTTGAATGACACCCAGGCGTTCGTAGAAATAGAGTGAACCTATATATATAGCTGCAACTCTTGTGCCATTTAGTGTGCTACACAAATAGCACACTACTTTTGGGTGTCGTTACGCCTTGCGTCGCTTATCTTCGATGGCAAAAATATCTACCTGTCGCAGGATGCCAACAATGTTGTACGCTTCTTCATCTGGGAGTGGACGCGCTACCCGCGAGCTTAAAATTTGTAGAGCGTGACGGCAGATACTTAGATCGCGCGCAAAAAGCTGCTCTACCTGTGCCCGTATATTTTCACTTATGAGCAGGCCTCGTTGTTGGACACCCCGCTCTAAAATACAGGCGAGATGTAACATCAGACCCGCAAGCACATCCAGTTCAAAAGTTTCTCCCACCTCGACTTCTATTAGTTCAATAGTGTGTAGAATCAATGGCAAGACAAGCGATGGGTTTAGAAAAAGCATCCGCTGCTCCAACGTATGCACGATCTCTTGCATTAATTGATCTCTGTGAGCAGCGTCAATATGCTGTTTTGTATTTACTGCCGCAAACATATAACTTTCAGAAAAAGAGGGGTCCGACACAGAAGGCGTTATCACACGCTGGGATGACACAGTTGAGGGTAGAGCCGGGATCGGCTCAGTTGAGGGATTCAGGATCGCCGGATCAATAAGGGTTTCGCCAAGAAGAAGGCGCAGGCGAACCAACCCATCCCCAAAAAGAAAGTCTGTGAGAGGAATAAATGGGTACACACTAATATGAGGGTTGATCGTGCCGATGATCGCGACGACCTGCCGATTATCGACCATTCGCTGCACTTCCTCCTCGGTTTTACTGGATATACTGACATCCATACAGAGGATCTCCACTTTCTGCTCGTAGAGTCCTGGAAGTCTTGCCTCGATCAGTTCCGCGATCTTTAAAGCACTTCCAAAGCCAGTCAGGCAGATTGAGAGAATGATGCGGGTAGGCGGTTCGGGCGAGGCAGGAAATGGTGACGGCGATGGAAATGCAAGAGGTTTGGGGGACCCGGCAGTTGGCCCCTTCAATCCATCATCCAGATCTTTGTCTTCGCCCATGCGGAAGTAGATCAGGCTGGTCACCAGTTGATCCAACGTCTGATGACGATCAGCGCGCGCCTGACGGACCGCCTCAATCAGCAATGGAGCTGAGACATTGGCGATGGTACGCACCCGCTCTCCTAACTTTCTCGTTAGAAGATCCGAGAGCGAGAGCAAGGAGGAAAAATCTACGAAGAGCAGCACCCCCCCTCCCTGATCCACCACACTCACTACACGCTCCACTTCGGTTAAAAGATCGTCCGGAGACTGCTCCAGTGAGAGTTCGATCCACCGAACCGTGTTTACTCCAACCAGGGTATTCGCCAGCTCAGACAGGCCCGCTGCGACCCCGCGACCATGGGTAGCGACGACGATCCCGACTGAGGCCTGTTCGGTGCTCAGCAGCACTTCAGCATTTGCCAGCAGGATTGTGAGCACGTCAACTTCGCTTTCTGGCAATGCCAGATCCAGGGCGGACCGCAGTTGCGAGAGGACGATGCGCGCAACCTCGTACTCGATTGGATAGGTATAGCGCATAGAACGAGTCTCCTGGGCTGGAAACGAACGACCCAATGAGATATGTTCCATCAAACTGGTCAGATGCATTGCCAGGACTAAAGAAAATTTTCCCGGCAGGTTTCTCCCCAACTGCTCTTCCGCATACTGCGCTACCTGGGCACAAACAGCCGCAATATCTTGATCCACCAGGACTGGCTCGTCAGAACGCAAAGAAACCTCATCAGCAAAACGTTGAAAATAATACTGAATGTCCAGGTGCAGTAGACGGCTGATCTCGCTATCTGGCAATCCACCCTGTCGAAATGTCAAAAGGTCTGAGCTAATGGTCTCATAAAGATCCCGAGCCGAGTCCAGCGAGGGCTCCAGCCGAAAGCCTGTGGGCGTAAAAACATAGGCGGTCTCCAGCAAATGCTCTACCGGGTCCAAAGCTCGCAGCATTTCAGGGGTCCGTAGCAACCCCTGACGAACATGATCAGGTACAACCCCTAGATGTACGTGCATCTCAGCAAGATTACTGGTACGATACTCTAAATAGGCACGAGCACAGGAAAGCTGGACATCGGTACGCAATTGCCCGACATTCCCCGGACTGTCATATAATAAAAACGCTCGCAACACATGAGGAGCAACCTGAATGCTGGAACCGATACTGCTACACTCGGTTGTAAAGAAAGCTCGGATCAGTTCAAAACGTTCTTCAATTGTCCTTTCACTCAGACCGGGCAAGAGAATCGTCATGGGGATACGTCGCCGAAACGTTGGCAGGAGCGACACAGCCGGATCTTCTGTCGTGGCGGCCAGGAGCAGTAATGAGGATTTACGCTCCTCAACCTCGCCCATCCGACGAAAAAGCTCCCGATCCATTAAGTAAAACAGCATCTCCTGACCTTCAGGTGGAAGACGATGCACCTCGTCCAGAAATAAAACTCCCCGGTGAGCCTGCTCAACTAACCCCACACGATCTTTTTCCGCTCCCGTGTAGGCTCCCTTCACTACACCAAAAAGATGGGCCATCAAAAGCTGGGGATTCCCTGCATAATCCGCGCAGTTAAAGCTGACAAAAGGTGCATCCTCAGACAAAGCACCCTGCTCTACTGCGAAGGCATGCATTAAACGTGCCAGCGTGGTCTTCCCAACACCGCTCGGTCCCTGCAACAACGTATGCAACCCCCGTGGTGGATAAAGCATCGCCGCTTTGGCCTGTTGAATTACCGACTTCAAGGCCTCCGTCGATCCAATTAAGGTCTCAAAACGAGTCACTATCCCCTGCTGCATACTGAGGGACGGGACTTTTTGATGCTTCGCGCGCTCCTCATGAAAAGAGGAGGAAACAGGAGGCACCGGCCTGGGGAGCGCCGCCCCAAACGAAACCCGTGAGGTCGATGCCGGAGGCTTCTCTACTGAAGAGGCCGACAATGAAGCATTTTCTTTTATGCGGAATAATACGGGCCGTCCCGCAAGACGTTCAATCTGGCCCTCAGCATACCAAAGATTAAGATCTCGGCTCGCATTCGTTCTATCGATGCTCACTTTCTCCGCAACGTCTTTAGCACTGAAGCCCGCCGATCGTCGTAATACATTGCTTTGAGTGGGACGCTCTCTACACAGTTCACGCAGAGCTTCCAGCACTCTCTCTTTACGGAGCAAGGATTCACTCCTTCCTCAGGATTATTTCATTCTGGCAAGAAAGAGGGTCCAGGGGTGCGGGGCGTCCCCGCTCATCTCCCCGCCTCTTTCTCGCCGCCGCAGGCGGCTCAGAAGAGAATGAAATAGCCCTGTCCTTCCTGGGAAATGCAGCAAACACAGTGATTTTAGTTTAACATAAATCATTTATAGCGGACAATACAGGCCAATCGTGCTTTTGAGATGTACTATCTAGCATTGGTCTTGACACCTGGAATCCATACAGTACCTAATAAAGAAAGCTACCATCAAATATATTTTTTATAAAGAAGAGGTATTTCATGAAAATTGGATTGATTGTTCCTCAAGGCTGGCGTACAGATCTCGTCGGGTACACCGAGAATCCGATCGCAGCCTATGAGGCGATGACCAACGTTGCGCACGAGGCAGATACGTTGGGCTACCATTCTATCTGGTTGTTTGATCATTTCCATACAGTTCCTAAACCGTTACAGGAAGTCACATTTGAATGTTGGACCAGTACAGCAGCTCTGGCTCGTGACACACAACGGGTTCGCATTGGGCAGATGGTAACCTGCAATAGCTATCGTAATCCTTCTTTATTAGCTAAGATAGCATCAACAGTTGATGTTCTCAGCCATGGCCGGCTCGACTTTGGCATTGGAGCCGGCTGGTACGAACATGAGTATAAAGCTTACGGGTACGAGTATCCGGAGACCGGTACACGCCTCAAACAGTTGCGCGAGGCAGTTCAGATCTGTCTGGCAATGTGGACTCAGGATGAGGCTCACTTTGAAGGTCAGTATTATCATCTGAATGGGGCAATCAATCAACCTAAAGGCGTTCAAAAGCCTCATATTCCCCTGTTGATCGGCGGATCGGGTGAGAAGGTGACGCTAAAGCTTGTCGCTCAGTATGGAGATGCCTGCAACATCTCAGGAGCTGATATCCCTACACTAAAACATAAGCTGGCTGTCCTTCACAAACACTGCGAAACATTCAAACGCGATCCCGCGACTATTCGCACAACGATTCTGATGAACTGCTATATCGGAGATACCGAGAAGGATGCCGAACGCACGATGGCGGAGGACGAGAAAGCGACTATCGCTGATCTACGAGAGCATGCTTTTGTCGGTACTCCAGAACAGATACGCGAGCGCATGGCGCTTTATGCCGAGGCTGGCGTCGATGAAGCAATTATCTACCTTCGGGACGCCGCCCAGTTGGAGTCTGTTCGCTACTTCGCGAAAGAATGCCTGTCGATCTAACCTTTCATGTAACCCCAGTAGAGGCAAAGCATGACTCTTTGCCTCTAACAACTATGCTTCTATTCCTATACTACGTTCTTTTCAGAAGAAATTACACAACGTATAACTATGTCCACGTTTCCTGGAAAAGACAAGCAGGACTTCCTATCATATCATTAGTGATGTGGAAGCATCGGCTAGTCAGCTTATTATTCTAAGAGAGGGGCAGGTATTTATGCAAGCTACTCCTGATGATCTTTTAAGTAAAGCAGCCGGTAATGTTTGGAACGTTACCACTGATAGAGCAACAGTAGGTCACCTCTAAGACCTTTATCAAACCAGTTCAATGATTAGTACAGGCAACGCTATGTCCTTACGTATCATCAGCGATACACAACCACATCCCGATGCTGCTCCCATTACTCCCAGTCTGGAAGATGCCTATCTTTTCGCCATAGGAACGTAAAATGGCGTTAGAAGACTGACACGGCTTTATCACTATTTCCAGAAATCAGTAGATAAGTACAGCAATACTGATATGACGCAGTAGATAGTTTACCTTCTATTGCTTCTCTGGACTCAACAACTAAAAGACATCACTTGTTGTGAAACTTCGCATATACCTGCTTAAGTACATGACAGGTTGTCGGCATATGTACTGATGACAGTACATATCATTACTATTACATAAGGAGAAACTATGATGGTTGTAAAAACACCTTCGACAGAATTTTCTAGTATTGCTGTTTCACAAAGAAGCCGCAATCCATTGAAACGCTATCCTCTTACGTCTTTTTTTGTACTAGCTTACCTGTTTACATGGGTAATCATGATGCCATTAGTGCTGGCAAAGGATTTAGAATCTTCTCCTATCCCTGCTCCATTACTCATTTCTCTGGCGACCTTTGGACTCAGTTTCGGAGCATTGATTGTTACTGCCGTAATGGGCGGACGGTCAGGGGTACTCCACCTTTTGAAACGATTCACGCTCTAGCGAATGAATATCCTCTGGTATCTACTGGCAATCGTTGCCGCGCCCATCATTATGGTCCTGGGGGCTATCTTTCTCCCTGGCGTTCTGGGTGCTTTTTGGCCTGTCACCCCCCTACAAGTAAAGGTTCTATCGTACCTGACCTCTTTTATCCCTGTTATGGTGATTAATGGACCATTGGGAGAGGAGCTGGGCTGGGATGGTTTCGCCTTACCCAAACTTCAAAAAGCGTATGGTTCCTTTAACGCTTCCTTAATTCTTGGAACACTCTGGGGTTTCTGGCATCTCTCGCTTTTGATTGTGCTAGGATTTAAAGGAAGTAGTACTGACTAGCTAGACTTAACTCTTTTTATTCTGACGACAATCGCGGTTTCATTTATCACTACCTGGCTCTTCAACAACACAAAAGGCTCACTTCTGCCCGCACTGTTACTACACACTGCCAATAATGCCGGTGTAACCTTTCTCTGGGCTTACTTCGCGTCCTCATCTCTTGCAACCGGCAAGTGGCCTCCTTTGATTGGATATGGTTTTGTAGCGCTTCTGCTCATATTCTTTACAAAAGGAAAACTGTCGTATAAAGGTGAGGTAGAATAATTTAAGGGCTTTTTGCAGAAACGGAATAGACAAAAAGGGAGAGGTTCCAGTGTTAATTGGAACCTCTCCCTTTATCTTTAGGACAATTACTGCTTGTAGGTACCGTAGGTGGACTGTGAGCCAGCGGGTTTGGTATTGGTGTTCGGAGTGTTATTGTTCACAGTAGTGTTAGCAGCCTTCTTAGTGGCGTCGGCTACGTCGCTAGCGGAGTCTTTGACTTCGTTCGCGGCACTTTTGGTCGTGCTCTTCAGATCAGCAGCAGCACTTTTGGTGGTGTCGCTAAGATCGCTCGCGGTACTCTTGGTTGTTGCTTTCAGATCAACGGCGGCATTCTGGGCCGTTTCGGCAATGTCACCACCAGCCGAGCGAAGCTTTGAGGAGGCCTGAGAGGCATAATCCTTCGCCGTATCTGCGGCCTGAGCGGTGTAGTCCTTCAGGGTGCTTGCTGTCTGGCTAGCGCGGTCAGAAACCTGCTGCACTACCTGACGAGCCTGGCTTCCCTCGGGGAGGCTTTCCTGGAACTCTCCGAAACGCTGGCCCAGTGTGCGACGCAACTCTTCACCACGCATGGGAGCAACCAGCAATCCAACACCAACGCCAACAAGAATGCCTTTTACAAAATTATTCATAAAACTGTGATCCTTTCAAAAACTACTTTTTTTATATATCTTGGTACACAAACCATTGCGAAAATGTATCACATTCATAAATGACACGCTTCAAAAAAAATAAAGGTTTCACTTCGCAGAGGTAATTAGGACTAAAGAACGAAAAGCATTTCTATGTATCTGGCAAAGCTGGCATACGGCCCAATAAAAGGCATCATCTTGCTGAGATCTAGCAGGCGATCTTTGTCTATTCCCTGCTGGCGCATACGCTTCAGCCAGGCTTGAAGCAGGTGTATCCTTGACCAATCCTGCTCAGAGATCGGCTGCCCATCCCGGCCCCGACCGTAGTTGTAGCGTTTCAAGAGTTCTGGATCACGCAGATACGCGCGTATCAAGGGGGCCAGAAAGTCCTGGGCCTGCTGCTCCCCCAGTTGTGGGCGGAGATACTCGCTCAATAGAGCAGGCTCTAACTGCTCAGAATCGTTCATACGCTGAATCAGTTGATGCCGATCCATCTGAGCCTGACGCATTGGGTGCATCAATCGACCATTTCTGGTCAGGTGCAGATCTATAAGCCGACCTGACAATGTTGCACCATACCCATGCCCTACCCAGCCCTCTAACGCAGGATGCACGGCTTCCTGTCTCCAGGATCGCACGGTTTCCTGCTCAACAGGCCAGCGCAACCAGCTCTGTGGAGGATCGCTAAGAGGGTCAAGAAAAAGGGCCTCCTTATACGTCTGAAGGATTGCTTCAATAAAGGCTTCTTGCTTCTCTTTACGGTTGTTGCCAATAATCCAGGTGTCGTAGATCCCGGCTTTGCGATAAGCTTTATGTCGATGCCACCACTGAGCTGGATCAAGTGGGGCACATTGAAACTCAACGGCCTGACAGTGACCATCCTGATGGCGCACAAAAATGTCGGCGATCCGATTGGGACCTGGCAAACGCTCCTCTAATGTAACGCTGGCTCGAGGAAATATACGCCTCAACCATTCCGCAAGTACGATTTTCCCATGTGCATGGCGCATCGACTCAGCTTCGGTCCCCCATGCACATTCCCCTTTTAGATGAGCAAAGTGCAGTTGAACTTTTTTATCTTCCCCACCTCGCAATCGCAGATGCCCACGACAATTAGGACAGAATAACTGCCCTTCCCGCGACCAGCGCTGCAATTGTGGCTGCACCGTTGCCTCAGCAACGATAAGCTGATTATCAGGACCATATGCTACCAACATATCTGGACGTTCCTGCTACTTCTGATTATCTTTGGATAGCAACCACTTTAAACGAGCAACAGACGGTGAGTTACCGTAACTGCTGGCCTGAAGTTGCTGATGAAACCGAGAAACCTGCACAATATTTCGTTGAAAACCCGGTCCACTACAGAAGTGAAGAACCTCTGAAAGTATCCCGGTTGCGTAGTCCAGTTCATTTAGTGCCAGGTAGGCCTGCGCCTGATAGATCTGGGCGGCTACCTGAATGTTCTTAAAGTTTGGATCGATAAAGGGTGTGGCTCGATGCAACTCCTCTAGAGCCTGTCTGGGACGATCCCAGGCCAGAAAAGCTTTCGCTCGCTCTATATAATAACGATCGATCTGATGACCAATAAAGTAGGGGTCATCTCTTACTGGCATACGTAACTGGTTCTCAGCCTGCTCAAAAAACAATAAGGCTCGCTTTTGATCAAGTTGGGATATCGAGGCCCGAGCAAGTATCCTCCCTGCCCTTTGAAATGTCTCTTTTTTGCTGTGAGAACTGGCTCCATCAATGTGCTTAAGCGCGCCTTCAAGATACTCACGAGACCGAGAAAATTGTTCCCGCTCGTCGGCAAGCGAGGCCCTCTGATTAAGGGTCGCAGTCATCAGGTCGGCATTCCGACGCTCTACTTCTATAGAATCAGGCAGTGCTACGATATCTTTTATTAGGCGATAGATATAATCGTTACATACTTCAATTCGATACCAATCCCATTCAGAATAGGAGACATATCCAAGAAAACGCCAGTAGTTAAATTCCAGATCCAGGATATCTCTTAGATGTTCCGGTCGAACCAATGGGGCTAACATATGGAGATGCCTGATCCAACGATGCAGTTTTGATCGCAATTCTGAAGGGAGCGCGATGCTGTAATCGGTGTTGCTACACAGTTGCCGTTGCGCTTCACGATACTGACTGAGAAGATCAATCTCTGGAGCAACCGGTACAACAAGCTGGTTCTTTGGCGCGATTGGCAACGAGTTCCGATGTTCATGGGCATGGCTATCTATACCTAGTAAGACAGGCTCAATTCCCAAAATCTCTATTAACATGCGACGGCGCTGCATGGAGTCTAGAAACTCGTCCTGGTTCTCTAACCTTCGCACTGAGATATCTGATACCCCTAATGCTTCCCCTAAATCGGCCTGGGTCCAGCTTTTCTCTCCCTGGGGCAATTTCTTCTGCTGTCGATAAAATTTGACGACCTGACCCGGACGTGGATA
>CAXTTV010000072.1:0-21433 GCA_964247295.1 uncultured Ktedonobacteraceae bacterium | reverse complement strand
GCTCTACACAATGGCAATGGCCTGATCACTTATGGACTCGGGGGGTTCTCCTATTACTATTCGCGGACCCGAATGGCCGTTAGTGGTAACTTCCAGGATCATGGTAGCTTGTTTCAGATCACCGGGCAGGCGTGGATGGACCATCAGTGGGGGAACTTTCTCACATTGGGTGGAGGGGGCTGGAGCTGGTACAGCCTTCAGTTAAGCGATCGTCGTGAGATGATGCTCTACCTGATCCGTGATGCCAGCGGCAAAGTCATTTCCACCTACGTTGGTCTCATCGGAACTGACGGTAGCAATACACAGTTGCCGGAGCAATCCCTTCAAGTCAGTCCCCTGGCGGAATGGACCAGTCCCCACACCGGAATCGTTTATCCTTCAGGCTGGCAGTTAAAGATTGCTGATCCAAAGTTGCAAGCTACGCTTACTCTTCAGCCTCTTATGAAGGATCAAGAACTGAACGTGTTGGAGTCGACAGGAAATACGTATTGGGAAGGGGCAGTAAGCATCCAGGGGCAGAGTGCTGGAAAGGCCGTGAGCGGAGAAGGCTATGTTGAATTGACTGGGTACACAAAAAAATAGTAAGGTGAGTCCTGGCGTCTCATGTGTAATGACTCACCCAAATCCTTTGTAAAAACTTGCGTACACGCAAGTTTTTCGGGTAAATTACCCAGAAAAATAGGTGTAAAGTCCTATTTTTATAAGAAACGTACAGGAAGTAATCTAATATAGTAGAGGATTTATAGAAACGTTGGTGCGTTGTACAGGTAAAGATCTCACCCATAAGAAAAGAAGAGAGGTGTTCGTTAGAGGGATTTTCGCGCCCTTTAGTGTAGCAGTTATGTGTTACATTAGGCATACATTGTATAGCAAAGTGTAATGCAACTGAGAAAGGAAAAAGTGTTCAGGCGGATATTTTTTATGTTATACTCGTTCAGTATATGTAAGTTTCTTTTACAACGGGGATGGTGGTAGCGATAGGATTGCGGAGGGCATAATGGAGACACGAACACAAGCTCCTACAGAAGAAGAATCAACAATTGTAGAGCGTGTTGCCCGTATTGTTTCAAGTGTACGAGGAAAGAAACCAGACTACACCAGATTGGCAACCGAGCTGGAGTTCACACTCCCTTTTGACGTATTCGGTGTTGTTTTGCTCAGGCACGACCGACAGGCTGTACGTATTACTGTTTGTACGCGAGAAGCTGATGTCTGGGTAGCGAACCAGCATCAACATCCATTTAAGGACTCGCACCTGGCACGACTATCAGCGAAGCCAGAGATTAAAGTATGCGATTATCCAGAAGGTCTTGACGGCCCCCCTGAATTTGATGGAGACGCGCTCAGTCCCTATCATTTTTTGCGTTCTACCTTGATCGCGCCTTTAACTGTAGGCGAGCGGGTACTTGGTACGTTAGAGCTGGGTAGTGTTACGCCGCAAACGTATACAGATCCCTCGCTTCGTCGAATGATCGAAGCGTTTGTTCACGTGTTGGCGGCGGCGATCGAGAGTGCGCAGGATGGTGGGAGTGTAGCGATCCAGAACCGGCAGCGAGAGGTACTGAAGGACGTTTCTCACGCCCTGACATCCGCCGATGATCTCACAGAAGTATTTGCTCGCATCGTCTCGGGTATTCGTGAGACATTGAATGTTGCTTCCGCTCTAATCCTGGTGGACCAGTGGGGGGAGCGAGATCCTCATATTGAAATCCAGGATGGTCTGGATCGAAAAACTTTGAGCCGTCTGATAGAAAATCGGGAGGCACTTGAGCCTGACTCCATCATTGGTTACTCGTTACGGCAGAGGCGTCCCAGCGTTTCAAAAGATATAGAGCGGGACGAGCATTTTCCTCGGAGCCGGTGTTTCGCAAGCGAGTTAGGCATCCACACCCTTTCCAGTTTTCCTCTGGTTTCAGGCCCGACCGTGTATGGAACATTATTGCTCTGTTCGCCAGAAGTTGATGAGATCACACCATTAAAGGCCGATATCATCTCACTATTCGCAACGCAAGCAACGATAGCTTTGCATAATCGAATGTTATTAGAAGCTGCGCAGCGCCGACAGCACTTTAAAGAAGCTCTTGACCAGCTAGGGGAGGACGAAGAAAATCTTGATGAGCTAGAGGAGCTGGAACGTTTAAGAGTGGATTGCCAACGGATCTACGGTGTGAGCCTTGGGCAATTATTGCGCTTTATTGGTGGGTACCTTTTTACTGGTGAGGAACGCGATCTGCCTGTTATTTTTCCATCCGGGCAGAGGATTGATCGGAGAGGCGAGGGATCGCATATAGCGGAGAGCAGAGCGGATTTTATGCTCGCGAAACCAGAGCCTCAGTCCGAGAGCCTTTCCTTATTAGCCCAATCGGCAGAGCGGTCGTTGGCGCGAGTCAGTATGTTAAGCTCGCTTAGTCGTCTCCTTCAAATTTATGATCAGGAGCCTCAAGGGTCAGGAAATATGGGTGATGCCTGGATCGTTATAGATACCGATGGATATTGTGTCTACCTGAACCCAGCCGCCGAAGCCTTTAGTAATCTCAGAAACGATCCGACCACCGGACATATGTTAGAGGATGTTTTTTCCTCATTTTTACAGCGCGCACGCAACCTGGAACAGATCAAAATATATCTGCATGAGTGCATCGTGGGAGATCCACAGCGTCAGGAACTACGTTGTACGCTGGCAGCCGAAGTGTTGCCACCGGTGGTCATGCAGGACCAAGCGTCAGGGAGGCAAAGAAAAGCCTTAAAGCCAGATGGGCTACCCTCAGATCTATACTTTCAATTAAAACGCTATCCACTATATGATCAGAATGATCAATATATCGGGAATGCCTTGCAGGTTTCTGATATCACAACCCAGGTAAGAGATGAAAAAAACAAGGCCGTGCTCTTATCTTCCGTCTCACATGATCTGCGTACACCATTAACAACCATTAAAGCCGCAGTGAGTGGCCTGCTTCAGCCGGGTGTAGAGTGGGAAGAAGAGATCAAAAGAGAGATGCTCGTCGAGATCGATGAAGAGACCGAGCGTTTAACCTCATTGGTCAGCTCACTAGTAGAGATGTCGCGGATCGGAATGGGCGCGCTGGTCCTGGAAAAAGAATGGTGTGATATTCAAGAGATTGTCTATCGCACCCAATCCAGGATCAGTCGGGTTCTAGATGGCCGGGAGGTGCAGATCAATGTTGTACATCCACCGTTGCCTTTAGTTCAGGCCGACTACGTACAACTTGAAAGAGTCTTCTCCAATCTTATAGAGAACGCGGCGCATCATAGTCCGGCCAATGCAGCCATTCTCGTCGAACTTCATTGTGAGGATGAAGATATTTTAACAGTCAATGTTATTGATGAGGGGCATGGAGTGCCTGAGGCGGAGCGGGAAAGAATCTTTCAGAGCTTTTATAGTTTGAACTCTCAGGGGAATGGGCTTGGGTTGGCAATCTGCCGAGGGATCATCGAGGCTCACCATGGGAACATCTGGGTGGAAGAGGCCAGGACAGGGGGTTCATGTTTTGTTTTTACCTTACCGGTCCGTGGAAGTAGTGTGTTACGGTCCAGGGGGAAGATATCGGTATCTGTGGAGGAACAGTCATGAAAGCCCGAGGGAAGCGGATTTTAGTTGTTGACGATGAGCCCTCAATTCAGCGGATTTTGCGAAGAAACCTGGATGTGAGTGGGTACGATGTTCTGGTCGCTGGCGATGGAGAGAAAGCAGTCGAGATGGCCAAAATGCATCAGCCGGACCTGATCTTATTGGATCTATGCCTGCCAGGTCTGTTAGATGGGCTGGAAGTTTGTGTCCAGGTAAGGAAATGGCTTCAGACGCCAATCATTGTATTATCGGCTCGGACCGAAGAGCGTCAGAAAGTTCAGGCACTGGATCTGGGTGCCGATGATTATCTCACCAAACCGTTTAGTAGTGAAGAACTGCTAGCCCGAGTGCGAGCCTGCCTGCGTCGAGGTCGTCAGGGAGAAGTGGGAAATGGGCGTGGAACCGATGTTTTGAGTAGTGACGATGGGTACCTATCCATGGATATTCCCAGTCGGCAGGTCAAAGCAGGGGACCAGGAAATCCGATTAACGCCAACCGAGTTTGATCTTTTACGACAACTCATGTTGAATGCAGGCAAAGTGTTAACACATCGAATTCTTCTCAGAGAAGTATGGGGGCCCGAATACGGAGAGGAAGCCGATTATCTGCGGGTCTATATTCGGCAACTGCGGCGCAAAGTAGAGAAGGAACCATCGCAGCCGAAATATATTATTACAGAGCCAGGAATCGGCTATGTTTTCCGCTCAAAAATCGAAAGAACCTGAGCCATTTGCAATAGCTTAATAGAATTTTTATATACATCCGACTCATTTTAAAGTACACTTTTGTCTAAAACCAGAAGCCGCTTTTTTTAGAGGTGAAGAGACAGGTGGGGCAAGCAGTAAAATGGTATAAGGCATCCATTACTTGAACCTGGGAGAAGACAGGGGAGTCCGTTCCGTCAGAAGAAGGGAACCAGGCTAAGCAATGAGTCAAAGACAGAAGCTCCAAGTATTAATTGCTGGCCGGCAGAGCCGTTTTGAGACTGTGCTGGCCGCCAATATCCAGTGTTGGGGGTACGACGTTGAGATCCTGCCATCGTGGGCAGCGTTACAGGGGTGTGAAACTGAGGGAGATATCGTTCTTTATGATCTTGATGAACCGTATCGCATCTCAGAAATGCTCATTGGCAAAGAGCCCTCAACAAAGCCGAAGCCATTGGCGGAAGACTTTTTGAGAAGCGCGCAAGAGCAGTGGCCATCCATTCGGTTCACCATTGCCTTGAGCAGTCGATCGGTATCGCGTAAGACACTGGCTAAAATAGGTGCGGTCGCTCTGCTACACAAGCCATTTGAGATGGGGAAACTGCAGAGGTATTTACATGTTTTACAGAGTCTCCTATTTCAAGAGAGTCGAAGGGAAGAGAACAGAGAGGGGGAGCGCCTACGAATTCTTGTCGCCGACGACAACATACTCATCGCGGAAGAAGTAGGTCGATGTTTACGTCAGGAGCCTCAGTATGAAGTTAACGTGGTATATAACGGATTGGAAGCATTAGAGAGATACATCACCTGGTTGCCGCACTGTATTGTGACAGATCTCATCATGCCATTCATGAATGGGTACCAGGTAATGCAATGTATAGCAGCGGGTTCAGCACATATACTTCCAACATTTATCGTGATGAGCGCGCTCACCGGATTAGAGGGAAGGGCACACCATTCCGACCTGGATGGTAAAGTGGTAGTATATGTGAACAAGCCTTTTGACGCGAGGCATTTACTGATTGCCATAGAGCAGGCCATGAACTCAGCGAGAGTAACAACATAGTCGCCTGTAAGAAATAAAAAGGAACGAAGGACCATGGAGCAGCAAGATCGCATTATGGATGGAGATTTGCAGACCCTAGGACTGCAATCCATCTTAAAAATGCTTGCATTAAGTGGGAAGACGGGGACCCTGCTTGTGCACTCAGGGGCTGAAACGCTTAGTATCAGCTTGCGAAAAGGTCAGATCGTCGGCTTAAGGGATGACAGTGGGCCGCAGCCGGATATCTTAAGTATGCTCTGCTTACTGAACAGGTTAGATCAACCGAGAGCGCAGTATCTTAACGAGATCTCGCAGGGAAACCTGGACCTTGCCCTCGCGATCATGGTAGACCAGCGTTGGATGGCCCCAGAAGAGATGCAGAAGCGTTTGGAGTTTGCCGTCACGCAATCTATCAGCCATGCACTGCGCTGGGTAGATGGTCGTTTCTCCTTCCATCGTCAACTTGTTCCCATGGAAAGCCGGATGAGGCCATTAGACATTGACTCCCTGTTATTGGAAGCCCTGCGTCAGGCTGATGAGTGGGAAGAGATGGGAGAGGCGCGGATGACCAGGACCACCGTATCCAGGTGGTTGCCTGAAGTGAACAATGATGTCAGAAATTTGGGATTGAGTCAAGAGCAGGTAGACGTGCTCTGTCTCTCGAACGGTGAGATCAGCTTGCAGGCGATTGCCCAGGTCCTAATGATGCCAGAGGCAAGAGTGGGAGCCACCATGGCGCGTTTACTTGATCTTAGATTAATTGAAATCGTTGATACTGCCATGGAAGCCGAGCTTCAGCAGGACCTATCCAACATCATCATTGCCTGTCAACATCAATTGGCTCAGCAGAGACAGAACGCCCATCCGGATCAGCAGCTTTTGAGCCTGATCACCATCCTTTCTCGTTGTATTAATGGTTTGCTAACACACCATGGTCGCTACGCCAAAATTCTCAGAGGGAGAGGACAGGTGCCAGGCAGTGAAGTCGCGCGGTACCTGGATCGGAGGTTTGGAGCCACCTTTCAATTGATGGCAACGCAGCAGTACCCGATCCTGGAAACCGCCAGTTTTTTTAACGGGCAGCTTGACTGTACTGATATTCTAACTTTAAACAAGTTAGTTAAAGGAGAACAACTGGAGGAATTTTGTTGGGAAGCCGTCCTGGGTCTAACACATTTTCTGCGGTTTGTTTTCATGGAGCTTTTGAACGACGAAGTTGGAAATTCGCATACGGGTCGTCAGCTACATGTAGTTTGGCGGGCGTTCATGACCGAGATAGATCAAGAGATACAACAGTACCAGGTGCTTCGGGCCTATAGAAACACGCAGGCATCAAGAGGGAGAGAGGGGCAGCAACCATCGCAGATCGGTATAGTTCAGCAGCAATGGTCGAAGGTATCAGAAAGCGATGGTGGAGCATTCTGGCCGCCTGAGACGCGAAGGAGGTCGATTTAATGACGAGCGAACCAACAGTGCTCGTAGTGGATGATAGTCCCACTGTACGCAAAATCGTGCAGATGACTCTACAGCGAGAGCACATCAGGGTAATAACCGCAAGTGATGGCCTGAGTGCATTGACATCAGTAGCTGATGAAATGCCCGCGCTTATCTTGCTAGACATTCAATTACCCCGGATGGATGGGTACCATATTTGCCAGATAATACGTAAAAACTTGCAGTTTAGGCAGATACCTATTATTATGCTGAGTGGGAAAGATGGTTTGTTCGACAAGATGCGGGGCCGTCTAGCTGGGTCAACGGAGTATTTAACAAAGCCGTTTGACTCGGCAGAGCTGGTCAATACCGTCAAGAAACACCTGATAAACTGGCAGGATCGTGTCC
Organism: uncultured Ktedonobacteraceae bacterium; assembly: GCA_964247295.1. Lineage (GTDB taxonomy): Bacteria > Chloroflexota > Ktedonobacteria > Ktedonobacterales > Ktedonobacteraceae > CAXTTV01. Next base: position 14,250 of record CAXTTV010000072.1, on the reverse strand, counting down.
CGGCTCCGCACGAGACAGGGCGACCGCGTTTGCGACGCCGTGGCTAAAGGAAGTGCTACTACCCTACCGATAGTTTCTCACATTAGGTATTAGTACATCAGCGGGTAGCCGTGATTTTCCCACCATACAGGCTAAGAGCAAAAGTTATGAGTGGAAAGGTATAAAAAAATGCCGGGGCAAAAAATCCTCATTGTGGACGATAGCTGGACTGAATTAGCAATGATTGCAGCTCCACTGCGCAATAGCGGCTTTGAGGTAGTGACTGCAATAGATGGGGATGAGGCAGTGGAGAAAGTCTTCAAGGAGCGGCCTCAGTGCATCGTGCTGGATGTGGTACTACCGAAACAAAATGGGTTTCAGATCTGCCGCAAACTTAAGAACATGGATGCAAGTAAACATATACCGATTATCTTATTGACAAGTAAAAACACACCATTGGATCGTTCCTGGGGCTTGCGTCAAGGGGCGGATATGTATATAACTAAACCTTTCAAAGAGGATGAGTTAGTTGCCAGTGTGCGTAGTCTTGTCTAGCGTTTAGGAGTGAAGACAAGATAAGCAAGCAAGGAGTAAAAGTGAACAGCGAAGAATTACACAGGCTACAGCTACAGGCTCTGGCCGCCCAAAAAGCTGGAACACTCTCATCCTCAATGGCGGCTCTTTCATTGCAAGCTGCGCAGATGGGGCAGTTACGTCCGGAGGGGAGTACTGCGGCTCAAGTAATTGGAGAGCAATATCTGGTTTTTACTTTGCTTGATCGTGAATTTGCTTTGAAGGCTGAACATGTGCAAGGGGTAGAGCGCTTAATAGATGTCACGCCTGTTCCTAATGTTGCATCCTGGATCAAAGGTGTGATCAATCTACGAGGCTCAATCGCCTCGGTTGTAGATACGCGTAGCTTTCTTGAAATGGAGAGCCTTCCTTATAACCCGCGTACGCGCTTATTATCAGTTCAGTATAATGAAATGGTCATTTGTTTAGTTGTAGATTCGGTCAGTGAAATGTTGCAGATTCCCGAAGGTTCTATCACCGATGTGAATGAACGCCAGATCGCTATTCCACCGTGGGTCGCGCCCTACGCTGCTGGAAGCGCGCTGCTCATTCAGCGTGCAATAGTTTTACTGGATGCAGCACGTCTGCTTTTTTCCGATAAAATGCAGCGTTACAAGGCTTTAGAATAATGAAACAATTAAACTATATTTGTAACAGGAGGCCCGGCGGATGAATCCTGATCGCAGTAGCAGTGGAATGTCTGTTAACTCGCTGATGCAGATAAGTACGTCTGTATCAGTGTTAGTTCCATTACTGGGCTTTATTGCCCTGATTATTATGATTGTTCTGTATACCGGCACAGATAAAACTCCATTGTTTATTGTTGGTGGTATTGCAGCCGGTGTATCTTTAGCTTCTGTCATCCTCGTTAATCTCGTAATGCAAAAAAGTATTAAAGACCGCATATTAGCTTTCGTTGATGTTTGTCGCGATGTCGCTGGTGGCGATCGCAATATTCGGGCCGTTGTGAGCGGCGATGATGAGTTTGCGCAACTATCTATGGCACTTAATACATTGCTTGATAGTCAAGGTCTTATGCAAGTTGGTTCATCTTCATCTAACAGTGCCACGATGGGTAGTGATGCCGCAGCTCTTCAGGCTCAGATTGAGAAACTTCTACAAGAAGTCAGTGCCGTTGGTGATGGCGATCTCCGTGTTCAGGCTGAGGTTACTCCCGATACTCTGGGTGTCCTGGCTGACTCCTTCAACTACATGATTGAAGAGCTGGCAAAAGTTGTCGGCCGTGTTCAGACCACAGCAGTCCAGGTGACGAACGCGACTCGCCGCATTCTGGATCGTTCCGCTGAACTGGCCCAGGCTTCAGAAACGCAGGTTGCTCAGATCTCTCAGACTACTGAGGCTGTAGAGGCCCTGGCTATCTTTATTCAAAATGTTGCTTACAACGCTCAGTTGAGTGCGGAGGCTGCGCAGGAAGCGCTTCGTTATTCTAGTAGCGGCCAACTGGCTGTACGCCAAACAATCGAAGGCATGGTCGTCATTCGAGAGAATGTGCAGGAGACTTCAAAGAAAATTAAGCGTCTGGGCGAGCGCTCCAACGAGATTGGTGAGATCGTCCGGATCATTGAAGATATCGCCGATCAGACTAACCTGCTCGCTCTAAACGCTGCTATTCAGTCCGCGATGGCAGGCGAGCATGGACGAGGTTTCGCGGTTGTGGCTGATGAGATCCGTCTGCTGGCTGAGCGCTCTACGGAGTCTACCAAGCGAATCGCTACGCTAGTTAAGAGTATTCAGGGCGATACATATGAAGCGGTTGTCGCTATGGAAGAGAGTACACAGGAGGTTGTTAAAGGATCGAACCTGGCTGACGAAGCTGGTCGTGCCTTGAACTCTATTTACTCTGCTGTAGAGAACCAGGCACAGATGATCGAAGGTATCGCGCAAGCCGCTAATAAGCAGGCTTCGGTTTCTGAGTCGGTGGCTGTGGCGATGGGGCAAATCTCTGAAATCACTCGTCAGACTAATTCCGGTGCTCAAGAGTCAGCGACCAGTGTAAGTTATCTAGCTGAGCTTTCTGATCAGCTACGCGCGTCGGTTTCAACCTTCCGGCTTCCTGAGCGGGCGGATGAGCCATCTGGTCTATTGCCAGGGATGGCTTCTATGGGTGCGCTGCCTTCCGGCGATCATGGCTTCCCGCCTTTGGCGGCTCCTGGTATGGACAATGGTTGGGGAACAAATTTCTCGACCAATTTCCCACCATTGCCTGAGCCCGATAATTCTGGTTCCCTGGTCGCGTTATCGCCATCGGGCGGACAATTCTCTTTTGGTAATCAGGCCAATGGTCTGGGTAGTTTTGGGAATTCTCAGAACCCTCAGCAAGGGTTTGGAGACCATCAGGGCTTTAATGGTCAGCAGGGGTTTGGGAACCAGCCGGGCTTTAATGGTCAGCAGGGGTTTGGGAACCAGCCGGGCTTTAATGGTCAGCAGGGGTTTGGAGAGTTTGATGGTTTTGAGGCTCAGCAAGGCTTTGGAAGTGGAACACAGTTTGGGATGAACCCAGGCTTTGGTCAACAGGGACAGCAGATCATTGGTCAATCTTCGCCTCAGGGATTTGGTGCGCCTCAGATCCCTTCATCGGTCCCACCTTCAGCGTCTCGCTCACGCTGGCAGGCCAACGGACAGCAGCATCAATCACCATTTGGCTCGGACCAGATGCCTTTTTCTGGTGATGGACAGTTCGGTCAATAGTACACACATCTCTGTATTACTGCGCCTGAGGGCGATCATAATCGAGGCCACTACGGTGGCCTCATGGTCCTTTTATCGGGACCCGTGGCAGGTTCGCGGTAGATGCAGAGCTAGAAGAATAAGTGGGTGCGTGTAACATGTCGAATTCGTTTGATAAACTAACTGTCCTCGACTCGTTTATCGAAGAAGTAAATAGTTATTTGCCGGAAATTAAGGCCAGCCTTGAGCGCCTGGCACACTCACCAGCCGACATGGAAGCTCTTGAGGAGTCGCATCGCTGTACTCATACTATTCACGGTGCTGCCTCAATGATGGATTTCACTGGTCTGGCCCATATTGCCCGTGGCATGGAAGATATTTTGGATGATGTCAAAGAGGGGGGGGCCCCCTTGGATCTGCCAACGGTCAATCTCCTGCAACGCTCTTTGGGACGCATGTATCGTCTGCTTGATGGTATTCGTGAAGAGCGTGAAGATCCGTCGATTGTCACGGAAGATGATCAGGATTATGAGCAGTTTCAGGCTGCGTTTGAGTCACAAGGTGCGACGGAAAGTGCTCCAGTGGCGTATCAGCAGAATGGGGCAAACAGGAGCACTACCCTTACACCTCAGACCGATCCGGGAAATTATACAAATGGTTTCTCTTCTCCGACTTCCAGTGGTTCGGGACCGGCGATGCCATCCTTAGATGATGTGCTGAATTCGTTCCGCTCGTCTTCTTCTGAGGATAGTCTCTGGCCGGAGGAGCCGGCGGCTTTGTCGCGTCCTAATTTGAATTCGGGACCACCTTTAAATCCATTTACGAATCCCGATTTTATGGGGCGAGAGCCGGAACAATCTTTGATGGATGGCGCAAACCAGTCTTATTTTTCGCCGCCTCCCTCATCGCCGCCCCCACACTCAACTGTCCCTCCATCTACACCTTCTCAATTCTTGTCACCATCCCAGCCTGAAGTTCAGCCTGAGATTTCCAGGAACGAGAATATTTGGAATTGGGATACACCAACTCCCTCGGCGATACCGCCTTCTCAGTCAGAGTCAACTCCACGGGAGCCTTCTCTTGCTAGCGCTCTTGAACTTTTGATGGGGGGAAGTAAAAAGGAGCCGACTGTTCCGCCCATTGAGCGGAATAACGATCGTGCTCAGCAGGCATTTGAGTCGGTGGAAGAACGCGTGCAACCTGCTGGAGACCTGGTTGAGCAACTTCCAATGCCACCAGTGCAGGCCGAAGCGAGTTTTCGGACTCAGGCGAACCAACCAGAGGCGTCTCAGTCGCTTCCGGCCTCCTACAGGCAGATGCAGGGTGAGGTTGAGGGTTTAGAAAAACATGCCGCCTCCTTAAAATCTTCCGTGAGTCAACTGCGTTCAGCCGTGAAAGTGATTGAGAAGCAACGATCGGAATTTAAGGGATTTCTAGATGGTTCCAAAGATGCTCTCGATCGGATGGAGATTTGGGCTGGTAAGGCTATGGGGCTGGATCTGAAGAATAGCCCGGAAAAGGTGCGTCGCGCCTTGCCGCTTTCGGTAATGTGGGTTGTGAATAGTAAACTTAAGAAAGTTCTCGACAAAATTGACCCGATCGCTTCAGGTGTAGAGTTCACCGATGAACAGATTAATATAGCGCTTCAGCAATTCCAGGAATCGCTTACTGAATGTGGATTGGCCTTCCAGCAGTTACAGGAGCAGAATTCTACCCTCACACTAAGACATGAAGCAGGTTGGACCGAGTGGCAGAGGATGGATACTCCTGAGGTACCAGGCGAACGTGTTACTTTTGAGCGTCGGGGAGATCCCGAAGCCCTACGGAATGAGATCGAGGCGCAGGTACGTGAGGAACTCAGGCGATCGGCTGAGGCCGATCGCCTGAGGATGGAGCAACAGGTACGCGAGGAGGTTCGTCAAGAGTTTGAAGACCGTTCGATCACCCTCGCAAGCCGGGCTGAGCTTGAGCAGCACTTACGTGAGGAGATCCGTCAGGAGTTCGAGGGCCATCGTCAGATGCGTGAGCAGCTCTCGGGGGGATTGGTCGGTGAAGAGGCTCTCAAAGAGATTGAGGCTCGACTGCGTAACGAGATCGAGATCCAGGTACGGCGCGATTTCTTAAGCCAGATTGCCTCGGCTTCTGCGAGCGAAGCGGCGGAAAAGCGCCAGAAAGAGGGTAACGATCATCGGCTCTCTGTTGACTCTCCCCATCATATGCAGCCTCTACCTAAGGCAGCCGAGACTCCAACCCCGCCCCCACCTAATAGTACGATTGACTATGGTGATGAGGCGGCTGATATCTTCCGGTCCGAGGCCGAAGAGCATCTACAAACTATCAGTATGAATGTCGCTGCTCTAGAAAAGTCACCTCAGGATCTGGATTTGATCCAGAGTATCCGCCGCGCGACTCATACCCTGAAAGGGGCGGCTGGTATGATGGGTTTTCGGCCCATCGCCGATCTATCTCACCTTTCAGAAGATCTTCTAGATAGCATCATGGAGGGTGAAACGACCATTACTTCTGAAGTATTGGGGATCATTCTCGATACAGCCGAAACCCTGGACCTGATGATTACCGGCAAAGAGGGTGAGCAGAGCGAAGAGGTTCGTCTCCACTCTTTGCACGATCGCTATACAGCGCTTCTGGGGGCAAATAGCCCGGCTCATGCGGCTTTTGAAGAAGAGATTGAAGAGGATCATGAAGCCTCGACTGTGACGAGTGTGGTGGATGAAGCGCAGGGGGCTGAAACTAATGCCCAACGCGCGGCCCGCAGCGACTTGAGCGTACGTGTCCGCCTGCAAAAGTTGGATGAACTGGTCAATCTGTTTGGTGAGATCCTGGTGAATCGGAGCGTGTTAGAGGAGCGTTTAGATCGGCTGGTTCGACTAGTTTCCGATGTTGGTATTAGTAGTGGTCGTCTGCGTGATGTTGGTCAGAAGTTGGAGACCAGTTTCGAGGCCGCTGCACTTCCAAGTGGTAAGGAGCGACCGAACCTACCTGGAGGGGGCACGCTCTCCAGTATCCCCGCCTTCCAAACCCCACGGACCAATGGAAAAGATGGTCGAGATCGCGCGTACCTGGACGACTTTGATGTGCTGGAGCTGGACCGTTATACTGAGTTTCATCAACTTTCTCGCGGTCTGATCGAAGGCATCTCAGATATGATTACCTTAAGTGCTGAGATGGATACCATCATTCGTGAGTGCGAGGGCGTATTCGCGCGTGAGGGCCGTTTGAATACAACCTTCCAGGATCGCCTGATGAAGGCGCGGCTGGTTCCCATCTCCTCGATGGTTCCACGGCTCTACCGTGCTTCGCGGTCAGTCGCGATCAAGCAGCATAAAGAGTTTGAGCTGGTATTGGAGGGTGAAGAGACGGAAGTCGACCGCACCGTCTTTGAAGAGATTGCCGGCCCTCTGCTCCACCTTATGCGAAATGCTGTTACACATGCCCTGGAGACGCCGGATGTGCGTGAGACGCAGGGGAAAGCCAGAAATGGGCAGATCAAACTTTCAGCCGCCTACGAAGGCAATCAGGTTGTCATCACTGTACGTGATGATGGCCAGGGGATTGATCCTGAGAAGGTGCGTAACTCAGCGATTGCCCGTGGCATAATCCGACCCGATCAACATTTGAGCGAGCCGGATGTCATTGAATTAATCTTCCAGCCAGGTTTCTCAACCGCAGCCGTGCTTTCCGAAGAAAGTGGTCGAGGTGTTGGTCTGGATGTTGTCCGCGACAGCGTTTCGCGCTTGCGCGGCACGCTAGAAGTTGAGTCTATGCCTGGACAGGGAACCGCCTTTACCATGAAGTTCCCGACCAGCCTCGCGATTCAAAGCGCGATGATGGTGAAAGTAGATGATCAGCAGTTCGCGATCCCCACGGCAGTTGTAGAGTCAATTGGTCGTCTGGACAGTTACAAGCGTACCGTCATGGGAGGAAGGCCCGCCATTATTGTCCGAAATGAGCACTATCCACTCACTCCACTGGCCCAGTATCTATCTATGCCGGTAAATGCGATCGACGATAAGGCCCCCATGTTGTTAGTAAACACTGGTCGCCATCGTATGGCTCTGATTGTGGATGATATTCGGGGTAAGATGGATGTCGTGATGAAAAACTTGGGACCACATTTACGCAACGTCCATGGTATCGCTGGTGGAACTGTGCTTGGTAATGGACGCGTTGTGCTTATTCTGGAGATAGGCGAGCTACTCAACACACGCTCTTTACTAATCGGAAGTCCATTGGGGAGTGCTACAACCGGTCAGCAGAATGTGTTGATCCCAACAGCATATTCTGGTTTAAGCAAAGGCATCAGTATCTCACCAGAAGTGAACCGATCCTCTACCTCTGCTCTTAGCCCGGTCTCTACAGCCCCGGCTGAGCAAGGTAAGCACCTTCTCGTTGTAGATGATAGTCCCAGCGTGCGCCGCGTGGTCAGCAACATGCTTAAACAGCATAACTGGGAAGTGCAGACGGCTCGCGATGGTGTAGAGGCTCTAGAGATGATCACTCGTGAGGCTCCGGCAGCGGTTCTGTTGGATATTGAGATGCCGCGTATGGATGGGTATGAACTTATGGCTACTGTGCGGGCACAAGATCAGTACCGCAATCTGCCTCTGGTTGTTTTGACCTCGCGCGCTGCCGCGAAGCATCAGCAGCGGGCCATGCAATTGGGAGCCAGTGCCTATGTTGTAAAGCCATATCAGGATGAGGAGCTGCTCAATACCTTAAACATGCTGGTGTACGGCACGACAAAGAGGTAATAACGATGGGATTGGAACGTGCCGTAACTAGATGGTATGTGGAGCGTCGGTTGTTGCTGGACGAGATTGCGGTAGTCAAACAGCAACAAGCACAGGTTCAGGTTCTTGTGGAGGAAGCATCCAGTCCTGATCAGGATGAGAAGCTTGCCCATCTCACCGGGCGGTTGCATCAGCTCTCCCAGCGTCTGCTGGCATTGGGCCCATGTCCACAACCAAAGATGGGTTGATAGTTTGCTCAGGCAGGGCATACAGAAAGCGGGACGCAGTGATCAAGCGTCCCGCTTTCTGTACACACAAATGTATTGCACCCCCCGCGGATATTTCTTATAGTCTTTGGTTAAAGTAAAGCATTCAGGATAAGGCGGCCCATTTCTTGGGTTCCAACTACATGAGCCCCATCTTCCTGGAGATCAGCGGTTCGGTAGCCAGCATCGATGACCTTCTCAATGGCGTTTTCGATGGCCTGTGCCTCTTCCTGAAGATTGAGTGAGTGGCGTAGTAGCAGTGCGGTGGAAAGAATCGAAGCAATCGGGTTCGCTTTATCCAGCCCGGCGATATCTGGGGCTGATCCATGGATCGGTTCATAGAGGCCGAAGGTGCCATACTCAGTTTTCCGGGTACCCAGGCTAGCGGATGGCAGCATCCCCAGCGATCCTGTCAGCATTGAAGCCTCATCGGTAAGGATATCGCCGAACATATTCTCGGTCACAATCACATCAAAGGTGGCGGGGCGGCGGATCAGATGCATCGCGCAAGCATCGACGAGCAGATGCTCCAGCGTAATCTCGGGATACTCTTTTGCCACACGAGAGGCAACCTGCCGCCAGAGGCGTGAAGAACTCAATACATTTGCTTTATCAACAGAAGTCACACGTTTCTGGCGATCACGGGCCAGCTCGCAGGCGGTGCGGATGATCCGTTCTATCTCGGACTCGCTATAGACCAGCGTATCAATCGCTGTAGACCCCTCAGGTGTCTGGCGGATCTCACTGGGTTTGCCATAATAAATTCCGCCGGTCAGTTCGCGAACCACCAGCAGATCGGTGCCACGCAGCACCTCAGATTTAATTGTTGAGGCGTTTATCAAGGTTGGGCTAAGACGAACAGGACGTAGATTAGCGAAAAGCGTCAACTCTTTGCGGAGACGGAATAGCGCCTGTTCGGGTTGAGTTTTAGAGTCCGGCCCTTCAAAACGAGGAGAGCCTCCGACCGCCCCAAACAAAATTGCCTCGCTCTGCTGACAGAGCTGCATTGTCTCATCTGAAATAGCAGCCCCTTCGGCATCGATTGCCGCGACCCCAACCAGGGCCTGAGTAAGTTGAAATGTATGGTTGAACCGTTTTCCAATGGCTTGAAGCACCTGGACAGATTGGGACGTTACCTCGGGTCCAATCCCATCGCCGGGCAACACCATAATTGTGTATGAGCCCATCTTAACTCCTTTTTGTAGAATGTTGATAGGGAATATCTCTGATAGAGCGTATCGTATCACCTTTTCCTCGTATCGAGCGTGTAGGTAGTGAAAGCTGGCAAGTGAGCGGTAAACGACGGCCTATCGAATAGTCGTAGTGGCGACCTCGTGCTATAATATGGGATGAATAGAAGAAGGCAGACGAACGCTCAATTTATTCCGCATGCGAGTTCTTCCTAGCAATAATATACACCAGATAATAGGTGCTGCTAAATTGTTATAGAGGAGTCATAATTTTTTATGAGCAGCAATCATACAGAAAAAGGAAGTGAGTTGGCACCTGGAACGAGACGGAAACCGGTGCCACTTGCGATGGCTTCGAGCCCGGCAGAGTATACTCCTGGCGATCAGGAGTTGCCTGTCCAATTGACCAGTTTGGCCGACATGTTGCAGTGGGCGCAGAACTGGGCGCGCTCTCGCTCAGTCTGGCCTCTAGGCTATGGTTTGGCCTGTTGCGCGATTGAAATGATGGCGAGCGCGCAGTCTCACTATGACCTCTCCCGCTTCGGCTCAGAGGTGTTCCGCTCTAGTCCGCGTCAGGCCGACTTAATGATTGTCGCGGGTACCGTTTCTGTGAAGATGGCCCCGCGCCTGCGGTTGCTGTGGGAGCAGATGCCGGAGCCCAAGTGGGTGCTGAGCATGGGACAGTGCGCGAATTCGGCTGGCGAGTTTTATGATAGCTACTATACCATTCAGGGAGTAGATACCATCGTCCCAGTGGATGTTTATGTTCCTGGCTGCCCACCGAGACCTGAGGCGTTGATTGAGGGTATTCTTAAGCTGCGCGAGAAAATTCTAAAGCAAGGTCTGAAAGTGCGTGGTGAGAAAGACTTAGAGGAGTAATAGATGCGTGGTATTCTGGAAGGCATGAGCCTGACTTTTAGCCACATGTTCCGGCCAAAAGTGACTCGCCTTTATCCATATGAGAAGCCCAAGCTGCCCCCACGGAGCCGAGGTTTGATTCAATTGATCGCGCAGGAGGGTTTGCAGACCGAGTTTAACCTGAAGTGTGAGTCCTGTCTGCTGTGTGAAAAAGCCTGTCCTCCACGCGCGATTACCATTGAGTACGAGCCTATGCATCGCTGGAAGGTGCGTCCGTATTTTAAGTCGTATATTCGTGAGGGGTCCGAGAAATTTACGTCCCGTAAGATTCCCGCAGCCAGTGGTCAATCCAAGGGTGGTTTTTATACGCCGCGTATCTCCGAGTACACGGTTGATTATCCTGGTCGCCTGGGCCTTGTGGCTCCTTGCGTGAGCATGCCAGTCAGTGATACGTTGGAGCCGGAAATAGATTTGAGCAAGCTGGATGCCCTGCTCGAAACCTGGTCACATGAGGCCAGCGCATTGCCATCCTTGCTAGAGACGGTGATCGATCTCTACGGATATCTGCCATTGCCGGCTGCCAAGCGGATTGTGCAGGCGCGTGGCGTGGATTTGAGCGATATTTTTGGGATCGCGACCATGCTTCCAAACTTCAAGCCTGCGCCTGCCGCGAAGGGCATTCGTCGAGACGATCAGCCCGAGCGCGGGCTGGCCCCCAGCACTCGTGGAGTCTGGGGTAATATTAATCATGTGAGGCAGCCAAATGCCTGAGTTTGATACAACGTATAGAGTGATCCGGCGGCGGGGTGAGGCCGATGTGCGTTCTCTGGATGCCTATCGCCGCGCCGATGGCTATTCCGCTATCGAGAAGGTTGTACGTGGGCAGACGCCAGATCAGGTAATTGAAGAGGTTCGGGCGGCCCGTTTGCGTGGTCGTGGTGGCGCTGGTCGCTTGACTGCTGACAAGTGGCGGCTGGCTCGCCTTCAGGAAGATTCTCCAAAGTATATTGTCTGCAACGCGTATGATGCAGATCCCCGGTCGCTCGCGGCCCGATCCATCCTGGAGCGCAATCCTCATCAGGTGATTGAAGGCATTTTATTGGCGGCTTTCGCGGTTGGTGCATCTGAAGCGTACCTTTTTACGCGCAGCACCTATCATGATGCGCTGGCTCAGATTCAGCAAGCTTTGGGCGAGGCTCAGGCGGCTAATCTTGTGGGTCGAGATATCTTACGAACCGATTTTGAGTGTACAATAAATGTTGTCGGTGTCGATGTGGGCTTTATGGGTGGGGAAGAAACGGTACAGATGGCGCTGATCAAGGGCCGTCGCGGTATGCCGGAGCAGCGCCCACCGTATCCAGCCCAGTATGGTCTCTGGGATAAACCGACAGTGATTAATAGCCTTGAGACGCTGGCGAATGTGCCGGTAATTATACGTCAGGGCGGCGCTGAGTTCGCCAGGATAGGTTCACAGAGCACTGGCGGTACCAAAGTTCTGACGGTTTATGATATCACACCCGACAGCGATCCTCGTGTGGTCGAGGTCCCCTTCGGAGCAACCCTGCGAGAGATTTTGCGCCATGCCGGTTTGAGCCGACAGGAGAGTGAGATCCGGGCTGTGGTGGTTGGTGGCGCTGAAGGTGGTGCCCTCCCCATTTCCGCGCTGGATACACCCTTTGATTATGATCCTTTAGAGGAGGCGGGTGCGATTGTTGGGTCCGGCATTATTGAGCTTCTTCCTGCTCCTACGTGCATGGTCAATTGGGCTATGGAACGGGGCCACTATCTCTCGAAAGAGAGCTGTGGTAAATGCGTCCCCTGCCGCCTCGGCGTCAAGCGAATGACTGGCCTTTTGGAAGGGATCATTAGTGATTTGGGTGTAAAAGAAGATCTGGGTGTGCTGGACGAGTTCGCCGGCTATGTCTCGAAAGGCTCGCTCTGCGGCTTTGGTGTTCAGGCTCCCAATCCTATCCGGACCGCGATGCGCTACTGGCCTGATCATTTCCAGGCTCATATTGAAGAGCAGCAGTGTCCAACTGGTACCTGTTTTCCCGTGCGTGCGCATCGTTTTGTTACAAAACATGTTCTGCCGTAGCATAGTTACCATGTATTTTTACCGATTACAGAATTGTCAACGAACGTCAAACTCTAAACTCGGAAGAGGACTTATATGGCTATATTGATCCGAGATAATCAGTCGCCAATGACTCCTGAGCCACAGGGCCCGATGCAGCGTAACGATGTTGGGCATCCTAGCTTTACGCTCACCATTGATGGCAAGAGGGTGCAAGCTTATGAGGGGCAGACGCTTTTAAGCGTGGCGATTGACAACGGCATCACGGATATTCCAAACCTTTGTAATGACGAGAAGCTAGAGCCAACTTCGGCCTGTCGAATGTGCCTGGTGCATATTGAGGGCGTGCAGCAGCCGCTCCCTTCTTGTAACACACCCGCGCAGCCTGATCTTGTTGTTTCAACAAAATCAGATGAGCTTTTCCATATTCGTCGCACAAACCTGGAGATGATGCTCTCCGACCACAATGCATACTGCCAGCCACCCTGCCAGATTGACTGCCCGACGCATATTGATATTCCTGGGTATCTGGAGCTGATCTCTAAGGGTGAGATGCGGGAGGCCGCTCGTCTGGTCAAAGAGGTTTTGCCTTTCCCATTTATTCTCGGCCTGACCTGTCCTGCTCCCTGTCAGTCAGCCTGCCGCCGTGGTCTGGTTGATGAGGAGATTGCGATCTGCCGCATGCACGGGCATGCTGGTGAGACTGTTCTGTTGGATGCGCCTCTGCCATATCTAAAGGATGCTCCAACAGGGAAGAAGATTGCTATCGTTGGTGGGGGCCCGGCTGGCCTGACCTGTGCCTACTATCTGGCGTTGCGCGGCCACTACTGTAAAGTTTTTGAGATGCAGCCGCAGGCCGGTGGGCAGTTGCGCTATGGTATTCCTGAGTACCGCCTACCAAAGGATATGATGGACCGCGAGCTGAACCACGTGTTCGAGCTGGGAGTTGACATCCAGACGAACGTGAAGCTAGGCCGTGACTTCACCATTGACAATCTGTTTGCTGAAGGCTTCGATGCTGTCTATCTGGCAATTGGTGCCTGGACCAGTAATGATCCTCATCTGGATGGCGAGGAGGCTGAGGGCGTTGTGAACGCGATCGCTTACCTGACCGACAAGGTTGAGGGAAACTTTATCCCCGTACGTGAAGGGAACGAGGTTGTGGTGATCGGTGGTGGTTTCACCGCCTTTGACTGTACCCGTACCTCACTTCGCTTGGGGGCGAAGGTTCACACAATGTATCGCCGCTCGCGCAAAGAGATGGGCGCGACCTTTGAAGAGGTTGAGGACGGCGAGGCCGAGGGAACCGATCTACAACTCTATGTGAGCCCAACCAGGATCACGACCGAGAACGGAAAAGTCACTGGTATCGAGTTCCAGCGGAACAAGCTGGGTGAGCCAGATGCCAGCGGACGCCGTCGCCCGGTGCCGATTCCCGGCTCTGAGTTTGTGATTGCTTGCGATACCGTTGTTCCGGCTCTGGGTCAGAAGCCAGATACCAGGGTATTGGATGAGAAATCTGGCGTCAAGTGGACCAAGTGGAGCACGGTCGAGACCGATCCTCATAACTTCCTGACCGATCGCCCGGCGGTCTTCGCCGGTGGTGACTGTCAGATGGGGGCCAAGACCATCATTGAGTGCGTTGCTCAGGGCAAGCTTGGCGCGCGTTCGATCCATGCCTTTCTTTCAGGTGAGGACATGACCGAGGTTGGTCGCCGCCTGGAGCTGGAAGAGCGCAAGCCGGATCTTTTTGACATTGTTCCTTACAAGCCTGTCGAGCCCAAAGTGAAGATGCCAATGTTGCCATACGAGGACCGTGAGCGCAACTTCCACCCAATTGAGCTTGGCTATCTGCACGAGCAGGCTGAGCG
>CAXTTV010000071.1:0-21501 GCA_964247295.1 uncultured Ktedonobacteraceae bacterium | reverse complement strand
AAGAAAGGCTACTTGAGTCACATGTACACTGTTCGTTTACATGCGCGAGACACCGTCAACATGCTAAATAACCATAAAGCTAGAATAAAAGAAATGCCTGACCTGTGGAACACAAACGTGGATGATCCAGGTCCGTATGACGATGATCCTCCTCGGAACGGTCACTGCCAAGAGAGATCAACGTTCCGACCAGGATTACTATAGATTCAGCTTTTAAAAAGGGTGGGCGATCCCTTTAACGGATCGCCCACCCTGTCGGGTATAATCAGGCGTGGGCGGCCTCAGCATTCTGAACCCGAACCGAGAAGTAGGTTGCTTGAGGATGGTGGAGAATAATCGCCGCCGTAGATTGCTCCGGTACTAACTGATGAGCCTCGGTGAGCTCCACGCCGATACTCGCCCCAACTGGTAGCAGTTGGAAGAGCCGCTCATGATCCGCCAGATCGGGGATCGCGGGGTAGCCCCAGCTATAGCGCCGGGCCTCCTCGACTTTTAGTTCCTGCTTCACCAGACGATTTGTGTATTCCGCTAATCCCTCAGCCATCTCCACAGCCAGTCCATGCAGATAATAGGCTTCGGAATAGTTGCCCGCTTGCTGCAATTTTTCAATCGCTGTACTCACGGCGTTCCCCATCGTCACAACCTGGAAGGCCACCACATCCATCTGCCCACTCTCGACCGACGCGAAGTAGTCGGCCAGACAGAGGCGCTCACGCTCATGCTGGCGTGGGAAATGGAAGCGGGTGAGCTCACGGCCCGGCTGTTGGGGATCATAGACCAGCAGCTCATTGCCCTGAGACTGACAGGGGAAGTAGCCATAGACTGCTTTAGGCTGAAGATAGCGCTGCTGACGGGCCTCCAGAAGCATCCGCTCTAATCGGGGGCGAAATTCCTCGTCCACCAGCCGATTAAACTCCTCGCCATGGGATTTCCCGCCCCAGTGCAGTCGGTAGAGCGTCTTAAGATCCATACAGGCCGCGATATTCTCCAACCCGATCCGATCCAGCACGCGCGGTCCCCAGAAGGGTGGGACCGGAATCTGATTTACTGGTCGAATGCTCTCTGAGCGTTGAGTATCCTCCGTACGTGAAGTTGTACTCACCTCCGTCTGTTTGCCCTCTTTCTTCAAGCGCTCATGCAGGGCCGCATCTTTAACGCCCTGAACAAACTTTGTTCGTTCCTCTGGCTTGCTGGTCAGGCGATCCATGATATCCAGGCCCTCAAAAGCGTCCCGAGCGTAAAAGACACCGGGCTCATAAGCCTGGGGTTGCGCGTCCGATTGCTGATTATCTACAAACAGGATACGTCGACCATAGGAGCGATTGATCGCCGCGCCCCCAACAATTACCGGGAAATTCAGCTTCCGGCGGTAGAGTTCCTGCACACAGAGTGGCATCTGCTTTGAGGTACTCACCAACAGAGCCGAGAGCCCGATCGCATCGGCCCCCACCTCAACAGCCTTATCCAGAATCGTATTTAGCGGGACCTGCTTACCCAGATCGTACACCGTATAACCATTATTACTAAGGATCGTATTCACCAAATTTTTACCGATATCGTGAACATCCCCAAAGACCGTTGCCAGCACCACCTTGCCTTTTGTATAGCCCTCTTTTTTCTCTAGGTACTGTTCGAGATGAGCCACCGACTTTTTCATAACCTCAGCCGATTGCAGCACAAACGGCAGAATCAACTCGCCAGCTCCGAAGCGATCGCCCACGTCCTTCATCGCTGGGAGCAGCACCGTATTTAGCACATTCACCGCCGCCTCACCGGTAGCGGCCTCAAGCTCCTCCCTGCGAAGCTTGATGGCCTCATCTATGAGCGGCTCAATCCCTTCTTTACGACGGTGGAGGATCTGCCAGTGGAGTCGTTCAAAGGTATTCATCCCCTCGGTTGGATCGGCCTTTGTTGCCGCGCCATCCTGCTGTGGCTCATGATCCTCAAAGTAGGCGATATAACGAGGAAGAGCCTCGGGGCGGTTATAGATCAGATCCTCCGCGAGCTGACGCTGTTCCGCATCGATCTCAGCATACGGTGTAATATGCGTCGGGTTCACAATGGCCGCGTCCAGGCCAGCCTTCACCGCATGATAGAGAAACACGCTATTCAGGACCGCGCGGGCATGGGGCTTGAGACCGAAGGAGACATTGCTGACACCCAGAATCGTCAGCACGCCGGGCAGATCCTGCTTGATCCTGGTCAGAGCCTCCAGCGTCTCAATCGCCGCCGTCTGAAGCTCCTCCTGGCCCGTCGTCACCGGGAAAGTGAGAGGATCAAAGATCAGCGCGCTGGCGGGAATCCCATACTCATTCACGCAGATCTTATAGATCTCGTGGGCTACCTGGACCTTGCGGTCCGCCGTCTTCGCCATCCCTATCTCATCGATAGTGAGCGCCACCAGAGTTGAACCATGCTCCACCGCCATCGGAACCACACTCTCAATCCGCTGGCGGCCATTCTCCATATTAATGGAATTGATCACCGCGCGACCGGGATAGGTCTCCAGAGCCGATTGGATCACCCCTGGCTCGGTAGAGTCGATGACCAGAGGAGCCTCAAGGCCCATCGAGAGTATCTTCACCGATCGGGACATCTGTATATCCTCATCGGTGCGCTCGGTCAGCGCCACACAGACATCGAGCACGTGGGCCCCGCCCTCCACCTGTTCGCGGCCAATCGTGAGCAGGGTTTCAAAATCATCGTTGAGCAGGGCCTGTTTCGCCTTCCGGCTTCCCTGGCTATTCACACGCTCCCCCACCAGCAGCGGCGCGGGATCTTGATGCAGCGCTGTCGCGCGGATACCACTGGAGAGGAGAGGCGGCGTAATCTTCGTAAAATCTTTGTGTGAGAAATTTTGATCCGCGATAGGGCGAGCGCGTCTTGGAGCATTGCGGCAGGCCTGAACGATCTGCCTCATATGTTCATAGCTATTGCCGCAGCACCCGCCGATCACATTCACACCGAACTCCGTCACAAACTCACGCAGAGCCTCCGCCATCGCCTCCGGCTCCATTGGATAGACCGCCTGCCCATTCACATTCAACGGAATGCCAGCATTAGGGATCGTCGATATCGGCAGGGGGCAGTTCTCGGAAAGATACTGGACCGGCTCGCGCATATAATCTGGCCCGGTGGAGCAGTTCAACCCGATCACATCCACGCGCAGAGCCGTCAGGGTAGCCATCACCGCCGCGATATCCGTCCCTAACAGCATGCGACCGCTGGTATCCAGCGAGACCTGAGCCTGGATCGGCACCGTACGACCCATCTGCTTCATCGCCCGTCGCATGCCAGTAATCGCCGCGCGCACCTCTAGAATATCCTGGCTGGTCTCGATCAGGAGCAGATCCACGCCCCCCTGAAGGAGAGGGATCGTCTGCTCCTCGAAAAGGGCCGCCAATTGTTGATAGGTAATGTTGCTCAATAGGGGATCACTTGACGAGGGGAGCATTCCAGTAGGGCCGACCGAGCCAGCCACAAAGCGGGGCTGATCGGCAGTGCTATATTTATCGGCCAGGCGGCGGGCCATCCGGGCCGCCGTAAGATTCACCTCATTCGTCAGGTGGCCCAGACCGTACTCATCCAGCTTAAGATGGCTGGCCGTAAAGGTATCGGTCTCAATCACATCGCAGCCGACCTCCAGAAAGCCAGCGTGGATCTCCTCAATCACCGAAGGCTTTGTCAGCACCAGATACTCATTACAGCCCTCGGTTGCCTCGCCACCATAGTCTTCGGCTGTCAGTTGATAGCGTTGAATGTTTGTGCCCATCGCGCCGTCAAAAATCAAAATGCGGCGAGACAGGGTATCAAGATAATTGCTCAAAGGCGACTCCAATCCACCCGACAATGCAGATGCTCTCTAAAAGCCTGGGGAAAACTTCGGATGATAGAAGGGCTGATCTGGCAGCCCGAGCCATGCGGCTCTGCATGGGAACTCATTTCTTTCCCCTTATTGTACATCATTTCAGGCCTGAAATGGGACTAGAGAGCCTGCCAGATCTGAACAGTAAGATCATTACCACCGGAGGCCAGTCGTGTACCATCGGGAGACCAGGCCACACAGAAAACGGGTGCCGCATGATTGCGATACGTGAAAAGCAACTTGCCCTTTTGAGCCTCCCAGACATGGATCGTTTTATCCAGGCTGGCGGAGGCAACCAGCCGGCTATCAGGAGACCAGCAGACAGAGGTTACCAATTCCTGATGTCCCTGATAGGTATGGGTCAGCAGGCCAGAAACCGCGTGCCAGATTTTCACATGATGATCCTCGCTGGCGGTCGCGATAAATTTACCATCGGGAGACCAGGAGAGCGTGGTGATGCGTTTGGTGTGCCCGTAGCAGACCGTTAGATGGCCGCCGTTAGTCGCATCCCAGATCTGAAGGGCCGCGTCCTCTCCAGCGGAGGCCACCCGTTTGCTATCCGGTGACCAGCCCAGAGCCTGAATTGACTGTGAGTGGCCGTGATAGATATAGAGCTTGCGAGCCGTCGAAGGTCGCCAGACATGGACCGTCTTATCTTCACCGGATGAGGCAATCATCTCCCCATTGGGAGACCAGGAGATCGCCTGAATCAGGTCTTTATGGCCGCTATAGGGCTCTTGCGGAGATGGTCGAGCCATTAGCGGACTATTTCCCGAGGTTGATAGCTCCTCAGTCAGAGACCAGAACTCTACCGTATCGGACTGAAGATCGCCCGTCATCGCCAGTGTATACCCATCGGGAGACCAGGAGATTGCTTGAACCGAAAGTGGTTGCTCATGGTGTGTTGCCACCGTCTCACCATTTGAAGCATTCCAGACTTGGATGGTCTCATCCAGGCTACTGGAAGCCAGGCGCTTCCCGTCTGGTGACCAGGCCAGGGCATGAATGCGATCGAAATGGCCTTTATAGGTAACCAGCGTTGTCCCCTGATGAGGGGAAGTTGGTTTGATAGCCGTTTTCCCCTTTCCAAAAGGGAAAGGATTCATAAACTGGCGACGGGAAGCCGGGGTCGGAGACAACTGTTCAATCGGGTCGACCTCATTTTGAAGCAGGGCCTCCTCCAATGCGCGGGCAAACTCCTGGACACTGGGATAGCGCTTATGGGGAAACTTTTCCAGGGCGCGGAGCACCACTTGCTCCAGCATCGGAGAGATCGCCGGATTGCGTTTGCTGAGTGGTGGAGGGGGAGCAAACATATGCTGACTAGCGATCTCCGTAAAGGTTCCGGTAAAAGGCCAGACACCCGTCAACCACTCATAAATCACCACACCAAGCGCGTACTGATCGCTACTGCGGTGTGGGTGCCCTTGAAGCTGTTCGGGCGCGGCATAGATCACCGTTCCCTCAAATTCCTGAGAGCTAGGATAGAACTGATCAACGCTGGCCGACACCATCGCGATCCCAAAGTCGCTAATGAGTACCTCTTGATCGGCCCCGACCAGCATATTATGCGGCTTAATATCGCGGTGGACCATCCCCTGGTTATGGACATATTGGAGAGCGCCCGAGATCTGTTTTATATAATCGAGAATGGACTCGAAAGGAATGCAGGTTCCGCGTGGGTGGCGATCCCGTAATGTCCCGTTTGGGGCGTACGTCATCGCGGTATAGGGAACGCCTTGCTCGACATCTGCATATAAAATCTGAATAATATGTGGATGTTTCAGTTGAATCATCCGCTCGGCCTGGGCCTGGAACCGTTCGGTTTCACTCGCATCAAGACGAGTATGCAGCAGTTTGATGGCAGCCAGAGACTGGTCCTGCATCTGTTTGCCTAGATAGACCGTCGAGAATCCGCCATGACCCAGTAGATGTTGAAGCTCGTAGGCTCCAAACTGCTGTCCTGAATAATCGTTTTCGAGCATAGTGACACCTATAGAAATTGTAACAAGAAATATACCGGGGAGCGAGCAAAAATAATCTGCCTGTTTTGTAATTGGTTTTATTGTATGAAGTCAATTCTGGCTTGTCAACAAAAGCCAGTATCTCACAGGGTCTCTTCATTCTAGAACGAAGTGGGGCCCAGGGGTGCCAATCCCTGACGGAGGGCGGGGCATCCCCGCTCACCTTCTTTCTCCCACTCCTCGCCGCTGTAGGCGACAGAAGAAGAGAATGAAATAGCCCTGAGCATCTCAAACAATCAGTAATGAAACACAATAGATCTTCAGAATAGCACAAACCCTGTCCTTTTTATAGGATGAAAAGGCGGGACCGATTGGCCTGGGAGTGGGCGTCAGAGCCAAATTGTTCTATAATGAGAAAGACAGGACTTCCGGATACGGATACGTCCAATACCCAAATTTTGACATCGCGAAAAGAATGCGTTAAAGTACAAATGTTCCTATTATAGTCAAAGCAGGGATGCAGAGGGCAGAGCCTCGGCCTTCCTCCCGCCAGAGGCGGCTGTTCTAGAAATTGGTAGATAGAAAGCACCTATGTCAACTCCAGCGCGCCGACAATACCTGAAAATTAAAAGCGAGTATGCGGATGCTTTGCTCCTGTACCAGGTAGGAGATTTCTACGAAACCTTTGATGAAGATGCTCGGATTGCTGCTCGCGAACTACAGATTGTCTTGACCAATCGCAACTATGGAGATGAGCGGGTTCCCCTGGCTGGAATACCCCTGCACACTTTAGATAATTATTTGGGGAAGTTAATCGCGAAAGGGCTCCGAGTCGCCATCTGTGAGCAGGTGGGGGAGGTCGGTAAAGGCATCGTTGATCGAGCCGTCACGCGTATTCTCACAGCGGGGACGCTCTCAGAGCCCAATCTGTTGCCAATGCGCCAGAACAACTATCTCGCCGCCATTGCTCCTGGCCGTACCAGAACTGGTCTGGCCGCCGTTGATGTCAGTACCGGCGACTTTAGCGTCACCTGGTTTGCTCAGGAAGAGATGCCAGCGGCTTTGGAAGCCGAACTTCAGCGGCTCGCCCCCTCTGAATGCCTGTTACTCGAAGGAAACAGCAAAAGCGCGGGCTATCAACTGCCCTTTCAGACCATGACCATTACCCCTTGTCCGGCCTATTTCTTTGAGCGGGAAGCGGCTCAGGCGCGGCTCTGCCGACTCTTTGATGTCAAGTCTCTGGAGGCGTATGGCTGTGCCAACATTCCTCAGGCGATATCCGCCGCCGGTGCCATTGTCACTTATCTTGATAAAATGAATGGTCGGTTGCTTTCGCTTTTAACCACCCTGCGTTCTTACCAGACCATTAATTATATGTTGATGGATGCGCACACGCAGCGCAACCTGGATCTGGTCCAGGGGTCCCGAACTGGTAGCCCCATTGGAAGTCTGCTGGGCGTATTGGATCAAACGATTACGCCCATGGGGGCCCGGCAGATGCGGCTCACCGTCACGCAGCCGCTGTTAGACCTGCGCCAGTTAGAGGAGCGGCTAGATAGCGTTGAGGAGCTTTTTGAGAGTCCAGCGCTGCGTAGCCGGTTTGTCTTGAATCTGCAACGGCTGGGGGATCTTGAGCGAACCGCCGGGCGGATTCGCCAGGGGAGCGCCATTCGGCGAGAGGTTCTGGCCTTGGGCGCATATCTTGAAGTGGTTCCAACCCTGGAACTGCTTTTACGCGGTTGCGACGCTTCTTTATTGCACCAACTGGCGGACGGGCTTGATCCCTGTCCTCAGGTAGCAGAGCTAATTGGGCGCGCCCTGGTGCATCCCGATCGAAATGAAGATCAGGACGAGGGCCGCCTGATTCGCCGGGGCTACAATCCCGAGCTGGACGGATTAATTGACTCGATTCGCGACTCACGGCGCTGGATCGTCTCATTGGAGGCCCGTGAGCGAGCCAGAAGCGGCATTAAATCCTTAAAGGTCGGCTTTAACAAAGTCTTTGGCTATTACATCGAGATCAGCAACGCCAATCTAAAGCTGGCCCCCGAAGATTATCAGCGCAAACAGACCCTCACCAACGCCGAGCGCTTCATCACTCCTGAACTGAAAGAACATGAAGCGCGGATCTTAAGTGCCGAAGAGCGGATCGAAGAATTGGAGAAAAGCATCTACAGCGATGTCTTGCGGCAGCTTGGCGTCTATTATCCCCAATTAATGGAGACCGCCCGTGCCATTGCCAGGCTGGATGTCTTGATCAGCCTTTCGGAGGTCGCGGCCCGGCATAGGTACAGCCGCCCGGAGCTGGAACAGAGCCGCCGACTAGAGATCATTGGTGGGCGGCATCCTGTCGTCGAGGATTCGCTGGACGGCAACGTCTTCATTCCCAACGACACCTGGATGGAAGCAAGTGAAGAGACTAGAATTCTGCTGCTTACCGGTCCCAACATGGCGGGAAAGTCTACCTATCTTCGTCAGATCGCGTTGATTACCTTGATGGCCCAGATTGGCAGCTTTGTCCCGGCCAAAAGTCTGCGTCTGGGATTGGTAGATCGGATCTTTACGCGTGTTGGAGCCGAAGATGACATTGCCTCCGGCAAAAGCACCTTTATGGTTGAGATGGAAGAGACCGCCACCATCCTGAACCATGCCACCGCCAACAGCCTGATCGTACTGGACGAGATTGGACGGGGCACCAGCACCTATGATGGGATCGCCATCGCCCGAGCTGTTGTTGAGCATCTGCATGAAATAACCGGAGCCCGAACCCTGTTCGCCACCCACTATCACGAGCTGGCAGCCCTGGCTGATGAGCTATCACAATTGCGGGTCTACACCATGGCAATCAGCAATGATAATCAGAAGAAAATTGTCTTCCTTCATAAAGTGATGCCGGGCAGTATTGGGCGCAGCTATGGTGTGCATGTCGCACGGTTAGCCGGCATGCCGGGCAGTATCATCAAGCGTGCCGAAGATGTACTCAAGCAGTTAGAAACAGGGTCGGGACCGGGCCGCCTCTTGCTTCCCGATCAAATTTCCTATAGTCTTGATAAGAGTCAAGCAGTGAACGATGAGAGGGCTGATCGTCAGTTGGGAGGGGGAAGGGTAGCTGAGGATAGCCGCGAGTACGGCCCTTATGAGTGGCAAAGCGATGAGGCCCGAGAGATCGCGGGGGAGATGGAGCGGGAAGGAGATCGCGCATCTGTCCTCAACGGTATTGATGTTTGCGCGATCACTCCACTGGATGCTCTTAATCTATTGTTCGTAATGCAGAAAAAAAAGTTGCGCGCTAGAAAGTAGCAAGGAATGCAATATCTGGAGAACGCCGACCGGAAGAATAGAAAGGAAGCCAAGCTTCCAGAACGAAAGCCGTTGCGCTCCCTCGCCCCAGAGATCGCGGAGCGGATCGCGGCGGGTGAAGTGATTGAGCGGCCCGCCTCCGTTGTCAAAGAGTTGATCGAGAACGCCCTGGACGCCGGGGCGCGAGAGGTACGGATCGAGATTCGTGGTGGTGGCCTGCGGTTGGTCCGGGTCATTGACGATGGAGACGGCATTCCGGCGGAAGATCTAGAGAGGGTCTGGCTAAGACACACTACCAGTAAGATCGCCACCCTGGAAGATCTGGAGCGCCTGGAAACTCTGGGCTTTCGGGGTGAAGCCCTTTTTAGCATCGCCACGATTGCTGAACTTACCATATTGAGTCGGACCCGCGAGACCGCCAAAGATCCCGAGCAGTCGGGATACTTTCTGCTGATCCGTGGTGGTCAGATCGAGAGCCGTGGTCAGGGAGCGCGCGTACCGGGAACCACCGTTACCGTCCGCGATCTTTTTTATAATGTGCCCGCCCGCTTAAAGTTTATGCGAGGGGCGCGAACAGAAGCTATGCACATTTTGCAACTGGTCAGGCGGTACGCGCTCGGATATCCGCAGGTGCGTTTCTCGCTGCTCAACGACGAAAGCAGTATATTACAAACTGGTGGCAGCGGGGATCTCGCGATCGCCCTGGCCGAACTCTATCAACTACCGTTAGAAGAGATGGTGCGCCGGGTTGAGGTCTCGCAGCGTTTTGAAGAAAATCTGGAAGCGCCGCACTATCATCTGCATGGCTATATTGGGAACCGGGCGCTGGCCCAAAACAACCGACAGCACGTAATGCTATTTATCAATGGGCGACTGGTCCAGGTGAAAGGTTTGCAGGATGCCCTGGAAGAAGGCTATCGTGGATTATTGCCTAGGGGCAAGCATCCATTAATTGTATTGCACCTGAGCGTCCCCCCTGAAGAGATAGATGCCAACGTGCATCCCGCTAAACTGGAAGTGAAACTTTTGCGCGAGGCCGAGGTTGCCAGCTTATTGACGCAGGCCGTTCGGAGTGTGTTGGGCAGCAGCCCGGCTTTACCCGAGAGCCCAACCCTTCCTGGCCCAAATCTTATCTCTCAGCGCCGATTACCGGGGGCTCGGAGACGGGGGCTACACCTCTCTGAGAGCGTCCAGCCTTATCAGCGAGACGGCGGGGGTGAGCCAGCCCTGAGCGAGATTCTCAGAACCCTCAGGCCCCTGGCCCAACTACAAGAGGCCCTGATCCTGGCTCAATCGCCGGATGGTAGTCTGTATATAATAGATCAGCATCGTGCCCATGAAAGGATCATCTACGAGCATTTGCGGCAGACCTACAGCAGTGGCAAGAGAGTAAAAGAGGACGAAGAGGACTTGAACGCTCACTTATTATTAGAGCCAGTGATTGTTGAAATGAAGCGTCACCAGGCCGAGCTGCTGACTGAGCGCCTGCCAATATTGCGTGGTTTGGGACTGGACTGTGAGCGTTTTGGTGGGCGGAGCTTTCTGATCCGCTCCGTACCGGTAGGTTTAAGTGAAAGCGAGGGGCAGATGATCGCCGCCCTGCCGGAATTGGCAGGGATCGCCGCCGAAGAGAGCCCGGACTGGCAGGATCGGCTCCTGATCGGCCTCTCCTGTCGTTCGGCTCTTAGAAGAGGCCGGGTGATGGGTCTGGATGAGCAGGGGCACCTCTTGCGGGAGCTAGCGCGAGTAGCAGCCCCCGCCGTTTGTCCTCATGGGAGCCCGATTCTATTAGAGTACAGCCGGGCCTTCTTCATCGAAAAATTCGAGTGGTAGGGAAGCCACTTGCAACTCTAATGGGAAATTCCAGAGGTCGCTATCGCATTCGAGTCTCTTTCTTTACATTGGAACCCTTTCCTCTTTTCTCAGCAGAGTCGCCTGCTAGCGGAGTACGCATCGCACCATCTGTTCTCTATCGGACGAGGCGGACCAGTAGCTCCGCGATCGTTAGAAACACGGCATCCAGAGCCAGCAGGATCAGCAGAGCGAAATCCACATGTGCCATCACCACCGCCGTGGACTGTAAAAGGTGGGTATCAAAGATTAATACCTGAAGGTACCAGAGCAGGCCTACAATGACAATCGTCAATAAAGACGCGCAGATCATAAACCAGCGCGCGCCGTGCCAGTCCTGGTGACTAGGCCAGAGTTCTGAAGTCACAGTCAAAATTAAATAGGGTGTAAAGATCAGCGTCCACCAGGGCCAGCCGGGTCGAAAAATCTGGAGGTGGATCTCCCAGAGATTGTAGCCCGTGGCCACCCAATAGAGGAAGAGTAGAGCAACGATCCCCCCGAAAAGGGGAGCGACCGCGCTCAAGCCATCGCCGATATGACTCATCACACGGGCGGGTGGTCGCACATATTGCACCTCTCCTAATTGAAGGGAGGGGCGCGCACTGCGTTTAAGCATTCCACCATTTGGTGCTCGGGCAATTACAGGCTTAATTCGGAACAACGTCACACTAGTAATGCGGAACCCGAAGGGATAGAGCAAGAGCACCACGAGCGCGTGGCTCAGTTCATGGAGCATCACACCGGGAGCGTTCAGCCAGAACCAGATCATCAGGCCGCGATCACCAAAGAGGCGTAGTCCGCACTCATCGACCCGCCGCCGAAGAGCGCGTCGGGTCAGACGAAGCAGGTAGAAAAGCACAACAACGCCAGTGATAATCAGCCAGGGTTGGTACGGCTGTATTTGTTCTGCCAGGGCTGGGTCCATAGATCCCCTTATGGTTTCAAGACAAATGTTATATGAGAGATTGTAGACGAGACACGCGAAACAGTCAACAAGATCCCCTAAAGGGAGATCTTGTTGGGATTAGATAGTTCGCGATTATCATTAACCGTCGTTGAAGATGCAACCCTCTCAGTCGCATCCTGCTGATTGGAAAGCTTCTGGGGAACCGGATGCTTATGCTCGTAGTAGTAGCTCCAGGCTCCAAAGAGCGCGACCGTCGCTCCAAGCAAGTAGATTACATTCGCGACACTAAAAATATCAGCAAAAGCGCCGATAAACAGGATCGCCGGGATCGAAACCGCGTTATTGAGCATCAACTGAAGGGCCAGGACCCGACCCTTAATCCAATCAGGAGTTAACTCCTGCACCGCCGTCTGAGCCGGGATATTAATCAGATCCAGGCCGATCCCCGATAAAAACATACAAAAGCCGATAACTACCAGCAGGAGAGGGTTTCCCGCCCAGTCTCTTGGTTGAATGAACTGAGCCAGTAGTGGAATCAGCGGTAGCAGGATCATCGTCAGGGCGAAAAGCGCGCTACCCAGGATAATTGCCAGATCTTTCCCAAGGCGGTGGATCAGACGAGGCATTGCCAGTGAGCCGAGCACCAGACCAATGCCAGCCGGAGCAAAGACAAAAGCCATCGCGCTTGGGGGACGTAGCAGCACCCGAGTCACAAAAGGTGTCGCCAACTCACCCACAACCAGTAGGATCACCCCGGCAAAAGAAAGCTGGATTACCGACAGGAATAGCGCATTATTCTTGCGAATAAAGGACCAGCCCTGCCCCATCTCTTGCAGCATATTGCCAAAGACCCCCAATGCTTTGCTAGCCACCTGTGGCTGGCGTTGGGGTTGCTTAAAGTTTGTTATGGGGATCAGCGCGATCAGCCCGGCGCAGACCAGGTAGAACGTTCCGATAATGATATAGAGTGACTCCACGGGATCGATCGCCACCCGGCCAAAATGGAAGGTTGGCATCAGACTAATAATGATCGGCGCGAGCAAAATGAATCCGACCGCCTGTGAGAGCACAAACGTCACATTAAAAAGTGAGACAGCCGATGGGATCTCTTCCTCATCCACCAGCATTGGGATCGCTGAACCCTCGGCTGGCGTAAAAAATTGACCGATCGTTGAGATCAGGAACGTCAGCAGGTAGAGCGGAACCAATTGTTCGCGATCCACAAGCAAAGAAAACACAAAGCCGAACGTCGCAATCGCGCGGAGACAGTTACTTGCCCAGAGAACCCGGCGTTTATTCATGCGATCGACAAGGACACCAGCGGGAGCACCAAAGATTACAGCGGGTAGACTAAAACAGATAATAGCGAGACCCACAAGGGTCGTGGACTTAGTGACCTCCTCGATTAGAACCAGGATCGCGTAGTTGGAAGCATTCAGGATCGTCATCGAGATCAGTTGCGCCAGCCACAGCAGAATAAAGTTTCTCTTTTTAAGAAGGGTAAGAAACCCGGCTTGTGGTTTGGCCGTTTCCATAGATATTCTCCTCGAACCGACAGATATCAGAAATAGAGAAGCCAGAAAGTGGTTTGAAACTACTGATGCGCTCCAGACATCACCTGTGGCATATCCCTTGTGCTACATAATTGCTACTACGAAGTAGATGGTAGAAGGGTTACACCCTTCGTCTACTGAAGCAGAAGCGATCAGGGTAGAAGCGAGTCCAGATCATTTGGATCGGAGGCGCGGTCAAGCACCTGTTTTGTTCGACGTTCAACCTCTGACCTGGGTAATAGTACGCGGCGTCCACATTTTTCGCAACGCAGACCGATATCGGCCCCCAGACGGACCACCACCCAGTCATAATTGCCACAGGGGTGAGGTTTACGTAGGCGGAGGCGATCGCCGATCTCAAATTGCATGGGTGTTGTCATGATCGTGATTTCCTTGTGTTGAGCCCGAGTGTGCTGGTAGGTCCCGGTAGAGACCTTGAGAGAGAATATACTGCTCAACCGGCTCCGGCACCTGATATTTAATCGGGCGATTTTCAGTCACGCGAGTGCGCAGATTGGTTGCGGAGATATCAAGTTGGGGAGCAGGCACAGTCAGCAGCTTATCTTGAATACCAGGGAGACGAGCCTGTAATGTATCAAGATACCCTGCCATCTCCACGTATCCAGGGCGATGAACCGCGACAACATGAGAGAGTTGGGCTAGAATGCCTGGCGCATCGTACCATGTCGTAAGATACTCCAGGCTATCCCAGCCGATCAAAAAATAGATCGCAGTCTGCTCTCCCCAGAGCCTATGCAAATCGCGCAGCATCTCGACCGTATAAGAAGGGCCGGACCGCTCCAGATCTACCAGAGAGATCGAAAAGTGTGGGTTTGAGGAGAGCGCGAGTTCCAGCATCGCCAGGCGATGCTGGGCGGAAGAGACAACCCGACCGGGCTTATGGGGGGGCTGGCCGGCTGGGACAAACACCATCTCCTCCAGATGGAGGGCACGTCGAACCTCCTCCGCCACCGCCAGATGACCATAATGAATGGGATCAAAGGTACCGCCAATTACCCCAACACTGCGCCTCTTCGCGTAAGATTGCGAGATATCCAATGAACATATTCTCCTGAAATGACTATTCCTTTACTATATCATATCCTATTTTATATCCAGAAAAGCTGAAAGTATTTTGTTGGGAAAAGAAAGAGATAGGGGGACCAGAAAACAGTGAAATCGATGCAGGAGCGCTTTCCCGAAGGCGTACGCGAAGGATCGGAAATCACATCAGAGTCCCGATCCCATAGCGCTACAAACAGAATTATTCTCAAACGAACAAATAATGGGTCCTGGGACCTCTGGGTAGATCGGCGATCCTTTAGATGTCGTGTGATATAATGCTGCGAACCTAAGCATCCTGATGCCGGGCGAAAAGATCCCCCATCCTCCCGGCCTTCTGGTCTGGTATGCGACCAGGTTGATCTCCTTATAAGGATACAGATATCTTGAAAATAGCGTCATGGACCCCGGTTTGAAAACCGGGGGTTGGAGCCATCCGAGTGATTGCCACCAGCCCCGTCCTTTTGTGAGTAGCTTATTATGATGACTTTTTTGGTACAGAATACTTTTGTAGCGACACTAAATACAATCCAGGGGTTTGCTAGCGCGGTCAGCAGTCCCAATTTTGGGATCTGGCAGATGATCCCACTGCTCTTAACGGCGGCTTTTGTACTGGTTGTAGGGCTCGCTTTACGCCGCTTCATTATTCAATGGCTCGACAAAACAGTGGTAGATAACTGGATTGTTCAAGTAGTGACGGTCCTGCTCATTATCGTCCTGGAGCTGCTGGCACTTAGCGTGGTGGCCTCAATCGAACTACAAGGCTTTTTAACCGCCGATCAATGGAAGCAGGTGTTTGCCTACGCGCCATTCCTGGGAGATATCCGCAACCCTCAGTTTTTGGCTGGCATGATCACCAATATTATCTCCAGTCTTTTGATTGTTGCCCTCGGGATCGGGATCGCCCGAACCCTGATGGCCGCCACTATTCGCGGGTTGGCTGATAGCCGGATCGATATCAACATTCGGACGTTACTGGGCCGGGTCTGTTATATCGCGGTTATGTTTTTTGTGATTATCTGGCTGCTCTCGCTTTGGCGCGTAGAGCTGGTGGTGCCCGTCGCGGTCCTGGGATCACTCGCGATTGGTGTTACCTTCTCAATTCAAGACATTTTGAAAAACCTTGTCGCGGGCTTCTATCTGCTGGTCGAGCGGCCCTTCCACATTGGCGACCTGATCAGTACAAGCACCTATACGGGAGAGGTCGAGGATGTCCAGATCCGCGCGACCAAGCTGAGATTGGTCAGCGGAGAGCAGATCATGATCCCCAACGCCCTTATGTTTGGTGGGATTGTCCTCAACAACACGTATTATGGAGAGAAGCGCGCCGTTCTTTCCATCACCATGGAGCAAGAAAAATTCATCAAGCGCGAAACCTTTGAGAAGATCCTAGAGACCATGCGCTCAATTGAAACGATCATTGGCAAACCCGAACCCGAAGTTGTTATCACCGGGTATCAGGGTGCGAATATTCAGCTTACACTCCGTTTCTGGATCATGAACCGGGATACCACAACCGTCTCGGACGTAATGTACGCGCTACGCGAAGCGCTCCCACACGTTGATCTGGCGTTGCTCCCGGCCCTTTCCGCGCCCATCACCCCTTGATTCTGGAACAGGGTCTGGTAATTACAGCGATGGAAGGGTCAGAACATTGTGTGCGGACCAGCAACCATCTTCGGGGTAGGGCGGTGGGTTCTGAGGATAGACATCGAAATCCGCCAACAGCTCAGAGAGTGTGCAGAGCGGCAGTCCGACGACGTTCAAGTAGCAACCCTCGATTTTCTCTACCGGGTGGAAGCCTGGATGCTGGATAGCGTAGGCCCCCGCCTTGTCCATAGGATCGCCGGTCGCGATATACGCTCGGATCTCCTCATCGCTATAGTCGCGCATCAGCACCCGTGTCACACAGCTTGTGCTTGAAGTAAAAGCTGTGTCCTGAACCAGAGTGCTGACCGCGACCCCGGAGATGACCAGGTGCCAGCGGCCTCGCAACTGTTTGAGGATCTCAAAAGCCTCGGCTTCATCTACAGGTTTGCCCAACACCAAATCGTCTACAACGACAGTTGTATCGGAGCTGATGATAATGCTGTCCACGGCCTCGGGTAGTTCCAGGGCGGCGCGTCCCTTTTGTTCCGCCAGCTCGCGTGCCAGCTCTTCTACCGGACCAGTGTAGCGGTTCTGGATCTCTAATTCATCGACAACGGGAACCTTTACGGTATAGGATAGGCCCAGTTCCGCGAGGATCTGACGGCGACGGGGCGAGCCCGAGGCCAGCAAAATCTTTTTGTGGGTCATGCTAGCTCCTCATCTGCTGGTATCTGTTCCAGCACCGCGACGGTCTCGATATGCGCGGTCTGCGGGAACATATCCAGTGGCTGGACGGTGCGCAGGCGGTAGGCTGGGAACTCATGGCAGAGGATATCCAGATCGCGGGCCAGCGTTGAGGGCTCACACGAGACATAGACGATTCTTCCAACGGGATGCCGTGCCAGAGCCTCAAGAATATCGCGCTGACAGCCAGCACGCGGGGGATCGATCACCAGCCCATTGATCTGATGGGCCATTGCCGGGAGTACCTCTTCGACTTTAGCCTTGATGATCTCCACATTTGGGGCCGAGCGCAGATTCCACTGAGCATCGGTAATCGCGCTGGGTGACTCCTCAATCGCGATGACCCTGGCAGCCCTTCGGGCCAGCAGCATTGCGAAGGTCCCGACGCCACAATAGGCATCCACCAGTGTCAGGTCTGGTTGAGCCTCGCGATCCTCAAACAGACCAGCAAGCACCATCTCAGCCATCTTATTGGCCTGAGGCGTATTTGTTTGAAAAAACGAGCTGGGACGGATACGAAAGGTCTCGCCCATCAGGTGCTCTTCCATTGTCTCCGAGCGTATCTCAATGCCAACTTCGGGATCGGTCAGGATCGCGCTGACCTTCTCTGAAGGGGTGGGGTGCATCAGCATCTGCCCGGTTTTGGTTCCATAGCGGATCAGCACCTGGGGGCGAGGGTTCACCTGTTCGCTATTGATTGTCTTGAGGGCCACATTGATCATGTCATCAGCGATTGGGCAATCCGTCAGTGGAAGGACCCGGTGGGTGCCACGCGCCGTCAGGCCCGCGACCCCATCGCGATTCACTGAGAAGCGCATATGGTTACGATAATTCCAGGGATCATCGCAGGGGACCGTTGGCAGCATTGGCGGTCGCTCAAAATGGCCGATCTCCTCTAGCAGGCGAGTGACAACGGTATTTTTCCAGGCGATCTGGCGATCGTAGCGCAGATGCTGAAGCTGGCAGCCGCCGCAGATCCCAAAGACGCCACAGGGAGCATAGACGCGATCGGGAGATGGCTCATGGATCTCGGTAATCCACACACGGGGTGAGCGGAGCTTCCAATGACGCTTGCGCTTCTTTGGTGGCAGAGGTGGAGACTCAACCGCGATGCTGACCCGCTCACCGGGGAGGCCAGCGGGAACCCGGACCGTCTGGGTATGGATCTCGCCGTCCTCATCCTGCTGGGAGATTTCCGCCAGAGCATCTCCCTCTCGGCAAAGCTCCCCGAGGGTCAGGGTATAATAATGGATCGGTAGTTCTTGTTTAATCATCTATTTTTTCTTATTTTTGTCTTCTTCAAGAATCGAGCGCATCACCCGAACAATCTCTAGATCTTTATTCAGGTGCTCGGCCTCCTCTAAGAGGGCCCAGGCGTGGCGGCGATCCCCTCGAACCAGGTAGTTGGAGGAAAGCATCGCGCGCAGATGGGCCGAATCCGGATTAAAGCGTATGCCCCGCTCTAGAACTTCGGCAGCCTCTAGCGCCTTATTCTGCCCGGCGTAGAGGTTCGCCAGATTGGTAAAGGCCAGCACATCATCAGGATGCTCCGCAGTGCCGCGTTCCAGAGCCCGAAGCGCCTCATCGGTGCGTTTCTGCTTCTCCAGTTCACCGGCCAGTAGATGCCAGATCGACGGGTGCTTTGGATAGAGGCGTGCCGCCCGCTGATAGTGCTCAATCGCCTCTTCATCCTGTTCGCGATGCTGAGCGATCGCGCCAAGATCCATCTCAATCTGTCCCTGCTCCTCGGAAGTGGAGACGAGAGGGCGGGCCTGTTCTAGCAGAGCCTGAGCCTCATCCAGGCGTGTATTATCTTTTTGAATCAGAGCCTCGGCCACAAAGATAATCGCTAGAGCACTCTGCTCCTCGTCCAGGGAGCGGCGCATCGCCTGTTCCGCCAGATCCAGGAAGTGCCCAGCTTGATCCTCAAGGCCCCGCTCCTGATAATGCTGCGAGTGGGTGGCGTGGTTAAGCGCGGGCGGCGGGAGGATCGCCGCGAGGCCCTCGCCGGGGAACAACTGCTCCATCTTTTCCAGATAGACCAGGCCCCGCTCCTGATAATACTGCGATTGGGTGGCGTAGTTAAGCGCGAGCTGCCGGAGGATCGCCGCGTGGCCCTCGCCGGGGAACAACTGCTCCATCTTTTCCAGATAGACCAGGCCCCGCTCATTATTTTGAACGGCCAGCGTTCGACTGAAGGCATCCTCATGGACCTCGCGATCATTAGTGCGCTTCACAATCAGGGCATCGGCATAGTGCAGCGTCTTCGTCATCGAGCTGATAATCTCCTGCATCAGCTCCAGACCATTCTGGCGGGTCGGTTGCTGTGTTGAAGTGATCTCTTGAACGCGCTGATCTGAAGCCTGTTGGAGCTTTTGAAGATCCTCAGCCGAAAGTGACTGCGCGGCGGCTCCCTCATCGGTCATCCGGTCGATCCGTAGACCCTCGGACTCGCGTATCAGTGTATAACTGGTCCAGAACCAGGAGCGGCCCGTCTGCTTATTGTGGGCCGTCCCCATAGGCATCTCAGGCAGAGCCCCATTGAGCGGTGTATCCGTCAGTTCCAGAGACCAGCCGACCTCGGCAGTCTTCTGGGCCTCCACCTTCATAGTCTTCGCCGTCGTTGGGAGCCAGAGCCCCGACGTTGGGCTGGCGGCGGGCTGTGGTTCCTTCTCGCGCAAGAAACTTAGATCCATCCGCGTGGGTCTGGCCTCGTCATGCCATTGGCGATGCAGATCGATCCACTCAACGCGATCCTTGCGATCGCGAAGCGGGCTTAACGTTGCCAGTAGATCATAGGCCAGAGCATAATCCCCAAGGGACCAGGCCCCAATAAAATTGCCGACCACCTCATCGGTCTCCATCGTGGGATCGATAAAGGTCTGACCGCGATCCTCCCCGGCCTCATCGTTTGACAGGATCAATTGATTGATCAGGGTACGATTGCGACGGAAATCCTCATGAGGCTCAGTCCCGCGCCACTCATTCACCGAAAGCGCATCTTCGATCAGGCGGCGGGCCTCGGCCAGCGTCCCATCCACAAAATTGCCGGGAGTCTGGGAGATAACCGCATCATACTGTTCATTTGCCTGACGACGGGTCCCATTGAGAAGCTCAAAATCCTTTACGCCATCCTGCCAATATTCCAGCAAGAAGCTCATCAGACGCGCCTGCGAATAATCAGTGCCATATTCCCAGGCCAGCACCACCACCGTCTCACCCTGCTCACGGGTCCGGAGAATCTTCCCTTTCCAGAAACGTGGGGGCTGGCTTATCGGAGGGGCGGGAGCTGAGACCAGTGGGGCCGTCGTATCCCAGCGGGGCGAGTGCTTTGGAACGCTCAAGCGGATCAAGGCGCGGCGGGCCTCCTTATGGACATTCTTACTGGGGCTCAGTTCATAGAGTGCCTCAAGCACCGCCACCGCTGCATCCCGCTCGGACGAAACCGAGGAGAGGGCCTGGACCAAAGCCAGTTGAGTATTCTCAGGAAGTTTCTGTATCTCAAAAATTGCATTCTCCGCATCCTCGCGGGTAGCGCTCGCCTGGAGTGCCAGCGCGAAGCGGGGGAGCTGTTCCAGCAGAGGACGAAACTCCTCAGAGGTTGCCGGAGAATTGGACTCATTCTTACGTGCCATCACACATCCCTTGCCAGAGGCAGAACTCAAACAAAAATCTCTTGCCTTTCATGATAGCACGAAGAGATACAAGAGTCGAGGTGACAAAAAAAGGAGGAGGCTCCCAGAGACAACCATCGGGAGCCTGCACCAGGTGGTGTGCTATCGACCGAGGATGGAGAGCCAGACCTGGAAGGCTGACAATACCTACATGCGTCTACGAGGGTAATTCCACGAGTAGATTTTTTAGAGCTTGCTCATCACGTAGATTGTAGACCTGGAGGAGCAGACTCTTCAACTGATCTTCCATCTCAATCTTTTCGATTTTTTGCTGAGCCAGTGCAGTTAATTGAGGATAGTGGGTCTCGATAATCGTCAAAATGTCAGATCTTCTACCTTTCAGTTCCCCCTTTGCCTGCATTTTCTGAATGTAGGGATCTTCCTCAAAAATACGCTCGAACATGGTCAGGTCCTCCTCAACGCGCTGTTTGTCTTCCAGTGAGAGGATGTTTGCTCGATGGAGCAATGTTCTCAGTCAGAGCAACTGATTGGCTAACTCTATCCCTTTGTATAATTCTCTTAGTTCGCTAATGACTTGTAAAAGCAGATCGGCATTTGCTCCTCCCATCGTAAGAAGGAAGCTGTACATATCGGTCACTTTTCCTTCGACAAAACGCCGCGCATCTAGCTTCCAAAGTTCAACAACCTCAAAGTGAAACGTCAAAATATTTTGTCGTCCGCTGTGTTCTTGATACGGAGATTTTACCACAGTAGCTGTCTGAAATGGGTACAGGATCATTGAGATCACGGGTAGCTTATATTTGCGATGTACTATCCCATGATATTCTAACATCCGTATATGCATATCTGGTGTCCCGCTGGTCTCAATTTCAATGTGCAGAATATGATCGAGCCCTTTGTACATAACTTTATAGACTCGATCCGCCCGTAGGGGAGCGCGAAGCTGCTCGATATTGAGCTCCGTAACAAAGCGAACCTTTGGTAACAGGTAAGGGATGAGAGCGGCTTCCCGTCCCTCGAACATTGCTTT
>CAXTTV010000070.1:0-21700 GCA_964247295.1 uncultured Ktedonobacteraceae bacterium | reverse complement strand
GGGTGGGGGCGTCCCCATCTCCCTCCTTCCCACCCCTCACCGCCTGAGGCGGCAGCGAAATAGTTAAGGAGAACTGCTACATGCCACGACGTTTTGCTAATCGCCCCCGCTATCGTCCTACTCACTCCTACGTGCATTTTTCCCCGCGCACAGGCCGCGAATATGCTCAGGCCCACTGGACCTATCGCAAACTGACCCCACAGATAGAGAAATATCAGCCCGCGTACCACTTGCGTGCCACCTCCGACGCCCTGATCCGGCGCTCATTTTTACGCTTTACTCTTCGATAGCAGCTTGTGAGCCTGCATCATGAACAGGGTGTGTGAGCATACTCTGAACTAGATCTACCAGGTCGCGGGTGAATTTAGAGTTAGCGACTACTCGCTGTGCGCCGGCGTTTCTGGCTCTAGTGTGAGCCTCGATATCTATATGTGAGCCAAAGGCCAGCACCGGCAAATTAGCCTGCCGGGCTGCGCGGATCGCCTGCTCCCAATCAACTCCCTGGATCGAGAAGTTGATAATCACCATTTCCGGTTGAGGCTCCTGGTTGAGCCTCTGCTGAAAGATTTCCAGCGATCGGGCGGTAAGTACCTCAATCTCATAAGGGCGTAGGGTATCACGGATTCTTACAGAGAAGAATAGATCTTTTTCAAGGGCGATGATTGTATGAGCCACAATGTTCTCTTCTCTTTTTAGTCGTCACTGGTTTCATGGACGGGGCGGCGGAATAGATCGCCCAGTTCTTTATTGATAACATTCTGATCCTGGTAAAGATCCGGTGTTAAGACATGATGGGTGCCGTCGCAATTAGGCTGGTTACAGGGTTTCTCATGGCTAGTCTCAAACAGTAGATTGCCGTTCTCAACGCTGGCCCAAATATGCTTTCGAGAGTAGCCATCACCCCATTTGAAGATCAGGCCGTCCTTGTACTCGTCAAAGCGCCCCTGGCCATAAAGATAATCCCGATTGAACATCTCCAGGATCGGTCGAATGCGGCTCTCGTTGATCACAAGGGCGGTCTCGGGTGACATCTGGGTTGTGGCTTCGGGAGCCAGATCTTCCTGGGGAATTGAAAGCTCGCGGGCCGTTCCCGACTCCTCGCGAATCATCTGTTTAATAAATTCCCCCTCTTGATTGGAGAGGCCATGCCCCTGTCCGAGGATCGGTGACCGCTGATCAGGATTGTATTTGTTCGACACAAGAAAACTCCTTATCTATGCTTGTGGGTGGGTATCTTTGTCTTTACGTTCTACTGTACCACGAGGATGCTGGGAATGCCACCATTCAGAAGCTGGTTCAATGACCTCGCTGCTTCCGGCGTATCGGCGACGTTGATAGGAAAAGAAGGGTGCTTGCTTCCCAAACCGCCTTGGGGAGCAATTCGGATCTGTAGAGGAGGAGCAAGCGAACTCTGTTGGAAAATGTCGGTGATGAACGTCTCCAGGCAAAACGGATGCCATGAACGCTGTAGGGAAGTCGCAAGCGGAGTTTTCTGGAAACAATTTTTTTATAAGCCATGGTGATCAGACAGAGCATGATGTTTCGCAACCGGATTCTGTTATTATAGTATTTTTACAATCCCTTAACAATATATTGACCACCCAAAAAATTGTTGCTATCCCCACTATAAAGGTACACATACATTATACAAAAATGGAATGCATCACCCAAAAGCGCATGTAAAGCCGCCATTGGTCTGCTCTGATATCATTTTGTTTGAACATCCGCTCTTGACATTTGTTCTCTATGTCAGGTATAGTCTTTACATAAAGTGTTGTATTGTTCTTGTATATATTTCAGGTGCTCCAACTGCACTTGAACAAAAGTTCTACTTAAATACAGGAATATGTTAGGTATGCAGGTCTGGTGGGTATAAGTAAGGCGAGGCGCGCGGCGGTGGGAGTGGAGATCACGGCCAATAAAGCAAACATTGCCTTGATTGATCGGGCGGGGAAGGTACGTTACCGCTGTGATGCCAGAACGCTGACAGGAAGATCAGCGGCTGCTACATTAGAACCCTATCTGCGATCGATTCGGGAAACATTGGATTATGCAGATAGGTTGGGGCTCGCTGTCTCTGGTCTAGGGATCTCGTTGCCTGGAAGCTTAGATCCCTCAAGTCGTCGTCCGCTCTCCATCCCTATTCTTCCCTCTTTAAATAATGTTCCTCTTTGCGATCTTCTAGAAAAACAGTTCCGATTGCCAACGCATTTACACGTAGATGTAGACGCCGCTGTGCTGGGCGAGCACCGTTTTGGGATTGGTCGAGGTTTTAAGCGACTGCTCTTTGTGACGGTGAATGCGGTTCTGGGAGCCTCTCTGGCGATTGATGGCAAGGTTGAGCGAGCTTCTCAGCAGTACATTGGGCATGTATCGCATATGCTTGTCGCGAATACAGGACCCAGGTGTAGTTGCGGAAAGCGAGGCTGTATCAATACGCTGGTCTCTACCGATTCAATGCAGAAGATGGTTCGCAGAGCGGTGGAGCGAGGTGAGGAGACCAGTCTGGTCCGCCGCATGTTGAATCGTGAGTATTTTAGCCCAAAACTATTGATGGAGGAGGCTGATCGTGGAGACTCTGTAGCATTGAATGTGTATGGACAGATCAGCCGCTGGCTTAGTACAGCGGTTTCGCAATACATTACCTTATTTGAGCCCAACCTTCTGATTTTG
Source organism: uncultured Ktedonobacteraceae bacterium (assembly GCA_964247295.1). Classification (GTDB taxonomy): domain Bacteria; phylum Chloroflexota; class Ktedonobacteria; order Ktedonobacterales; family Ktedonobacteraceae; genus CAXTTV01. The sequence continues at coordinate 19,027 of CAXTTV010000070.1, read as the reverse complement.
GGTGGGAGTATTCTTGGAACCAGTAACCTTTTGCTCTCGCATGTCCGATCCTCCGTACCAGACGCCTCTGCCTCACGTGTGTGTAGTCCGGTAGATATTCGTCCCTCGCTGCTGGGTGCCGACGCGGCCCTGTTAGGAGCCGTCTCTCCTCTTTTCTAAAGAAAACAGTTGTTTGTTAGAAATCTATGAAAGTATGTAGTTTACATAACTTAACCATGGTATAATAATAATAAGAAAAATAGATGTACTGATAGAAGCTAGAATCCATATTTGTGTGTTATGCTCGAAAAATTTATACCAGCAATTGTCGTCGACGATACGCCGATCAAGAGGCGCGGTGTCTGCGAGTTTGTCGAAGAGACCCAATGCCTTCGTCTCCAGGCCCAGGCCGATAGCTTTGAATCTACAATGGGTCTGATTGAGATGCTATGCGAGCAGCAGGAAGCGAATTCCACTCTGGCTGGCTGGCTGCTTTTTTCTGATTTGCGTCTGGGTAATGAGAATGGTGTCGAGCTGGGTCGTAGCCTGCTAGATATCGCCCCCGATCTGAAAATCGTTATCTATACGCAAGACCCTAGTTGGACGCTTGCTGCGGAAATTTTTCGGCGGGAATATACGCGTCGTGGGACGCCACGTCGGGTGAGGAAGAGTGGCTCCATGCAGCCTGGTCTCCATGGGTATGCTCTATTTAAGAATGTAGAGCCAGATTACCTTTCTCAGATATCCGAGACGGTGATTACCCGGAACGAGACCTTTATAGACCAGGAGGTATTAAATTATCTTCTGAAGCGATTGCATGGCCAACGTCTGACGCCGCGTCAGGAAGAGTGTGCCTCATTAATTGCTCAGGGGCTAAGTAATGATGATATCGCCTCTAAGATGGGTTTTCTCAATACCAGTGGCAAGCCGAATATGGGGCCGTTGGAGAATCTTGTAAGCGAGCTCTACACCTTTTTCACGATCGACGGGGCTCCAAGCGATCCTGGTCGCCGTGTTTTATTGGCCCTGGCCTATGAAGCATATGCGGGACTGCGACCAGATGGGAATTAGCCGATTTTTTCTGCCAACGAGTCCATTGGTTCCTTTTGATCTTGCTGTGGGATCGGGACGCGTAAAATCACGGTTGTCCCGTGTTCCACCTGTGGCTTTGGTACTGAGTGGATCTCCAGGCTCCCATTGGCATTGCGGGCTTTAAGCCGGGCTTTAAAAAGACTGGTTTTATCGGGTGCGACATTGCTTTGATCAAAGCCTTTGCCGTCATCGATAATATAGACCGCCATAGAGTTATCCTGACAGATAGCCTGGACCGTTGCTGACTCCGCAGCAGCATGGTTATAGATATTCAAAAGAGCCTGGGTGATCGTATATGAAATTGCCTCGGCGACCCGCTCACCTATCTCCGTCTTTTCCAAATCATGACCCAACGAATCGAGTTCCCAGAGCTCAGGGTGGATCTTGAGCGAGGATTCTGGATGGCGAGCCGGGAGATCTTCACGAATGAGCTTTTCCAAATGAAGGCGTAGCCCCAGACTTTTCCTCTGGTATGTATCCTCGACCAGCAGTTGCAAACTCCGAAGATCGCTCTCCAGCTCCTCGCTAATCTTGCGAACTTTCTCTAGCGCCTCAATAATTTGTTGCGAGTAGACTCGCCCCTGTGGATCTTTCTGAGCTTCTTGTCGAAGCTTATGCTGCCAGTGGCCCAACAACGAGCGAATCCGCAGTGCCTGCTGTTTGGGCTGATCGTGGATGCGCTGAGAAAGCAAAGATCGCAAATGCGAGTCGGCATGGAGCAGGAGTGATTGCGCGGTCTCCAATTCCTGATTGGTCTGACTTAACTTTTCAGCAGTGTGCCATTGCTCTTGATAGGCAGCCTCACGTTGCTCCAAAATCACGTGCAGACGATCCATCATCCGCAGGGATCGAATAGCATAGAGAAGCAGAATAGGATAGGCCGCCGCCAGTACCAGAAAAATCGGGAGTGGTAAGAGGGTGTGTCCAGTGAGCAGGATGGGCAGGATACCAGTGCAGAAGCCTAACCCCAGCCCTCCAACCCAGATGGTAAAAAGATCCGCGACCCGCCGGCGGACATTGGGGGCCATATCGCGAATCCGCAGTAAAGAGCTGATACCTGTGTACAAGGCTAGAGCCCCACCTAAGGCTCCGTAGCTAAGCGAGAATAAAAGGTTCAGCCTGGTGGATATCTGTCCAAAAATAAGATAAGAGCTCCATTCAAAGGCGAGTAGTGCGATCAGGGGAAGGTAAGGTAAAGCATCTACCTTTACTGTGGGGCGTCGAGGCTGCCCCATACGTTCTGGTCGATAAGTCAGGCTCAGATGAATAAAGGCCGCGCCCAGCAAGGCAAAGGATGGGACCCAGACAAGTTCAAAGACCAGATCGGCGGGATTAGCGGTCTGAACGTTTCCCCAGTGGCAGGATAATAACAGGAGCATCGCCGCTGGTAGCAGGGTAATACCTTCCACGGCAGCCAACCAGCCGGGAGAGGTCGCGAACAAAACAAACCCGACCAGTAGCCAGCTCATCCCAGCAAGCAACGTCATCCCATAGTTTTGCAACCACATATCCCAATCAAATTGTGTGGTTGGTCGCTGTATCTGTTGAACCTGTCCATTATGTTCGATCTGATAAGTAATCATCTGCCCCGGACGGGCCCGGCTATACACCTGAGAGAGAGCGTTTCGACCGCGAACGTTATTCGCGCTCACTATATAATCGGAACTGGAAAGTGAGTTTGGATGGGCCGCGAAAGGAGGAAGCTGGACTGGAGTAGAGACGATCACAACCTTGCCGTCCGTATCGATCGCCCAGAAAAAGCCGCCAAAGGTTTTCCCAACCTCATTGAGCAGGCGTGTATGTCCCGTAAGGCTGAGCCCTACGAGGGCGAGAACGACTACCAGATATAGTATTGTCAGCCGGGGCCGAAGCCGCCTCCACCAGCTATCTATTGTCTGTTCTGTTGATATAGACACAATTTTAGTCTAGCATTTTTTTTCGGTGTAACGCAAGCAGGGGACAACCGTATTGGTTACAGGGCCATTTCACTCTCTTCTTATAGTCAATTTTGAATCGCGAGGAGCTGAATGAGGATTGTTCTCACCCTGTGAGACCTGACCCGCACCCCTGGTCCCCTTTCTTTCCAGCATGAAATAGCTCTGTATTGGTTGGGGCAGACTTGAATGCGTCTCAATTTTATGATAGTATACACAGTATAAACAGTTGCATGATTGTGCAACTATTCAATGGGAGTGCCTTCTCGTAGCGCTGTTGCCATTGAATGGACCACTTTCAGAGAAAAGAGGTTAAAAGGTCTAGGTGTCAGGAACCCCACGCCTGAAGGGCGGGGGCTTACAGTCAAGCTCTCACCTCCAGGATTCCCTGACCAGTCTTGGCTAGCGTGCTAGTTCAGTTCAGAGCGAATATAATAGGTGCGGCAGAGTGCTCCGTCAGCTACGCTGCACAAAAAAGATGGCTATACCTACCTCAAGAGAAAGAAAGGAGGGCGGCGTTTCCTCCTCATGCCTACAAGGGCAGGGGTTTCCACGCCGCCAGCTCAGATGAGTAACCATTCTTCATTTCAGGATCTGCAAGAGCAGCTTGCTACCACAAAGCAAGCTCAAGAGCATATGGACAGCCATGAGGATCATGGGCATAGCCATCAGCATTTGCATAGCCATGGTGGTCATGATCATACTCATGGTCTGGCAAAGAATGGTCTGCGTCTGGCCTTTTTTCTGACCATTTTGATTTTGTTAGCTGAGCTGATTGGTGGAGTGCTATCTTCTTCGTTAGCTTTGCTTTCTGACGCCGGTCATGCTGTGACCGATATCTTTGCCTTGGGATTGGCCTGGTTCGCAGCGGCGCAGGCTGAGCGGCCCGCCGATGCCTCAAAAACTTTTGGCTACCATCGGGTCGGTATCCTGGCAGCTTTGTTAAATGCGGTTTCACTGATTGTGATTGCTCTGGTTATTCTTTGGGAGGCGGTGCAACGTTTCCAGCATCCCGAGCCGATCCAGCCTTTCTATATGTTTCTGACCTCGGCCATTGGTATCACGATCAATCTCTACATTGGCTTTGGTCTTCGTCGAGAAGGTCATAACCTGAATACCCGCGCGGCCATGCTGCATGTCTTTGGGGATGTTGGGGCCTCTGCCGCAGTGATTGTCGCGGCACTGACCATTTTACTTACCGGTTGGACGGTTGTCGATCCGATCCTCTCGGTCGGGGTCGCCTTTTTGATCGCCATTGGTGCGGTCCGGGTGCTACGTGAAACAACTGATATTCTATTGGAAGCTGTTCCCAGAGGCGTATCAGTTCCTCAACTCGTCGCGGATATGCGCAAGACCACAGGGGTCAGAGATGTGCATGATCTACATGTGTGGTCGATCTCTGGAGAGATGTCAGCTCTATCCTGTCATGTGTTGATTGACGATTTGCGCCCAAGCGATAGTGATAGCATTTTGCGCTCGCTGAATATATTGTTGATCGAAAAGTATCAAATTGCTCACAGTACCATTCAATTTGAATGTAAGAATGGGCGATGCTCAATGGAGAAGCTGCATTGCCAGCTTCAACGTGCGGGATCGCCTGATTGTCAACATGAACCGGCATAGGGGAAGTGCTTCAAGAAGCACATAAAGTATCCTACGACGGTCTCGAACCGATCGGCTTCGTAGCTTCCATCCCCGAATTTTCCATAGAGTTTAAAGCGTGCTTCGCAGCTTGTACACCTTGATTGCTACTTGAAGTGTGAGCCAGTTCGCGCGATCCTGAAGCTCTAAATCACAGAGGGATTGCAAGCGCTCCAATCGCTGGATTAGTGTGTTACGGTGAACAAAGAGTCGGGTCGCGGTTCTCGTTAGATTGCCCGCGCATTCCAGATACGTCTCTAAGGTATCCAGGAGATCGGTGCCTTTACGCTTATCGTACTGTGTGATGCGCTCTACTTGATCCTGATAGATATCCCGTAGATCGTCCATTCGCGCGATTTTGTAAAGATAGCGGTAGACGCCCAGATCGTTAAAATGAGTGATCCCACCCTCGCGTTCAAGGCGGCGGCCCATCTCCAGGGCCTCACGGGCCTCAGTGAAGCCTCTTCGATAATCATGAAGCGTCTGGCACGCATTGCCGATCCCCACAGTCAAACGAACCTGATGTTCCTGATGGACCTGTCGAGCGAGATCACGCAGCCAGTGACGTAATCGTCCGGCTGTGGGGTCCTTGCTTAGGCAGAGCAAGCAAGTGAGCATATTCTCTTGCTCATAGAGCAAAGAGCCGGGATAACTTTCCACAATGCGCCGACGTAGATAGCCCGTGAGCCGCTTCTGGATCTCCAGGCGAGCCGCTTCATCAAGCTGCTCATCTCCATTGGATAGCCCTGAGACGGGAGCCATCTCGCTCATAATCACCACATGGGGTTTGTGCAGATCGTATCCCAGAAAGCTGGCCCGTTGCCGCAGGCTCTCCTCAGAGTCATAATTCCCGTCCATCAGGTTATCGCAGAAGCTTTTCACCAGATTTTTCTGCGTCAAAAGATCGACCAATTGACTGTTTTTGATCGCGATCGCCGCCTGGTTCGCAATTGTTGCCAGCAGGGTACGATCTTCTGTGCTATAGCGCCGTGGCCGATGCGAATAGCAGTTGAGCATGCCCAGGTGCTCGGTGCCGGCTACCAGCGGCTGGGAGAGCAAAGCCTTATACGACACGTCTTTTAATGGATTGAGGAGCTGTCTTTCCAGATCAGGCAGACCGTTATCTGGTAGATCGCCACGAACCTCCAGGTTCTTGAGCAGCGAGTGATCAATCTCTAGTGATTGAAAAGTCAGAGCGCGCTCGTTTAAAGTTGGGGCCGTTGCTCGGACTCTCAAGCCATTTTTAGACTGGTCCATCAGCAGGATCGCACAGAGATCAGCCTCCATAATCTGGAGCGTCAACGTTGCTAAGGAGCGCAGCATATCATCCAGATACTGTGCTGAGCTAATGGTCTGGCTGAGCGTCGCGAGACTTGTCAGGATCGACAATTTGCGCTGTGTACTCTCATAAAGTTGAGCATTTTCAATTGCGCCCGCCGCCAGCGATGCCACATTACTAACAAAAACTTGGTGCTGCTCCGTAAATTCATAAGGAGCCTCTACATGCATATTGATTGTCCCGACCAGACTACCATCTTTCCCCCCAATGGGTACCGTCATAATTGATTGAAAATGCTCCTCATCCAGCTCGGGCACGTAAAGGAAGCGGGGATCATCGAGCGCGTTATTCTGCAAAATTACAGGTTGTCGTGTCAGGCCAACCCACCCATTGATGCCCTCGCCCAAAGCTAAGGTCAACCGGCCAACCAGATGTCTGTATTGCTCATTAGTTCCAGCCAACGTGAGGCGCTCGCTATCCTTGTCGTAAAGATAAATAAAGGCGGCATGGCAGTTGATCGCCCGGATCAGGATTTTTACAAGGTGTTGTAGAACCTCGGCCAGTTTCAGCGTCGAACCTACCGTGGAGATCAATTCATTAAGCAGAAGCGTTTCCTGGGTTCTGGCTTCGAGCTCAGCCTCTAGTGTCTCTGGAATCACTTTTGATGGTATGCCAGACATATAGACCTCCTGATCTAAAACGTATGAGAAAATATCTTTGATTAAAGTGAAGTGGCAAAAGATCGCAGAGGTCCCAGTACGTCGCTGTGCCAGGAGAGCGGTGATATACACATCATTTTACCTATTTTTTACCATAACGTCTAGTGGTCTGGTGGTTATTGGAAAGTATAGATGCTGCATTGTGTTATACTTATAGCGAAATCTGTTCCCACTGTTGTGCACAGCCTGTTCAGCCAAGCGGTCATGCTGTTTTTTAATAGGAGCGGTTGATCATGAACCGCTTATCGTGATCGTTTGGATGACTGCTTCATGTTGTCGCGATCCTGAACCTGTTGAATGTCAGCAGTTTTTTTATTGTCAGGAGAACGATTTCAGTATTTTCTTTCAGGAGATTAAAATAGCGATGAGTGCCGAAACTGTCAGCATTCCCGAGACCGGTATCGAGACGCATGGTATTGAGCGTGTTTCCCCCTCCACACGTACGCATGTACGCATCATTGACAACTTTACCATGTGGTTTTCGGCTAACCTTGTGATCTCGACTGTCGCGCTAGGGGCGCTTGCTCGACCCGTTTTTAACCTGGGGTTCTGGGATAGCGTCCTTGTCATCATTCTTTTCAACGTGCTGGGTATCCTACCGGTGGCATTTTTTTCAACTCTGGGGCCGCGCCTGGGGCTGCGTCAGATGACGATTTCGCGTTTCTCTTTCGGGTGGGTTGGAGCGATGGTGATGGCTGTGTTTAATGTGGCCGCCTGTATTGGTTGGTCAGCAGTTAACGTCATTGTCGGGGGCCAGCTTGTCAGCGCCTTAAGTGGTGGAACAGTTCCTGCCTGGGTTGGCGTTATTCTGATTGCTGCGCTCACGACCGTTGTCAGTATTTATGGATACAAATACGTTCATTTTTATGAGCGGTTTGCCTGGATTCCCATGGTCTTGATCTTTGTGGTTCTGGCGATTGTCGGTGGTCCTCATTTTCAAACCTATACCACCTCAATTAGTGGAGCGGCCAGGTTCGCGGCTTTCCTTTCCTTTGGGGGCTCAATTTACGGCTTTGCTACCGGTTGGAGCTCTTATGCGGCGGATTACAATGTGAACCAGCCCGAGAATACGCCGGTGACGCGGATCTTTGGACTCACATTCCTGGGTTGTCTGCTCCCCTGTGTACTGCTTGAGATCTTAGGGGTGGCGCTGGTAAGCTGGTTTCCCGACAAATTTGGTGGAGATCTTTTGAGTGCCGCCCTTCGGCCCCTGGGTGGGTTTGGAACCTTTCTGTTGGTCTGGCTGGCTTTGAGCGTCATCGCTAATAACATCCCCAATGACTATAGCCTAGGATTGACGATGCAGCTTTTTGGGAAGCGCTTTCAGAGCGTGAACCGGGCCATCTGGACTCTGATTGGCGCGCTTGTATATGTGGTAGTTGCGTTGATTGGCGTCAATAACTTTGGGAATACGCTGGAAAATTTCCTGCTACTGATCGCCTACTGGCTGGGACCCTGGGGGATCATTTTGATCCTAGAGCATTTTGTATTCCGACGTGGGGTTTATAATGTGAGTGATTGGGATGTGCCTGGCAAGCTCCCAGTAGGATGGGCAGCACTGGTCTCAATGTTCATTGGATTGGTTGGTGTGTATCTGGGGGCATCTCAAACGCTTTTCACAGGTCCAATCGCGGCAAGATTAGGGGCCGATATCGGCTTTGAGCTGGGTCTGGTTTTTGCCGGTTTAGCTTATTTTGTTCTACGCCGCGTGGAACTTCGACAAACGGCCCGTTAAACGGGAGGCGATTGTAAGATTTGGGCAGATGGTTCCAAAAATCATCTGCCCCTTTTTTATCATTGGAAGGAGTGTCTATGACCTATGATCTCTTGCTGCGCAATACGCGATTGCATCGTCGTGAGGGGATGGTAGATATCGCAGTCGCGGATGGATATTTTGTGAAGATTGTGCCAGACCTCTCCCATGAGGGTGCTGATCGAGTGCTGGATCTTGAGGGGCGGCTGGTTTCACCCCCCTTTATTGACGCGCATGTCCATCTGGATGCAGTCCTGACGGTAGGGCAGCCGCGTTACAACACCAGTGGGACGCTGCTAGAGGGGATTCAAATCTGGAGTGAGCGCAAGCCCTCACTGTCGCACGAGGATGTGAAGCGGCGGGCTCTAGAGGAGATCCGCTGGGAGGTTGCCCAGGGAACTCTGCATATTCGCAGCCATGTCGATATCTGTGATCCTAATCTTGTTGCATTGAAAGCGTTGGTAGAGTTGCGAGAAGAGGTCAGAGATATCTGTGATCTGCAACTGGTTGCATTCCCTCAGGATGGGATCTTCTCTTTCCCCGATGGTCGTGAGCTGATGCGTCGGGCCATGGAGCTGGGGTGCGATCTGGTGGGTGGAATTCCCCATTATGAGGCAACGCGAGATCTAGGTGTTGAGGATGTCCACTTTGTCTTTGATCTGGCGCGGGAGTTTAATCGAGATATCGATTGCCATTGTGACGAAACGGATGATCCCGCCTCCCGCTTCACCGAGGTGATGGCCGCCGATACCCTGGAATATGGTTGGCAAGGAAGAGTGAGCAGCAGTCATTGCACCGCCATGCATAGTTATGATAACGCCTACGCCTTTAAATTGCTTCGACTCTTGAAGAGTGCTCAGGTCAATGTGATCGCCAACCCCTTTGATAATGTTGTGCTCCAGGGACGCTTTGATACCTATCCCAAGCGTCGTGGGATTACGCGGATCAAAGAGTTGTTAGCGGAAGGAGTGGCCGTTGCCCTGGGTCATGACTCGATTATGGACCCCTGGTTTCCCTTAGGGAAAGGTGATATGCTGGCCGCCGCTCAACTGGCGCTTTTTCTCTGTCATATGAGCGGCTTTGAAGAGATCCAGCAGATATTTGATCTGATTACTACCAATGCCGCGCGCGTGCTGCGCGTACAGGACCGGTACGGTATTGAGGAGGGGAAGCCGGCTGATCTGCTTGTTCTGGATGCGCCCTCAGCCTTTGAGGCTCTGCGTCTAGTGCCGCCGCGTCTGCATGTGTTTAAGGCTGGTCGAGAGATTGCCACGACCACGCCAGCCAGAAGCCTGTTGCGCAGAGCTGATGAGTCTGAAGGCTCTTTTGTTAGTTTCCATCCATAATTTCTGGAAGTGGAGTGCATTCAGATTTTAGAGAATATTCACAGCCCTGGCCGCCAGGAAAAGCACAATCAGCATTGAGATCGCCGCCTCAACCATCATGAGTGTCTTTACCCGGCGGGTCAGTGGCAGCGTATCCGTCGGGCTAAAGGCCGTGGCCCCCGTAAAAGCCACAAACAGGTAGTCGATAAACAGCGGTATCCACCCCTCGGTATTGCCATTGGCCTGTTGCGGGAAGAGGAAATCGGCGGCCTCATGATTATTCTTGTGGCGCTCGATAGGGCCGCCGCCGTCGATCTCCCAGTACCAGAGGGAAAACACCAGAATATTAATCAGCCAGATAATAATGGCCGAGTGGAGTAACGTGTTTGCTCTTGACTGTTCTAATTTGGGAAGTGTATTCACCAGCAGGACCACATTCGCGATCAGTCCTGCCGTCGCCACAAAGAGAGGGACAAATACCAGGAAACGCATTGTTCCGTGAAGAGGCTTACGCCTGATAATCAGGCTGACGGTCAAAGGCAGAATAAAGATGCCTTCGAGAGTGGATAGGAACCAGGTTGGGCCAAGAGTCAAGTGTTCTGGCAGGAAAAAGTTGAGCGCACTGACACCTATCAGCGCCAGGACTGGCAGCCACAAAGGAGCGAAATGGGTAGAGCTAATACTGGGCCACTGATCGGGATCTTTTGTCGTTATCTGCTCTTCTTGAGGGTAAATGGACGTTTCTGAACTGTTTTGCGTAGGCTTCTGGTTTATTTCCATGGTTTTCTCTCCGTTATAAGTCATTGTAAGACCGGGGTCTTTTACTAACGCTAATTATAGAATGCTTTCCCTCTCTTTTCCATGGGAGTACCCTGTCAATCCTTTCAGAAATCTCTATTTTCTAGTGCAAAAAAGGCCAGGATCTGCTATAGTAGAATCTATTCGTGTTATGTTTTGCTAGTGGGGAGTGTGTGATGAGTGTGGAGTGGGAACAGGCAGGACAGCATGCTAGAGTAAAGGTCTCTCAAACCTGGTTGGACGCGAACTCAGTTTTATTGCCCTTATTAGAAGAATATACTGCGTTGAGCAGTTATCGTGTCTTGCGTGATAGTTTACCGAGAAAACTTGCGGCTCTCTTAAAATGCCAATCCATTCTTTTGTATCAAAGAAACGATGGAACCCTGCACTTTGTCTCAGGATTTTTTGATACGAAAGAGCAGGCCGGCTGGTCGGCCTCATTACTCTCAGTCGCGCATATCAATCCCATTGATCTCAATAGTGACGCTTTAGAGGCGCAGGCCTGGAGAAATCAGGGTCCGGTCTTAGCACCAGCGGAGGCCTCCAGGCCGACACATGTCGCTGTCCCTCTCTTCTACCGGCAGCGAGAGATTGGAGTTCTGGTTGCGATCCGCAAGCCAGGAAGCACTAGTAGTACAGATCCTGGGCTGCAATCCTGGCATCTCCTGGATATAGGTGTTATCTCTTGTACCGCGCAAGTTGTCGCGATGTTGTTAGAGCATACCAGAATGCTAGAGCGAGACCGGGAGCGGATTCAAGAGCTCTCATTGCTTAATAGCATGAGTAGTCAGTTTAACAACACCTCATTAACAAACGGGCGGGTTATCGCAAATGTATTACAGCGGGCTCAAGAGATTGCCGCGCCCGATCTCTGTGATCTCTTACTTGTCGGATCATCCGAAGAGAGCTCCTCAAGAATTCCCTGGCTTTCAGAGCCGCTATGTGAGCAACTGTTTTGCTATCTTGCGGAAGAGGAAGAGCGTAGGAGTAAAGTTGGCGGCTCACTTGTGCATTTTGTGCTTGAGCGACCAGGAGATGAGCGCTCGCACCGCCTTCTAGAGCAATTACCATCGGAGATAAAAACATTTTTTATCTTTCCACTTCGATTTTCGCGGAATGCGGTGTCATCGCATCCAATGCAGAGTATTCCACAGCCCCGCCCCTTCGTTGGCCTATTTATTGGTGGGTATTATCAGCCTCGAAAGCTGAGTGCGTCAGAGATTGTCCTGCTTCAGGTGTTGGTCGATCAGGCCAGCGCCGCCTTTGAGCGAGTTCGCTTGATGAGCGATCTGATCGAGGCGCGGAATGAAGCTCGTGGCTTTTTGCGGCAGGCTCTGGATGATCAGCGTAGCAAAGCCGTCATCCTTGAAAGTATCCCAAGTGGGTTGCTCACCGTAGATCTCACGGGCGTGATCACCACCTTTAATCGGGCGGCCTCGACAATCCTGGGGTATCATGCTCGCGAAATGATCGGACTACCGGTTCAAAAGTTATTTGGTGACATCTTACTGGCTGAAAACGGGCATGGGGGATCTTCCCTGGCCGTGCTTTCCCATCACTCGTTGCCCGTAACTGTGCGTTCCGGAGAGAGCCGCTTCCTGGATCTCAGTCTGGTTCCATTGCTAGATGAGCAGGGTCAACAGATCGGCACCCTGATCACCGTTATTGATATCACCGCCATGCACAAGTTAGAAGAAGAGAAGCGCCGGCTGGATCGGCTGGCCTCATTAGGGGAGATGGCAGCCAGCGTTGCTCACGAAGTGCGCAATCCTCTTGCCTCCATGAAGACCACCATTCAGATGCTCGCCACTGATATCCAGGACCAGAACCAGGAAGCGCAAGAGTCAATCTCCATCGTTTTAAAGGAGATCGAGCGGGTTGATCTTATCGTGCGTGACCTGTTAGATTTCGCGCGACCGCGCCAGATGCACCGGGTAGAGATGTACCTGCCAGAACTCTGTGATCGTGTCTTAGGATTGATGCAGGCCCAGTTTGAAGCCGCTGGTATTGAAGTCCGGAGAGCCTATAGCAATGTCCTACCCATACAGGCCGATATTGGGCAGATGGAGCAGATTCTTTTCAATCTATTGACCAATGCTTTGCAAGCCATGCCAGAAGGTGGCCTGTTAACAGTTTCCTGCCAGGCAGTCATCATAGGAGGGCAGGAGCAGCTAGAACTTGTTATCAGTGATACCGGAACAGGGATCGTGCCTGAACATCGAGAGCGCCTGTTTCAACCATTCTTTACCACCAGAGCCCATGGGATTGGCCTGGGCCTGGCTATCACCCGGAGGCTGGTCGAAGAGCATCAGGGTGAGATCATCGTGGAAAGCCAGTACGGGTATGGTACCGCCATCACCATACATCTGCCGTTCTCACTGCCACTCTCACTGCCACTTGATGGACAGCGAATTGGCGTATTAGAAGAGCGCATGGTGGGATCAACCGCTCAGAGGTTTATTGGAGAGTAAAGGGGGGGGAGAGTGAGCGTCCACATTCTCATCATAGATGACGAGCCGCATCTGCCACATCAACTGGCACGGTTCCTGCGCAAGCAAGGGTATGAAGTTACCACCGCCGTTGATGGCGAGACCGGCCTGCAAGAACTGCAAAAGAACTTGATCGACCTTGTCTTACTGGATCTCCGTTTGCCACGCATCAGTGGATTGGATGTACTAACCCGTATTCGTCAGCAGGACAGTGATCTGCCAGTCATTATGTTTACAGCATACGGAGATGTACAGACAGCCGTCAGTGCCATGAAGCAAGGAGCCTCGGAGTACCTTTTAAAAGGATTTAATCTGGATGAACTATTAGTCATCGTACAGCGGGCATTAGAGACCAGCGCCATGTATCGCGAGCTACGACAGTTGCGGAGAGAGCGGCGCGATACTTACCGACTCTCATATCTGGTGGGGCAGAGTGAGCAGATGAGGCAAGTATTCGAGATGGTTGAGCGCATCGCCAGAAGCGACACCGCCTCCGTCTTAATCACAGGCGAGAGCGGCTCGGGTAAAGAGGTCGTAGCCAACGCCATCCACGAGCAAAGCGCCAGAGCCTCTGGACCATTTCACCCTCTCAACTGTGCCGCCATCGCCCAAAACCTTTTAGAGAGCGAGCTATTTGGATACGAGCCGCACGCCTTTACGGACGCAAAAAAACAGAAGAGGGGCTTATTAGAGCTCGCAGACCAGGGAACCTTATTCTTAGACGAGATTGGAGAGATGCCCTTAGAGATGCAGAGCAAACTGCTTCGAGTGCTGGAGACGCGCTCCTTTTATCGTCTGGGGGGCAGCAAAGAAGTGCATATCAATGTGCGGGTACTTGCGGCCACCAACCGAAATCTGGAGCAAGCCATGCGAGAAGGGACCTTTCGGAGCGACCTTTATTATCGACTGGCCGTTCTGCGCTTGCACCTGCCTCCACTCAGAGATCGAGTGGAAGACATCCTCTTATTCGCAGCGCGCTTCATCGAAGAGTTCAACAGATCATTGGGGAGAACAATCAAGTGGATCTCGCCAGAAGCGCGTCATCTTTTGCTAGCATACCCCTGGCCGGGAAACATCCGGGAGCTCAAGAACGTCATTGAGCGAGCGATGATCTTAAGTAGCGGTGATGAGATCTTGCCAACACATTTGCCGCAAGAGATCATTAGTTGGAGCGGTAGAGAGCAGGACCCCTGGGATCACTGGTTAAGCTTGCAACCCTCAGAGCCATTGGTACTAGAAGACATTATTGGCAAAGTAGAGCGTCACATTGTGCAAGCGGCATTAAAAACAGCCCGTCAGAATCGACCGGAGGCGGTAGAACTGCTTGGGCTGAGCAAAGTAGATCAATTGCGTTACTTGATGCGTAAATATAAAATAGAATAAACGCGAAAGAGTAGGATTGGAATGATCGCTATTTTGATCTTCGATCGGAAAGGGTCAGAAGCTGCTCCTCCAGATCGCGCCAGACCAATTGTTCCGCCTCCAGATTACTCAAGCGTTCACGGCGTTGGATTGCCTCAAACGACTTTTTCACCGTGAGCTGACGAAAATCATTCAGAATAGGGCGTTGAACCTCGGGAGCAGGCATCAACTTCAGAGAAATCATACTTGTTGGGTAGAAATCCTCCTTATCGAGGGCCAGAGAGAACAGATCGGCGAAAGCTGCCATCAGCGCCATACGAGACTGTTCAAAAAACCCCTTCTGCGTACTGGAAGCCAGGAGGCTACCGGCGATGCGTCCACCGAACCAGATAGGATGGGCGGCAGCGCTCACCTCATATTCAGTCTGGTAGGCGGGCAAAATCTTATCTTTAGAAAGATCTTCCACGCTAGCGGCGCGGCCCGACTCCACCACATAGCCAGCGAGAGAATCCATCCCCAGGAAAAGCGCCAGATGTTCCAGATCGGCATTCCAGGGAGAAGTTCCTTTGCCAGCGCGTTCGCGGAGGCTGCGGATCTTGCCATCGCTAGAGGGGGGCATACATTGAGCCAGAGTAATAGACATACCCAACTTATTTGGATCAAGTTGTTCAAGGGCCTGTTTCAGAAGAAGATCGCTAATATGCCAGAAGCGTAAAGAATCGATCGTTGTTGTCCGGAGACTCAGGACCTGAGCAAAAAAGTTAGAAGAGATCTGCTCCTTTGACTCATCCTTCAGCCAGCCCTGAAGATCGGGATAGCTTCGTTCGAGAGCCGCCAAAAAATCCATACGATACTGAGCAGGAATAACCTGAACCAGGTGGATAAGATGTGGTCGTTGTGGTCGTGAATTCTCATTTGCCCAGCGGTTGAGCGTCATCACCGTCACGCCCAGGGTTGTAGCCATGCGCTGTCTTTCGTCTGGCGTCTTGATAATCTGTTGTAAAATGGACTGCCAGGATTGTGTAGAAGATCCCATACCTTTCTTACCCCCTCCTAGAGACTACCGTGTAGACGACAAATACTGTACTATATGATAACAAAGGGTCACAGCATTGGCAAGGGCAAGCGGTCAAGATAGAGCTTTTCCTCGTTTTGAAAGCAAATGGGGAAACAGAAAGTGGTCAGGTATAGGAGAAGGAAACAAAGAGTTGTACTAATTGTTGAAAATGAGTATCATACAAAGAAGCAGCAGAACCTATCAGCGGGTTGAGATTGGAAAAAGGGAGACATCGGGAGGAGAGACGCGAAGGTTATGCAAAAGCGAATAATCATAGTTGATGATGATCGGGAGGTCAGAGAGATCGCCTCATTTGTCCTGAGTCGGAACAGTTTTTCAGTAGAGCTAGCGTGTAACGGAGAGCAAATGCAGAAGTTATTGGCAGTATCTCTACCCGATCTTATCGTTCTAGATGTCATGATGCCGGGACAGAATGGCTATCAGCTATTCTGTGGGTTAAAAAGTGACCCCAAAACCAGTGAGATCCCCGTGATTATAATGACAGCGCATAGTGAAGACATCTATCAGCAATTGAGTCAGGATCTAGGAGTGGAGAGGCATATCACCAAACCATTTCATCCATTTGAATTAGTAGAGAAAGTCAAAGGCTTATTGAGTGCGTCATCCTAACGAAAAAAGCCAAATTCAGAGTCAAACTACTTGTCTCTCTGTACAGAAGTTGGTATCATTAAAACAGTAGCGTTTTGGCGAGTTGAAGGAAGCAGAGCGGCATGCCAAACAAATACGAACGTGAGATCGAAGAAATTTTGCGGAACATGGAGCGGAGTGAGCCAGCAGGCTCACGCGTCACAGGCCGCAATCCACGGGTTCGTGAGAGACGAGCCCCGACCCCGAGGCGTAGAAGCGCCTCCCTACGATTTAACCTGGTGGAGTGGTTATTAGTGATCGCCGTCATCTCAGCGTTAATTGCCGGTGGTTACGCATACGCCATCCAGGAAGCCAGCCTATTTACCGGAGTGTTGGCCGTCGTTGGATTTATCTGTATTGTTGGGGTAGCCATCTCCAACTTTTTCAGTTTCAAAAGTGCAGGGCCGAAGCCGACCAGACATGGGAACACCACCATCACCCCGATCAGCCGGAACCCCATCAGAAACTTAGGAACGCGGTGGCACCTGTTCCAATTAAAGCTTAAGTATCGTCGGAAGAAGGATCATTAAGTGCTTGACAACCGGAAGGGACTATAGTATAGTGTACTTGCGCTTGAGAGAGCGCAGCGGGGTGTGGCGCAGTTGGTAGCGTGCCTGGTTTGGGACCAGGAGGTCCGCGGTTCGAGTCCGCGCACCCCGATGGCTTTCTTTCAGGAAGCTAAAAAGTATTGCGGGAGTAACTCAGTTGGTAGAGTTCCTGCCTTCCAAGCAGGCTGTCGCGAGTTCGAGTCTCGTCTCCCGCTCTTCTTACCCCTAATCATCTCTTCAAGGCCGATCACCAGCCGCTTCGCATGAAGCGAAGGGTGAAAGGACCCGAAACGAGATGATTTTTTTTATGCCGCGAAACCGCGCAGTGACATCCTGCCCCCCATTTTTTGCCCATTTTAAAGGTCCCAATGGGACATCCTGCCCTAAAAATTCGCAACATCCTGCCTCCAGTCTCGGGACATCCTGTCCAAAAAAAGGGTTTCGCCAGCGATTTTTTGGGGAAACATCCTGCCTTAGAAATGCTCATATCGATCTTGGGAGTATTACCTCTTGCTTTGGGATGGGACATGACATCCTGCTCCTTCTCATGAGAGACAGCCTGCTTCGCCTCTTGACTGACAGCCTGTCCCCCTGTTCTCTCGCCAGTCTGGTCACCGGGAGTCTTCCCAATTCTTCACTGCTTGCTCTCCCTGCTGGGGAAGTACAGTAGCCTAAAAGACGGATGTTTAAAGAGAGAATTCAGCAAGGAGCACGAATATGAACCTATCCCAGGCCTCAATGAACATGGCTTTAGAAGATGGGAATACTGCTACTCGACGGTCAGGCAAAGGATCGCGCCGTCAGGCTAGCACCAAAGGGTCCCGCCCGAAAGGGAGTGAGTCTGAAGGGCAGCAATTAGCCGCCAAACGCAAAGCGAGCAGGACCTTTGAGCGGACGATTTCAGACTATCTGGATGACCATGAAGGCGGGAACCATAGTGAGAAAACGATTGAGTGGCATAGCACCGCTCTGGGATTGATGCAAACGTTTCTAGAGCAGGAGCGGGGCATTACCCTGGTAGGGGAAGTGGATACGCCCGATATTAGTGCCTGGTTTGCTCATATGCGCAAAGTTCCTGGCGCACGTGGCAAGATTAGAAGCGAGCGAACGATCCAGACCTATGCCAGATCTGCTCGGGCCTTCTTTCACTGGTTAGCCCGCCAGGGAATCCTTCTTGAGAATCCTTTCGAGCGGGTCGCCTTTCCCAAAGTGGGGAAGCCGCTCATTAAAACGATCACCGAGGATGAATTTAAGCAATTACTGGTCGCATGTGTGCCACCGGGTGAGGGAGGACGGCTTGCGGATCGGGCGACGGCGCGAAATCGGGCGATCCTCTGGGTATTCTATGACAGCGGCATTCGCCTTTCCGAACTCATCAATCTGAAGATGGAGAATCTGGACCGCAAGCATGGAATCATCACTGTGAAGGGCAAAGGGTCCAAAGAGCGGAGGATCGCCCTGGGTCAGAACTGTCTGCGGAACCTGTTTCACTATCTGGATCGCTATCGACCGAAGGAAAAAGAATTAGAAGAATGGGGCATGCCTGACGAGGATCACCTGTTTCTGTCCGAGACCCGTGGGCCGCTGACCCAAAACGGTATTACCCTGCTGTTCTCGCGTTTGAAAAAGCGGTCAGGTATTACCGGCAAGCGGATCAGCCCGCATATTCTGAGGCACACCTTCGCTATCCGCTACCTTAAGCTTGGGAAAGATCCATTCAGCTTACAGGAACTGTTGGGGCATGAGGATATCGCAACTGTTAAGCTCTACATGCACATGAACGACGAAGATATTCAGGAGCAGAAGCGCAAGTATAGCCCCGGCGATCACCTGACCAGTAATATGCCTGGACCGCGTGAGAGGCGGCGCAAAGGATTTCTGGGGAAGCAAGTGTAAAGGAAGATCGCAGAAGATAGAGAGAAGGAAGCTCATTTCTTTGTATGAGAGATGGGCTTCCTTTTTTTGTTAGGTTTCTCTTACGAGATAAGAGCTTCCAACCAATCTGTGAGATCAATGAGTTTGAGAGAACGAGGTGTTTCAGATTGGTCAAAAGGATCGCTAATGGTAATCTTGTGGATCTCTTCAAGAGTATAGGCATGGCTATACATTCCATAGACCAGATCGAGGAATTGTTCGATCTCTTTTGTCGTATATCCTGCTGGGATTGGTCCCAAAGTTTTCACCAAGCGTTTCTGTTTCGCTGGAGTAATCCGATGTTCTCTCACAGTCACGGCGATGACTCCTCTCAGGTACTCTCTTTTACTACAAAAAACTTACTCAAGTATATTTGAGAAGTTCAGGAAGATCTCAGGTGATTGAGGAGATGGTAAGGAGGTAGGTGACGGCGTTCCTCTTCATCGCATTCGTCTATTCGTGCTCTTTATCCCTCTCCCTACCTATACC
>CAXTTV010000069.1:9646-22350 GCA_964247295.1 uncultured Ktedonobacteraceae bacterium | reverse complement strand
ACGGGTCCGCACGCGACCCGATCTACGGACGATGGCGAAGTGTGAGAATACCCTTCCTGACTTTCCCAACAGAGTCGCTTGCTTACGAATAGGATGCGCCTCCTATAGTGTCCGGAAGATGACCGAGACGGGGAAGTGGATGCCCGCCCAGTGTGTGGCGGTGGTGTTTAATATCAAACTAAGCCCTCTCGCCATTTGGCGAGAGGGCTTACCCACCTAGCGTACCTGAGCAAAGACTTGGCTCACATTGGGAAGGAGTCCGGTATTGCCTTCGTTCAAGGGCCAGAGCACAATCGTGGCTTTACCAATAATGTTCTGTTCCGGCACAAATCCCCATTCCCGCGAATCCGAGCTATTTCCTCGATTATCTCCCATCACAAAATATTGATTGGTTCCCAGATGCATGTTTTGGAAAGATGCGAACTCACTATTTTTATCTTGTAGGTTGATATAAGGCTCATTAAGGACAACGCTATTCACGATAACTTTCTGACCGATGATGCTCAGAGTATCGCCGGGCATCGCGATAATTCGTTTCACAAAGTTCATCCGAGGGTTAAGCGGATAGTGAAAGACGATAACATCTCCTCGCTCCGGCTGTTGGATCAGATACGCGGTTTTATTGACGAGAATGTACTCCCGGTTGTGGAGCGATGGCTCCATACTTTCTCCCTGGATATAGAAATTCTGGATTGTAAAATGCAAGGTTGTGAATAAAAGGATCGTGAAGATGAGTATCTTCGTCATTTCGCCCAGGTGCTTTCGCATTTTAGACGATAGAGCGGTCGGGGATGATAATTGTTCCCTGCTCACGGCTGCACCTCCTCTGCATTGATCCAGATTGGCATGTGCCTGATATTATTTTTCTTTCTCGGGTGGTGGTAGATAGAAGATCGGAGGAGTCTGTCCCTGGCGTTGCGCGGAGAGGGCCTTCAAGCGGTTCACAGACTCTTGTGGAACGGCATGTCCACCCAGTGGGGTAGGATGCATGTTCGGTCCATGGTAGTCGCTACCGCCAGTGGGGACTAGATGGTAACGATTGGCCAGCGTCAGGATCTCCATCTCCTCCTGAGAGGTATAGGGGCCATAGTACGTTTCCAGGCCTGTTAGCCCGGCTTCGCAGAGCTGCGGCAACCACTCATTGAGTATTTCCAGCCCTGGAATATGAAGAGGATGCGCCACCACTGCCAGACCATTAACGCTTACAATCAGTCGGACTGCGTCTACCGGACTGAGTTTATAGCGGGGAACATACGCGGGAGAACCGTTGCCAATAAACTTTTCAAAGGCTTCCGAGACACTTTGCACGTACCCGGCCTCTTTCAAAGCTTCAGCGATATGGGGACGCCCAACGGAGCCTTGAGCCAGTTCACGAACCCGCTCCCAAGATATATTCACTCCCTGGGCATTCAGGTTCTCAACTATCTTCTGGCCGCGCCGGACGCGTGTATCTCTCAGGGTTGTCAGGACTTGTTGAAAGGCGGGTCGTTGATAATCCAGGTAGTATCCCAGGACGTGGACCTCACCGTGTCCGGTATCTGTATTCAGCTCAATACCAGGAATAAAGTCTATCTGAAACCTGTGAGCTTCCTGGGCCGCCTCAGCCAGACCCTCCGTAGTGTCGTGGTCAGTAAGCGCCAACGTCTTAATCCCTGCTTGTCTGGCACGTTCTAGCAGGTCGGTAGGAGAGAAGAGGCCATCTGAGGCCGTGGAATGAGTATGCAGATCTATCGTCATAGCTACTCGAAATTCTTTTCTTGAAAAATACTATTCGGGTCAGAGGCCATCCAGGGAAGATAATCCGTGATTGACCTCCGATGGTTGTAAACGTTTCTATTATAGAAGACGCTGTGTTCCGCTAAAAAGATGCAGAATAGTTAACGCGCATAGTCGATCGAGCGTGTCTCGCGCACCACACAAACTTTGATCTGACCAGGATAATCCATTGTCTCTTCAATCTTATGGGCGATATCGCTGGCGAGTCGATTGGCGGAAAACTCATCGATCTCTTCCGGCTTTACCACGATGCGCACTTCGCGACCGGCCTGAATGGCAAAGGACTTCTCCACTCCAGTAAAGGAGTTCGCGATATGCTCCAGGGCCTCCAGGCGTTTAATATATAGATCGATCGTCTCTCGTCTCGCGCCCGGGCGCGCGGCTGAGATAGCATCCGCAGCCTGAACGATCGCAGCCTCCAACGTCTGGGGCTCAGCCTCGGTGGCGTGATGAGCCACCATTGCATGGATAACCTTTGGGGATTTACCGAAGCGCCGAGCAATCTCGCCTCCGATAATCGCGTGTGGGCCCTCTACCTCCTGGTCAATCGCTTTCCCCAAATCATGTAGGAGGGCTGCGGTTTTACAAACCATAACATCCGCTCCAACCTCGTATGCCATCGTTGCCGCCAGAATCGAAACCTCGACCGAGTGTGCCAGAACATTCTGCCCATAACTGGTTCGGAAGTGAAGGCGACCCAAAATTTTCAAGAGATCGGGTTGGAGCCCTGGAACATTTGCCTCCATGGCAGCGCGTTCGCCGGCTTCCCGAACAATAATCTCCACCTCCTGACGCGCTTTCGCGACCACTTCCTCAATTCGGGCCGGGTGAATGCGCCCGTCCACAATCAGTCGGGTCAGAGCCAGACGCGCAACTTCACGCCGGACAGGATCAAAGCCGGAAAGGATGACAGCCTCAGGGGTATCATCAATAATCAGATCGATGCCGGTCGCGGCCTCCAGTGCGCGAATATTACGGCCCTCACGACCGATAATTCTACCTTTCATCTCATCATTAGGGAGTGGCACCACTGAGACCACCGCCTCAGCCACCTGATCGGCGGCATAACGTTGGATCGCCAGCGTAATCACCTCGCGAGCATAGTTCTCGGCATTCTCTCTCGCCGTTTCCTCAATAGTTCTAGCGCGGATAGCCGCCTCATGATGCACACTATCCTCAATCAACTGGAGCAGAAGATCCTTCGCTTGATCTTGGGAGAGGCCTGAAATCCGCTCTAGCTCTTGAAACTGCTGCTGCTTCATCTGGAGGGCCTCAAGTTGTAGCTGCTCAATCTCGCGCTCGCGGACCTGTACCTTTTGATCCTTTGCTTCCAGGGAGTCGATTTTGCGTTCAAGGTTTTCCTCCTTTTGTTGAAGGCGCTTCTCTTGCCGAAGGAGCTCCTCCCGGCGCTCAGCATTCTCCTTCTCTATAGTCGCGCGGAACCGTGCCGTCTCATCACGAGCTTCACGTAAAGCCTCGCGTTGTTGATCCTGGAGCTCCACCAGACGGCTCTCGCTTTCCGCCTTCAGGAGCGAGAGCTGTTTTTCAGCTTGTAGTTGATTGCGTGTCCGCCCCAAATAAAAACCGATCACAAGCGCCAGGCTTGCGCCCAGCGTAATCACAATCAGGGCTTCTATAAGATATGACAAGGTGGTGTACCTCCAAAAAGTAAAGGTGAAAAAAGAGCCCTAAAAGACAGTAGAAAGTATACTTGTAATACCTAAAAAAAGGGTGTTTTTTGTTATACTAAATCTAAGCCCGATGACAGGCTTTGGCGACATATAAATACATACTTAATGCCAAGCATACTATATAGGAGGGGGTTCGTAACTGTCAAGAATAGCAGGGGTGCGCGATCAAAAATTGAATTCCACAATCATATACTTTTCATAAAGAAGCTGATCAATATGCAGCAATAAAGGACCCGTCGCATTATCTGGAACCCGTTTCTTCTTACACCATCCACCGTCCTGAAATGAACAATAGGGTAAGCAGCCCTAGCATAGGTAGAGATAGTAAAAGATAGGTATTATGGACTCTTTCATTTGTTTGGTGCGTCTTACGGTTTTCAGAATATAAAGCCAGAATTAGAAAGCAGGGGAATAGCTCTAGAAAAAAGCGTTGTGTTGAAGGGATAATATCTTTTCCCCCCAGGCCGGGGAAGAGCATAAAGTAGATTAACGAGATTGCATTATACCAGGCATAAACCCATTGCGTTCTGGAGAGACGGTTGGGTCCCCAGAAACAGAGGATCGTCAGCATTATTCCTAGAAGCAGGGCCCCAAAATCTAAAAAGTTATGCAGCGTAAAGAAGGTCGTGAGGGGCGTTGTAACGATATTATAGATAGTGATGGCTGGCGCGTAAAGGGGAAAGGTCAGCCCCATTCGCCAGGAAGCTTGAGCGTGGCTGAACGCCAGGGGATCATCCAGCGAGCTCTGGTTGAGATAGATCGCGTAGAGCAGTAACCCCAAAGGAATCACCAGTACCCACAGGGCTGGAAGGCTTTGTTGGAGACTTCTCAGCCTTTGCCGGCCTTTCCAGTTCTGATAGATTGTTGGAAACTCCATCCGTACAAATTCATAAAGAAAGGCCAGCACCAGGATTAACGCGATCGAGCGGGTGAGCATCGCGAAAAATCCCCAGATCGCCGATGTGAGCCAGAGCCGGCGGCGCATCGCATAAAAAGAGGCCAGCAGAAATACCAGGAACAGCGTTTCATTGTAGGCCGCGAAAAAAAAGAAGGCCGTTGGAAAGATCGCCTGGTAGAGCACCGTTTTATAGGCAATTCGCCGGTTATATTCGATCGCGACTAATCGATAAAGCACAACCATCATCCCAAGCATCGCCAGATTGCTAATTACCATCCCAATAATTACGGGATGTTTGCCTGTTACAAGCATCCCCAGGTGCTCAAGCAGAGGATAGAGTGGGAAAAAGGCCGCGAAATCCAATGTTGGATATCCGCTTAAAGCGATTTTCGCGAAGCGGATCGCATCCCAGCGATACCAGCTAAAAAGCAACTGATGCCTGGAAAAGACCACCACGGAGTAGTTGGTGGAGTTAAAAAGTACAACCCCAAAGAGTGTAAGCAAGATGAAGATAAAACGTGTCAAAAGAAAAGGTAGAGAAACTGCTTTAAGCGCCAGCCACCATTCTCCCCACTGGATGAATGGCTTGAATATCGTAGAGTCTGATGTGTCTTTATCCAATGCCTTCTTTCTGGATAAAAGTACAACATTGATTTTTTGCATTATTTTAGAACACTCCCACAGAATTTACAGTAGTCGCATTGTTATCTCACGCATTATCGCATATGAAAATTATAGCGGACGGTCTTAGATGTTGTGCCTTATTATAAACGGGAACCAGTGGAGGGTGCATGAAAACAGCGATTGGATCTTTACGAGGGACGCATGTATTCTGAAGATCCTTCTGCCTGCCCTGAGTACACTTTTTGTGACATTATTAGAGGGTCTCATATTCATTGTAAAGGTTTGCTTATACACTTCAGGGAAGACGTTTATTGGGAGGATGCCCTAATGCCACAATCACTGAGCCTGATCGATATCCTGTTTGTAGTGACTGTTTGCGTACTGGTATTTAATGGCTTTAAGAATGGTGCGGTCTTTAGCCTGTTCCACCTTTTAAGCCTGCCGATCGCCTTTCTGGTCTCTGTTACCTATGGGCCACAGTTCACCACCCTGCTAGAAACAAACGGCTTGCAGATCACCCCGCTTCTGGCCTACATTGTGGTCTTTTTTGGAACTGTATTGGTATTACATGTGATCGGAACATCGGTTCATGGAATTCTCAAAAACATTCCGGTGCTGGGCTGTGGAGATGAGCTGGCCGGAGGCATCATTGGCTTTGTCGAATCCTGGTTGCTCTGGGTGATATTCTTGATGGTTTTACGTAACTTTTTACAGGACACCCCACATATCCCAGGGATAGATTTGACACAGGTTGATGGCTGGCAGCGTTTCTATAATGAGGCGATTACCAATAGCCTGTTCGCGAAAGTGAATAGTTTCATGGTCACCCGTCTGCCCACGCATATCTGAGAGTTTAGCCAGCCAGATACACATGCTTTTTTGAGCATGAGAATGTTACAATACAGGAATACTGCTTGTCGTTCTTTCATTTGAAGAGGAGATGAAGAAATTTCGATACGCGAGGACCGTTTGATTGAGAATACTGCCCGGCCCGAACGGGCTTTTCTGGTAGGTGTACAACTAGACCAGAGCGAGACCCTCTGGAGTGTTGAAGACTCGCTGGCCGAGCTGGCTGCTCTCGCCAGTACTGCCGGAGCGGTAGTTGTCGGGCAAATGAAGCAGCGCCTGCGCCATCCAGATGGTGTGACCTATATAGGGAAAGGACGCGCTCAGGAACTGCGCGACCTGGAGAAGCAACTGGATCTAGATCTAGTTATCGTAGATGATGAGCTTTCTCCCTCTCAGCAGCGCAACCTGGAGAGCCTTCTAGACGCGCGTGTGATTGATCGCACTGCTTTAATCCTGGATATCTTTGCTCAACATGCCCGAACAAAAGAGGGAAGCCTCCAGGTCGAGCTGGCGCAGCTAGAGTATCGGCTCCCACGATTGGCCGGAACCCTGGAAGGTCTCTCACGTGTGGGAGGTGGATCGCAGAGCGCGGGTGCTGGAGGCGCGGGTGGTGCCATCGGGGTGCGTGGCCCCGGTGAAACTCGGCTGGAGATTGATCGCCGACGCATCCGCCATCGCATCTCTGAACTACGCAGTGAGATCCAATCCGTGCGCAACCAGCGCACCATCCACCGGCGGCAGCGTGCCTCACAGGCCATTCCGGTCATCGCCGTTGTTGGCTATACCAATGCCGGCAAGTCTACGCTGTTTAACGTACTGACCGAGTCTCAGGTCCTGGCAGAAAACAAACTGTTCGCCACGCTTGATCCCACAACCCGGCACGTCGTGCTTGCGGGCAATCAGGAAGCATTGCTGACCGATACCGTAGGTTTTATTCAGAAGCTTCCCATGCGACTGATCGCGGCCTTTCAGGCAACGCTGGAAGAGGTTGCGGATGCCGACATGCTTCTGGAGGTAGTGGATGCGCATCATCCCAATGCGGTCGAACAGAGCGACACTGTACGGGAGATTTTAGAGGAACTGAAATCCAACGATAAGCCTCGGGTGACCGCCCTGAATAAATCGGATCTTCTTGAAGATCTCGATGAGCTGGATCTGAGCCTGTATCCTCAGTCCGTTACCGTTTCCGCCCTGACACATGCCGGTCTGAAGGATCTGCGAGAGAAGCTTGTTCAAGTGCTCGCCGAGAGTATGGAGCAGGTGAATGTCTTAATCCCCTACGCGAAAACCGAACTTGTGGAGCTTTTCCACAGACGTGGTCGTGTGGATCATGAGGAGCATGAACAGGCCGGGACGATGCTCCAGGGCCGCATTCCTCGTGTGATGCTTGGCTACTACGCCCCCTACGATATCTCCGATCTTTCCTGAGCAAGTGGGAGCGTTCCTGAACGCTCCCCAGGGTTATATAATTCTGCTCATCTGTGTCGCAGCAATCAATCGAGGCATCAGGAGAGCAAAAATACATGACTCTCGATTGGGAAATGCTGAAAATTAGATCGTCCTGATGCTGATCCCATTATAGTATTCTTGGTAAGATCATGTCTTTTTCCCTTTCTCATAGCGCAACCGGTAACAATCAGTACTTTATACCTGTTTTAAAAACATTTTAAGTAGGTTTTATATGTTTACTATTTTTCTTGTGTTATGATTGTTATAAGAGAACTTGTAAAAAAATTTACAATGATCTCTTGATTAAGAAAAGAAAAATTCTTCTGGCTAATGATTTTTCGATAATAACTGAAATCGAGAAGTAAAGGGTAGAGAGAAAGCAGATGAGTTTGCCTGCTGGAGGCATTGGAGAATCCTCTTGCTCCATATCCAGCAGTAGTACCTGTTTGTAAACCCAAAGGTAGAATGCAGAAGGGATATAATGGTAAAGAAATTTCTTAGCGTTCGTTTTGCGAAAACCATCGTCATTGTGGTTATTACCCTCGCCACTGGTGCTTCGGCTCTTCTCGCGTTTGCGGTTCACCATGCCTCTGCTGCCGGTGGAGATGGGGTTATCAGTCTGGAGCAGAATAAAGGAAGTGGATTGTGTTTGGACGCAGGTCCCGAATCGAATTGGCACGAAGGTGCCTACATGTACACGTGCGATAAAGCTAATACTAACCAACAGTGGAAGACACCTTTCGTTCACGTTGCTGACAGGACGAATGTTTACGCTTTGGAAAGTGTAGCTGCACACCTTCCTGATGGTCGTAAGCTTTGTGTCGACCACTCAAATATTGAAGACCAGCAGGGCTTTCTCCCCTATTTGTGGGCTTGCTACGATGGGGCAGGGCAAGGTTGGCAGTCAATAACGAAGAGGATTGGAGAAGGTAGTAAGGGTAAAGAGTATGTCAATATTTATCCTGTTGGTCCTACTCAGAATAGCAGTAACATTTCTGGAGATACGACTGCTAATGGTGGGAACATCTACTTTAGTCCGCCAAGTACCAAATATGCAGATGACCCATACCTGCAGTGGAAAAGTATCTACGTCTCTGGAGAGAACCCCTTCAATTTAGTTGGATAGATGGTGTAGTGAAACGAAAGATGATTTTAGAAGATTGATATACCAACGCTACACTGGTAATATTCTATCAACTGATGTGTTTTAAGAAAGGGTGAGACTCACATTCTAGTCTCGCTCTTTCTTATTGTCGCGAGCAAAACAGTTGAGCGTTTCTACTGGCCTCATTTACCTGTCATGATGTACACCTCTCGTCATTCAGGGGCATCTTCTCATCTCCTATAAGGCGGATTGACTACCTTTGGTAAAGAGCAGGTACTCGTCCCTGAAGTGGTAATGTGATCACACGTCACCGGTATGGGTATGTAAGACATTCGCCCTCACAATATACTATTTCATCCACACAGGATGCCAAATTTCTTGTCTTTCTCCTTTCCTAGAATGAAATAGTCCTGAGTGCGCTCTCCGGGTGCAGTTCAGGGAACTTGTATACGTTGGGAGGATATGCTATTCTCGATAGAAAGTTGATTATTATTTTTGGGGGCTACGGAGTCGTTAATGTCAGATAATCGTCCGCATAGCAGCAGGCCAATCCCACTACGCATTCATCTGCGTTTCGCTGCTAATGCAGAGCAGTTAACCGATCCACAACCTGGATCGAGTCAGGTGAGCCGGCAAGAATATTTGGCTCAACAATCTCAGTTGCTAGCTTTAGAAAATGGAGCGGAGGCGTTGATGCGTGCTGCCCAAGTGAAAGAACTGATCCGATTGGGAAGTATTTTACGCATAGAGCTGCACCTGGATGACGTTTTGCAGCAGGTGATCGCGTCGATCTCTACTTCTCTGGGTTTCCACTCGGCTTCTATCAATCTTTTGGACGAGTCGAAGGGGAACGTGGTTTCTATGGCCTGGACTGGCCTCTCGCCCGAGGATGTCCAATTTTTGCAAGATAGACCCTTGACGTTAGAGCAGGTGCATCGACTGATGCGGCCAGAGTACCGGATCAGCCAGAGCTATTATATCTCACATGAGGTTGTCAAAAATCAGCTTCACGATATTCCATGGATACATAATGAGGGTGAAGCTGATGAGATTATGGCGGGTGCATGGCATCCAGCGGATGCTCTTATTGTTCCTCTGTGGAGTCTGCGCAGCAAAAAGATTATGGGGTTCATCTCGTTAGATAATCCTGACGATGGAAATATGATTTCGTTAGAAACTATTGAGATGGTGGAGTTGTTTGCTAATCAGGCCGCGATCGCCATTGATAACTCGTTGCTTTTTGAAGAGCGGGAGCGGGAGCGCCTGGAATTAGATGAGGCGATTACATCTTTGCGGCGCGATCTTCAAAAGCTTCAACGTGGTGATATGCGTGTGCGTGTACAAACGCGTCATGAGAAGCTTCAACCGATTACAGACTCCGTGAATACTATGGTTGACGAGATTAATGCGCTACTCTCAAATGTACAGATGATGACTCAGGCTGTAGACGAGCATACGCAGGATGTTCGGCATGGTTCAGACCTGCTAGTCCAGGATACTGACTATCAAGAGCGCCAGGTACGGCATATCTCTGAGACATTCACCGATATGACTGAGATGATGCAGAAGGTCTCAGACAAGGCTAACCAACTTTCTCTGGTTGCGACTGAGGCCATGGATGTGACGACTGAGGGACAGAGTGTGGTGGACCGGGCGGTAGAGGGGATGGGTGAGGTCCGCGAGTCCACCCGGCAGTCCGCACGGGTGATGAAGCGTCTGGGAGAGAGTGGGCAGGAAATTAATGCCGCAATCTCGGCGCTAACGGATCTCACGACCCGGATGAACCTGTTGGCTTTGAACGCAGCCATTGAAGCGGCCCGCGCGGGTGAGCATGGGCAGG
Organism: uncultured Ktedonobacteraceae bacterium; assembly: GCA_964247295.1. Lineage (GTDB taxonomy): Bacteria > Chloroflexota > Ktedonobacteria > Ktedonobacterales > Ktedonobacteraceae > CAXTTV01. Next base: position 12,118 of record CAXTTV010000069.1, on the reverse strand, counting down.
GCTTCGCGATTATCGCGCAGGAGATTCGTCATCTGGCGGTGAACAGCTCCGAGGCTGCCCGACAGATCGCAAGTCAGATGCGCTCAATTCAGCATGAGACCTCATCCGTCTCTTTGAGTATCGAGCAGAACACCGAAAAGGTGATGATTCAGACCGAGCTGGTTATGCAAACAGGGGTAGCTCTGGATGCTATTAGCATTGTGATGGAGCAGATGGAAGGCCTGGTGAAAGGTATCTGCTCGGGCTCACAAGATCAGTTTCAGGCTTCTCAGCGAGTGGTAGGCTCCGTAGATGAGATCTCGCGGATGACAACTGATATCTCTCAACATACACGAAGCATGCAGCAATCTCTGAACCATCTGGTCGAGCTAGCGGATTCGCTTCAGTCGCGTATGTCAATTTTTCAACTGGCCGAGCCTTCCAACTGATTGCTTTTGTTAGCGTCGGGGCGTCTTTTTTCGATAGCGCCGACGCTCAACGACTGGTGGATCATACTCCTTATAGAAACGTTTGCCCACTCTCCAGCCAATCCGACCACAGACAGCCATACCCAGCAGGCCAGCGCAAGCCATAATGACACGCAGGTTTGCCAGGAAGAAGCCATTGAGGGTGTCTGGATAAATTCTCGCGAAGAGCGCGATACTTACGCTAAAAAGGATGCCTACGGTGACGCCCACACAGCATCCCAGTGGCCCGCCGTTGACATCGCCCTGGGCCTCCGGTGGCAACTGGCTCTCCGAGGTAATCTCCCCCAGAACAGAGGTTGGAACCTCCTCAGAGTCCTTTCTCTCGCTCTGGATCGGTGCTTCTATAGGATCTGGGAGCACGCCCTCATTATTTTGTGCGTCAGACGGTTGCAATGGTTCTGTTGGCATACATAAAACCTGTTGTCTCTCTATCTTATAGTCATTGATTTTGCTGGTTCCTGATTAAAAGGTACCGAACTGGCGATCGCCGGCATCTCCCAAACCCGGCATAATATAGCCATAGTCATTCAGGCTCTCATCCAGGGCCGCGATATAAATATCGATATCGGGATGCGTCTCGACAAGCCTCTTAACTCCGTAGGGGGCGGCGATAATCCCCACGTAGGAGAGGCGTGGAATATTCCGGCGCTTTAACACATTGATCGCGTCGATCGCCGACCCACCAGTTGCCAGCATTGGATCGACCGCATAGCAGACCTGAAGATCAACTTTATGCGGGAGGCGATTATAATATTCCATCGCTTGAAGTGTGCGCTCGTCGCGGCGGAGCCCCAGATGCCAGACCTGAGCATCGTGAAGCACCTCGCGGAATCCTTCGGCCAACCCCAGACCTGCTCGTAGAACTGGTGTGACACCGATACCACCGGCCAGGCGTTTCCCGGTTGTTTCCTCAAGAGGGGTTTCGATGGTGACATCTTCCAGTGCCAGATTCGCGGTGGCCTCATAGGCTAGCAACGCCCCAATCTCTTTCACTAGTCGGTAGAACTCGGCGGTCCCGGTATTTTTGTCGCGCAGCGCGGTCATTTTCGCCGCCATCACGGGATGGCGTGAGATATGCACGCGTGGTAGGTTCAGCACCTCATTGCGGCCCGGTTGGGGCACCCCTCGCATCGGTAAATCCTGTGGCTCGATATCAATATTCGACATCTCTCTCCTCTCCATCTGGCGCTCCAGAGGAAAAAAATTCAATCTTAAGTATCTTTGCCAATTGTATCAAAGAATGACAACCAGCGTCGAGACTCCACTACAGAGTCTTTTGGGCCATGGGCTAAGCTTCAAACAGCCTGCCATGATATACTACGGCCATGGTTATTGGAATCAGTAGAATAACGTTGCATCTGCCCGAAGTACATTCTCTGAAAGAGAAGCGGCAGATTGTGAAATCGGTGTTAGCTCGCGTCCGCAATGGGTTTAGTGTCGCGATCGCCGAGGTTGAGGATAACGATCTCTGGCAGAAATTTACGCTGGGCTATAGTTGTGTTGCCAATGATAGCCAGCTTGTCGATGAGATTTTAGACAATGTGTTGCGCTATATTGAGGAGACGCGACCGGATATTCCTATCACCGATATCCAGCGAGAGATTATTTCCTGGTAATCATCTTTGGTTACCAAAGATGGTAGGGAGCCGGGTTATTGTTATTTTGTGTGTAACGAGGAGCAAAAGGAAGCATGCAGTTGCAGCAGTTGGACTCATCGCCCCAGCGGAATCGCCGAGACTCGCTATACCTTCTGGGTATCCGGGTCGATCGGCTCTCCCAGCAGGCGGCTCTGGATCGGTTAGTGGAGATTATCGGGGTACGCCGGGCCTCCAATAATCAGCAGGTTTGTCAGCAGATTGTCACGGTGAATCCCGAGTTTGTGATGGCGGCTCAACGTCAACCGTTATTCCGCCGCGCCATTAATGATGCTTCCATGGTTCTTCCAGATGGGGCGGGTGTTGTTTGGGCCAGCCGTTATTTAGGACAGAGGGTGCCTGAACGCGTG
>CAXTTV010000069.1:0-9635 GCA_964247295.1 uncultured Ktedonobacteraceae bacterium | reverse complement strand
ATCTTTTACCGGCTCTCTCCCAGCGCTGCGCCGCGCATGGCTACCGGATCTATTTATTGGGCGCGGCCCCCGGCGTTGCTGAAGAGACGGCGGCCCGACTTCAGGCGCGCTTCCCTGGTTTGGAGATCGCCGGGACCTTTGCCGGTTCCCCCGATCCTTCGGAGGAGGAGGCGATCCTTGAGCGCATTCGGGCGGCGGAGGCCGATGTTGTATTTGTAGCTTATGGCGCACCATCTCAAGAACTGTGGATCAATCGCAATCTCCAAAAGCTCCCGGCGGCTCTGGCCGTGGGGATTGGTGGCGCTTTTGATTTTATTTCTGGTCGGCAGCGCCGCGCTCCGCGTCTGATGCAAAAGTCGGGACTTGAATGGTTGTATCGGCTCTATCGCGAACCCTGGCGCTGGCGAAGGATGCTGGCTCTGCCTGTTTTTGCTGTACAAGTCGCTTTAAAAGGGCGTAGAAAATAATATAAAAGTAAGATGTTGGAAACGATGACTATCAGCTCTGCGCGTTTACGCGCATTAACTTCCAGTTTCGCTGGCAAACGGGTGCTGGTGATCGGCGATATGGTGGCCGATGAATATATGCTGGGCCGCCCTACGCGGATCTCGCGCGAGGCTCCCGTCCTGATTCTGGATCTGGATAAGGACTGGACCGTTCCCGGCGGCGCTACTAATGTGGGGGTCAACGCTCGCTCGCTTGAAGCTCAGATTTTTCTGGCTGGTGTGGTTGGCGATGATCTACCGGGTGGTCGCTTGCGCAAGGCGATTGAAGATCTGGGGATGCACCAGGAGGGCCTGTTTACGGATCATAATCGTCCGACCTCTACCAAGACCCGCATTCTTGCTGGCAGCCCCCAGATTGTTCAGCAACACATCGTCCGGTTGGATCGCGTGGATGCCTCGGAGATCGCCGAGCCCTGTCGGGGCAAGATTGTCTCATATATCAAGCAAATGCTATCGCTGGTGGATGCGGTCGTGCTTTCCGATTATGAGAATGGAGTGATCAGTCCGTACATTATCGAGGCCTGTCTGCCAGCCGCGCGTGAGATGGGGAAGGTTGTTGTCGCGGACTCCCATGGAGATCTTTTTCGCTTCCAGGGCGTGACAGCTCTGACACCGAATCAGCCGGAGGCCGAGCTTACTTTAGGTATGACCATTCATACTGAGGACCAGTTGAATGAGGCCGGGCGTCGCCTTTTAGAGGGAAGCAACGCCGGAGGGGTGTTGATCACCCGTGGAAGTGAGGGTATGAGCCTGTTTGAGGCCGGTCAGCCGCCGCTACATCTGCCGATCCACCGCCTGCCGCTCTCCAGTGAGGTGGTAGATACCAATGGCGCTGGCGATACTGTGGCCGCAACCTTCACGTTGGCCCTGACGGCTGGCGCGAGTATGGCTGAAGCCGCGTACCTCGCGAACGCCGCCGCCGCTCTGGTGGTGCGGCGATTGGGTTGTGCCAGCAACACGCCGGAAGAGCTGCTCCAGTCCCTCGTATATTAAAAGCAATCGATTGAGAGAAGTATGTATATATCATCGTTACAAAAAATAGTGGAACGCTCGGAACTGGCGCAGCTTGTCTGCCAGCGTCAGGAGGGCGGTAAGCGTGCCGTCTTTACCAACGGCTGCTTTGATCTTTTACATCTGGGACATGTCCGATATTTGCAGGATGCGCGTGCGCTGGGAGACTTTCTGGTTCTGGCTTTGAACAGTGATAGCGGTGTCCGCAGATTAAAGGGTGAGGGGCGGCCCCTGGTTCCAGAGCAGGAGCGGGCGGAGATTCTCGCGGCGCTCTCTTGCATTGACTACATCACCATATTTGAAGAGCCAACGGCGGGACCGCTGGTAGAGTTGTTGAAGCCACGCATCTATGTGAAAGGTGGGGACTATGCAGGTGCTCAGGGAGGTGAGCCAGACCTGGATCGGTTGCCCGAGGGCTGGAGTGTCCAGGCCTACGGTGGGGAGATCCGGCTGATCCCGTATCTACCCCATCACTCGACAACCGAACTGATCGCGAAAATACAAAAACTGCCCTTAAAATCTTCGTAGTTAGCGGGGATGCAATGGGCAGCGAGCCCCCTTTGACTAGAGCTGGGGCCCAGTCCCAGGTTCTCCCTCTCCCGCCACTGAAGGCGGCGCTACTTCAATGAAAAACAGAAAAGGATTTTTGCATGGAGACCGAATCTGACGCGTTGCCCGCAGTTACGGAGCCTGTAGCCGCCTCTGAACAACAAAAAACCATTGCTGTGATCCCCGAGGAGGGTACTCCTGAACAGTCGGGTCAGCGCCGCCAATTGATTAAGTCCGCGACGCTGGTCTCTCTGGGGAATCTGGGTAGCAGCCTGCTGGGGCTGGTGCGTCAGAGCGCCGTTGCCTCCCTGGGGAAAGGGATCGCCGGCCCCTTTATCGCGTCGATAACGCCCCAGCAGACCTTTCTGGATCTGCTGGCAAACGGGACCGTTAGCGGGGCGTTAATTCCCACCTTCGCCGATTATGCCGAGGGCGAGAACAAGCAGGAGCTGCGGCGAATTGTCTATAGTATCGTCAACCTGCTGCTTGTGGTCATGGTAGTCGTCGCGACCCTCTTTACCTTCGTCGCCCCCTGGTTTATTGGCAATGTATTAACCGGTGACTTCAAACCAGCCGAAAAAGCTCTAACGATCCAGTTCTCGCAGGTGGTCATTTTCTCATTGATCATCATGGGACCATTCGCGGTCTTGCAGGCGGCCCTCTATTCCCGTAAAGATTTTGGTTGGCCTGCCTTTGCCTCGGGTGCGTTGCACATAGGCATCATCATTGGCGCGATCATCACCACATATTTTGGCGCGACCACCTTTGGTCGGGTGGGTCTGGCGGTTGGAATGATTCTGGGTGCCTGCTGTCAAATCGGGTTGCTACTGCCGGGACTGAGGCGGCAGGGCCTGAGCTATATGATGGTCATGGATCTCAAGCATCCGGCGATCCGCCGGATTATCAAATTGTACGCGCCGCTGGCGGCCAGTTATCTGGTTAGCGCATTCTTTGTCTTTCTGGACCAGACCCTGGCGAGTCATACGCCAGGAGATCCCGCCGCCAACTGGACCGGCATGAAGATGGCGACCACCTTAGTTCAGTTTCCACAAGGGCTGGTTTCAACCGCGCTCTCCTTCGCGATCCTGCCAACCCTTTCGCAGATGGCCACATCAGGCGACGATAGTCGTTTCAAAGAGACCCTGCTTATGGGTATTCGCCTCGGGCTCCTGTTGATGATTCCCGCCGCCGTTGGACTGATTATCCTGCAACACCCAATTACCTCATTGATCTTTGAGCATCGCCATTATACCGCTCAAGACGCGGGATTGGCTGCCCTGGCCCTCCAGAACTACGCCTATCAGTTGCCCTTTCAGGTGGTGGATCAACTGGTGATGTTCGCCTTCTACGCGCGTAAGAACACCATTGTGCCTGTCATCGTCGGGTTTATCAGCTATGGTTTATACGCCGTAGTGGCGCTGCCAACCTTCCGAACGATTGGGATGCCGGCCCTGGCCTTCGCCAACACCGTGCAGATCTCCATGCATGGGATCATCTTGCTGGCCCTGTTCCTGCGGTTCTTCGGCTCATTAAACATGCGGAAGACCCTTCCAGCGATCCTCAAGATCTCTATTGCCTCAGCCGCGATGGGGCTTGTGGCCTGGGGACTGCTCCAGGCGATGAGTGGGTTTGCCATCTTCTCACTGCATACGCTGGTTGGGCAGATTTTGACCGTCGTGATCGCGGGTGGCGCGGCCCTGGTCGTCTATCTGGGAGGAATTTTAGTCTTCAAGGTAGAGGAGATCGGGATGTTGAAGGGTGCTGTGATGGCGAAGCTTGGTCGTAAATAGTCGTAGGAAAGCCCGTTCAGGTGCGTGTAGGAAAGCACCTGAACGGGCTTTCCTACAATGGCATCATAGATTACACACCGGCGAAAAGATCATTCTCGCCCGGTTTATCGGGGCCGACTCGCGACGCTCCTAACTCAAAGGTCTCGTTGCCATTCCATTGTCGACGTAGATCCTCCGGCATCGCTTCCATCGGCGCGGTTGTCCCTTTCTGCGTTTTGTGCTCAGCCCACGAACGCGTTTTCGTCGGAATCCACTGCTCCACATTGAGCGTGACGCTGATATTCTCATCTGGCGTCCCCAATGTGTCTTGATCGGCGCTCCGTAGCATACTGTTTGGATTGTGGGTGTTCATCCATTCAGCGATCTTCTTAAAAAAGCTACGTGGAAAGGCCGTGTAATAGAGCTTGGAGGGAGCAAAGGGCTCTCCTGCTTCAGGATATTTAGTGGGATCGCCCGCCGCCTTAAAGGCTTCGGTCGCGTAATGGTGAATCGTAATATGATCGGGATGCCCATACCCGCCGGTTTTATCGAAGGTGACCACCACTTGAGGCTTGAACTCGCGAAGCGTCTTTACCAGTTTACCGATCACCTCATTGGCATCCGCGTTCCGGAAAGCGCGGGGGTTCTCATTGTCCGCTGTCCCCACCATACCTGAGTCCCGGTAGTCCAGGAACCAGATCTGGCTATCGGGGATGCCCAGCATCTTTAGGGCATTGCGTAGCTCCCCCTCACGAACCTGACCGAGATTTTCAGGCGTCGCAAGAGAGGGATCAGCGATCTCTCCTACCTCGCCGCGCGTAGCGCAAATCATTCCAACGTCAGCCCCCTCGGCTTTATACTTCAAGATCGCGCCGGCCATTGTCCCTTCGTCATCCGGGTGGGCGAAGATGCCCATCATACGTTTCGTATTCATACGTTTTATAGTCTCCTCTATCTATGCATACTTTACTAAAAAGTGTAACATTTATAAATATTCATTGTCAATATATACTAATTATAGACCAATCCCTAGAGAATAGAAGAAGTATTTACAGATAGACCTATCTTTTCTAAGATGAATGTGTTACATTTGAATCAGCAATGATGATGCGGTTTCAATGCTTAATCATATCTATCTTTCCCCTTGGGTACAAACCGAAAATGGAGGATATTTCCTTATGACCAGGACTTATTTAGACCAGGAGCTACAGAAGCTGGACTTTCAGATTATGGAGCTTGGCTCGCTTGTTGATCATGCGTTAGAGCGGGCCCTCGACGCTCTTGAGACCAGTGATCAGGCAAAAGCCGGCATGGTTATTGAGTCAGATACTTTAATTGATGGACTGCGGGTCGCGATCGAAGAGCATACGATTCGCTTATTAACGATGCAACAGCCACTGGGTAGCCGTGATCTCCGTTATCTTACCGCCGCTCTAGCAATCGGGGGAGATCTGGAGCGGACCGGAGACGGGGCCGCCGGTATCGCCCAGATTATGTTGCGGATGTCGCCGCTCCGCTCTTCGCAGCCGGCTCAGGATCTTAAGATCGATGCTGAGGCGGCTACAGAGACTGAGATGGATGGCAACTCCAAGGTACAGATTCCCGCGCACGAAGTCACCGAGTCCTCAATTTTAAAGGGTTTGCTGGACCTTGGTTACGAGGCACGCAGGATTTTGCAGGGGACCATGGAAGCTTTTAAAGAGCGTAGCGTCGAGAAGGCCAGACAGATCTGGCAGGAGGACGATGTCGTGGATGTGCGCTATCATCTGGTTCGTCATGATCTTATGGCGATGCAGACTGCCGTTCGTGCTATCCCCGCTTTGCAGAAGGACGCACTCATTCTTCAACGGATGACGTATCTTTTATGGATCGCGCACAAGCTAGAGCGTGTTGCTGACCACTGCACCAATATTTGTGAGCGAGTGATCTTCATTGAAGAGGGTGAGGCCAACGTCGTCATCTAAGGTTCAGCTAGAATAGAAGCCAGGAAGCTGAGGCTTCCTGGCTTCGGTTATTTGATCGTCTCCCAAAAGTAGTTGGCAAGCTGAACGTAGCCCGCCGGACTGGGATGGAAGCCATCCCCACTGATATATTCTGGATGGGCTGTGATCTGGCTATTATGACTATAGAGATCAACCACCGTGACATCATATTTTTTCGCGGTCTGATCTATACTTGTGTTCCAACGTTGAATCGTCTGTTGAATCTGCGCTTTGCGCGCCTGACTCTGATTGGAGAGAAGCGGAAGTTTTGTAAGGTCAGGCAAGTTCGCCATCACAATTCTGGCGTGGGTTGAACGTTTAAGCTCGCTTAACAGCCTGTCCAGATCGTGCATATAGCTATCGTAAGAGACCCCTCCGATGAAATCGTTGGCGACCAGCCAGATCGTCACCAGGTCAGGTGAAGAGGTGGTCGCGATCGGCAGCTCCTGATCGATTGCCCCCTTAAGATGGATACCGCTGATCCCTAGATTTACTACATGCGAGCCCTTTGGAAGCTTCTGAGCGAGTAGCGGCACATATCCCTGTGATCCCGGTTCCTTGCTACCGACTCCAACCGCATCCGAAGCCCCGAGAGCGATATATGTAATCGGACCTTTGGGAAGGGGAGTCTGGTGTATAGTTAGCGAGGTGCTCTGTGTTTCAGGTGAGCCGCCGCAGGAAGTCAGGAGTATCAGCAGACAGAGAGGTAAAGTTAACAACGTCATCTTTTGATAGCGGAATTTTCTAGAATTGCTCATAGATTGCTTTCTGAAAAGAATAAGTCTGCGCTGAGATTAAAGATTACCCCTATTTTATCACAAACGCCCTCACGATGCGGTGCGAATCAAAAATTGTTTGTTGAATTCTATAGTAGCCATATGCTATATTCAATCGACACTGTGATGTGATAACAAAGAATATTTCAATTCTCAGGAGGAAATGGGAATGCTGGAAGATATTTTGAAGAATAATCAGCAGTTTTTGCAGCGAAAAGAGTTTTCAGCGATTGGGCACCTTCCTCAAAAACATACCGCGATCGTTACCTGCATGGATTGTCGTCTGGTAGAGATGTTAGAGCCAGCGTTAGGTATTCATCGAGGGGATGTAGTGGAACTACGAACGGCGGGTGCGACCGTCTCGACAACCGATCGCGAGAAAGGAACAAATGACCTGATCCGCTCTCTGGCCGGGAGCATCTATCTTCTGGGTGTCGATAAAATCTTTGTGATTGGGCATACTGGCTGTGGTTTGAATAATGTGAATGCTGAGAAACTGGCAGGCTCGATACGCGCGCATGGAGTTGATCCTGACGCAATTATTCAGCATGAGGGGCTTATAGATACTACAGGGCTGGCGCGTTGGATCGGGGCCTTTGATGATCTGCACATCAATGTTCATCAGGTTGTCTCTTTTATCCGTCACCATCCCTATCTACCTCACACTATTCCTGTCTACGGTCTGATTATTCATATTGAGGATGGTCGCCTGGAACTGGTCGACAAGCCCTATGAAGCCGCCCTTGGGTAGAAAGCACGTTCACATGTGTCTTGATGGGTTTTCCTGGCGCACGTGAACGCGCTTTCCTACGACTGGTACACCATCTCGCCCCGAGGGGCGCATCTTCATTCCACCATTCTCATCTCCCGGAGGGACGCTTGCGACTCTGTTGGGACAAGAAGAAGGTGTGCCTGTGCAGGGAGAGAGTCGAATGGGGGAGGTCGGGTCACGTGTGGACCCGTGGAGACGGAGTGTACGCACGCACCTTCGCACGAAGCGGAAACGTCTGGGACCCGCAGCCCAGCGGCGCGACGAGATGGCCCACCGTTTCCTCTTCGTGGCACCCGTCATGGCTCCCCTGGGCACGGGTCCGCACGCGACCCGATCTACGGACGATGGCACCGTGTGAGAAGACCCTTCCTGACTTTCCCAACAGACTCGCTTGCCTACGGCTATACGTTTGGAGAAAAATCTGCTATAGTGGTAGCATTCAAATGTCGTGTAATTTTTCACGGTTGATGTAGAATAGCGAGTCAATTTGAACGATAGAGTACCACCTCCATATGCAGTTGAGAATGAAAAGCTGCCAATCGGATACCTTGGAGAAAGCCCGGCCCCCAATCCTCCTCCCGAGAAGAGTGAGCGATTATGGGTGGACCGCGTGGACCAGTTGCTCTATGCGGTCGATGTTCTCCAGCAATCCCAGATTATAGCAGTTGATTCCGAATTTACCCAGATAAGGACTCGTGAGCAGGGTGGGCCTTCTCATCGCCTTGCTCTTGTGCAGCTAGCGGTGAAAGGCCATTGTTTTGTAGTGGATGCGCTGCGCCTCAATGATCTTTCTCCTCTCGCTACGTTAATGGCGGACCCCGAGTATTGTGTTCTGCTTCATGGCGCGGGTGCGGACCTGCGTGTGATGTCGGAGCGTGGTCTCCAGGTGGCCCATTATATGGATCTGGAGGCTGCCAGCCGCTCGATTTTTGGGCAACACGAGTCTTCTCTGGCAGTGATGTTGCAAAGGGCTCTAAATATTCGTCTGGACAAAAGTTTGCAGCGAACCGATTGGACCCGGCGGCCCCTGCCCCCCGCGATGGTCGCCTATGCCGCACGCGATGCCGAGATGACGCTAGCGCTCTATACGTGGTTGGAGCAGCATTATTCCTGGGCTTTACGTTTGCACGAGCACTGGGAGGAGGAGGGCGATCCTGTGGCCGAATGGATTGAACCGTTTCTACGAGGAACAGCCCAGGCCTCTCCCGAAGTAACAATGGCTGAGGCCCAGCAGCAGGGATTGTTAAGCGATGATCAGATCCGCCGGGATTGTCGTCAGGCACTTCAGCTACTCGTCTCACCGATGCGTAGAAGCCGTCTTCTGAGGTTGATTGCTGATCTCTCGCTCGTTGAGCTGGTTCCAGATATGCTTCCGCTGCTCCAGGCGGTCACCTCAGATGAGCGTTCCGCTACACTACGAGCGCTGGGGCGGATGGATGCGAAGCAGAGCTTTGAGCAGATTCAGCCTCTACTGAATGATCCTGTCCAGGATGTGCGTAAGGCAGCTCAGACCGCATTGCGTAACCTGAGTGATCACGAGTCTCATGTCCAACTGGCGACCCCATCCCGTCGGGATGATGGTTCTCGGAGCTGGACGGTTGGGGAGACAGAGGATACTGATGATGCGAGCGATTGGAAGGCGCGTCTACGGGCCATGATGGAGCCATAATGATTTGTATTGAATGGGGGCGGCAGTCAAGCTTGACTGCCGCCTCTTCTATTACTTGCTAAAGAGGCGTGGCAGACGAGTTCCTAACCAGACCAGCAATAGTAGCACCGAGGCAAAGCCAATCCTTCGAGTGCGCGTGGCCCACACTTGCCGCTGGACCGTGTTCTGTTTTTGAAACCCTAAACGTTGAAGCAGACGCGTCAGCAAGGATCTTTTCTCGCCTTCCTGTTCCGGCAGGAAGATAATTTTGCCGTTCTGGCTGCTCTTGGAAGTTAGTTCAAAGGAAGCCGATGTACTGCGTAGATACTCAGCGAGACCATTAAAGAATTGCTGAATATACAGCATCAGCGCGCCCTTAATGATGGGCATAGGGATGTGATCGTCCAATTTATGAATATTAAGCGTCCCTTGATACGCAATGATCGTCCGTTTCCCTTCGTCCTCAGCCTGTAGTTCAATATGTCCGTCGGCAGTAAATGCGCTCTCGCGACCCTCTCCCTTGATATGTATCTTGTAGCGATAAGGGAATTGTTGATCGCTGGTCTGAATGCGCCCACTATAATCGCCATGAAGATCGCTATTGTTCAGATGCAATTTGACC
>CAXTTV010000068.1:0-22445 GCA_964247295.1 uncultured Ktedonobacteraceae bacterium | reverse complement strand
ATCTTCATGCTTTCCATCTTTTAGCCCCTTTGGAAAAAATCTGCAATCTTAGTGTGTATCAATTAGCAGGAAACATCTAAAAGCAATTTCCCAACTGTCTGACGCGTTTCAAGATCATGGTGTGCTTGCGCTACTTGAGTAAGTGGATATGTTGCTCCTACGACAACACGCAAAGTACCATTCATCACATGCTGGAACAGTTTAGTAAGTACATCATCCATTAATGCTGAGTGCCCAAAACAATGGTACAGCCAGAAACCAGCAACCGTACGGGAAAAATCCATCAGTGCATCACTTGAAATTTGGTTACCTTGATCTGATGCTTGACCATATGCTACTAATCTTCCGAAAGGGGCTAGAGCGGCTAAAGATTGCTCAAACACCACCCCACCTGTCATCTCTAGTATTAGATCTATCTCCCGCCCCCCATTAGCCTTTAGTAAATTTTCGGTTAACTCCTCTAAAGTCGGTTCAATCGCAATATCTGCTCCAAGCGAACAGGCTAGCGCACGCTTTTCGCTGACCGCCATCCCTTTGTATCTGAATAGCCCGCATTATCTTTTACTTTTTTTCCTTTTTCTTTCTTTATTATGGATATCAAGAGATAGATTTAGCATATACGGAGATGTAGAATAGAACAAGATGATTTTACCTATCATCTCGATCGAAAAATATGAAAGATACAAAGACTGTTATAGAAGTCCCTATTATGATGGCACGCTCTCTCCTGTTACAAGGTATAGGAGTCGGCTTCTTCACCAGAGGATTTGTAGCAGAGGAGATCGCGGCAGGAAAGGTTGTAGAGATTAAAGTTAGTGATCTTCCCCTTCTCTCTCGTGAGAGTGCAGTGGTACGGCATCCTCGCGGTGGCGAGTTATCTCCCGCGCTCTTACAATTTATAATGGCGGTCAAAGCGGAAGCAGAGAAAGAAGGAATAGTATTGATGTTTTTGCAACTTTCTCTAGCCTCTAGTTACATGCAAATTCAACAATTAAAAGCTGATTTTACAATTAACAGGAAGGCTATTCTTTAATCTGTGACTGGTTTCTCTTCTAAGAACTGGCTGAAGCGCAATAGATATCCATACGGGTCCTGCACCAGAAACTCGCGTTGTCCCAGCAGAACCTGATCCTGACGATACCAGCTATCTTCTGGCTCTCGAAATAGCTTATAGTTATGTTTACCTAAAGAGGTCAGAAGAGGTTCCAGGGAAGAGATCTCCATCTGGAAGTTACTACCACGCCCATAAGGCTGCTCAAGCGGAGCTGTCTGCCAGGAGCCGTGCTCCTGCTCTATCATCAACTGGACTTCTTCATACCCCAGAAAAGCAAATCTCTCTTCTGGCCGCTGATACTCAATATGAAAGCCTAAGATCTCAATATAAAAAGCCAGACTGCGCTCAAAATCTGAGACACTCAATTCTGGAATTAAAGCATTAAATTTCACAACATACTCTCCTAGATACCTTTTATTTTTCAGGATCTGTCGCATTCATAGGTCCCTTGTACGTTATGCAAGAAAGCAGCCTTTGAGGTACAGGGCTATCTAAATATAGATACAAGGGAAGGATAACATACGTTATGAAGACTATCGGGGTGCGTACAGAGAAAAAGGATCAGATTATCAATATTACGAGTAGAGTTCAGCAATATATACAGGAGGAGCAGGCCAAGGAAGGGATCTGTGTGGTCTTCGCCGCCCACACTACCTGCTCCATCACCACCGCTGATCTGGACCCCGGCACTGATCAGGATTTTATCGACGCTCTGCGACATATTCAGCCAGATATTCGCTATCGGCATCCCCACAATCCTAAGCACGCACCCGACCATATTCTCTCCTCTATCATCGGTCCCTCAGTGATGGTACCTTTTAGTAACGGCGAACTTAAGCTCGGGACGTGGCAGGAAATCGTTCTGGTAGAGCTGGACGGTCCCCGCGATCGCACGGTCCATCTCTCACTTCTGCGTTGATAGAGGGCAACAAAAACGTTCAATATGAAATGAGATATTAAGCCGCTGGCTGATCCGCATGGTGATCCTTCGGGAGACGCTGTGCGATCAGCACGACGCAGAGCGAGGTTGCAAGCGTCAGCAGCAGGGCCCCTCTCAGCGTTACCCTATCCGCCAACAGACCGATCAATAGCGGACTGACCAGAAAGATTGAGTAGCCACAGGCCGTTACCAGGGCCACGGCTCGCACAGCCTGATCTGATCCTACTTGCGCGGCCTGCGAAAAGGCTGTCGGCACCAGCGGAGCCTGGCCCAATCCAACCAGGATCAGGCCAGCCACGGCGAGGGAAGCGGAGGTTGTGGCAAGCGAGATTGCCAGGCCAGCAAACGAAATCAGGGCCGCGATTGTAATGATTGGTCGGTCCCCAAAGCGTCGCAAAGCCGCCGTGCTCCCCAGGCGGCCCAGCATCCCGACCAGATAAAAGGCCGCGATCCCAATTCCGCTCAACAGCACCCCTGATCCCAATAAATCTCGCAGATAGACCGAGATATAGCCCTCAAGCGCTCCATCTGTGAAAAATGAGAGACAGACCAGCGCCGTTGCCAGCAGTACTATAGGCGTCAGAAAAAGTGCAAGAATTGAAGGTACGGCCCCTTTGGCGGATCTCTGCTCTTTCAGTTCGAGAGAACTCTGAGATACCGAAACAAGGGGTAACAACCACACTGCAATTGCCAGTACAAGGAAGAACAGGCCCGTTGCGGCGTAAACTATCCGAAAGCTGATGTGAGCATTCAAAGTAACCGCGCTCACAAGCGCGCCCAGGGCAGCTCCCCCGCTAAATCCTGAATGGAACTGGGTCATACTCTTACTTTGATACTGTCGCTCGAAATCTCCTCCCAGGGTGTTAGCGGCCAGATCATAGCAACTGGAGCAGGCCCCACCAAATAGGAGGATCACCAGCAAAAGTGGATAGTTGGAAGCCAGGGCGAGACCTCCAAAAAAGAGGCCAGGCCCACTCACACCGATCGCCAGAAGCTGACGACGCGTCAGGCGATCCGCGAAAGGGCCACCAGCGAAAAGCGAGACAATGCCAGCCGAGGAGAAACAGGAGATCGCGAAGCCCAGTTGAACGGGAGAAAGCCTGAGGGCATTCGCCAGATCCGCGACCAACACCGTCCAGACCCCCACATTCAAGCCCAGACCCGAAAAAACCAGAATCACACTCCAGAAATGCCGGCGTTGCCTGCCAGTTATATCCACAAAACGCGAGGTGCTTGCTTTATTTTTAGACATAGGGAAAACTCCAATCAATCTGTGAGACCACAAACAGGCAACAAAAAAGCACAGAGGGAGCGAAATGATCAATAAATAGGTTGCCCACAGCCTCTGTGCTTTCGCGAAATCTGTTTGTATCTACCTCACATTCCGTTTGAAAATGGGCAGAATCCGACCCTGGGCAACACAGCCACGAGGATCATCGGCAGCCATTTCAACCGGCATGGAATTCTCCTTTGTTTGTTGACTCATAAGACTTTCTGGATAAAGATTAACAGAAAAAGGATGGATAATCAAGATTTTCTCGATGGAACCTTTTTGCTTCAAGGTGTTTCCAAATTGAGGGGGAGGATCTCAGGGGTAATCTGGCCGTTCTCAATGGTAAACATTCCAACCGTAGGAAGCTGATTCGCCCAGGAGCATCGCCCTCTGAAGATAGAAGGGTTGCAATGGTGAGCGGCCTTGAGCATCTGCTCCCGAATATTTTCCACCGTGACATGATAGATCCGAGATTAAAGAGCAACACTCCCTGATGCATCTGCGAATACGTATGATGAAAATGCCTAAAGACGATGGCATCCACGTTATCAAAAGTTCGTAGCACCTGACGTTGAAAGACGGTCTGTAATTATGTCATCCCTAACTCACTTGCTCAAACGTTTTTGTGATCTCTATAGATAAACACAATAAATGACGGGAGATAGAGACGTTTTGTACGTAAAGCTACTAAAGATAATATAAAATGACAAAATCGCGATCTGGATCGCGATTGTATATATACTCAGGCCGAGAACCGTTTTATATATAATGCCTTACCCCTGGATCTGCCTATCATGATATTTTTATATAAAGAGAGAAAGCGCGTATATATGTTACAAATCGCTACGTCGAATGTTACGGAACTACTGGCAAACTATGGCTATTGGGCTGTATTCCTGTTTGTCACCATTGAAAGTACAGGCATCCCCTTTCCTGGGGAAACAATGCTTTTAGCAGCCGCCATCTCCGCCGGGACCAGCCACAGGCTCTCACTTCCCCTGATTATCCTGGCGGCGGCGGGTGGTGCGATTCTTGGTGATAATCTCGGCTTCTGGGTTGGACGCGAGGGCGGCTACAGATTACTGCGCCGCTATGGTCGTTATGTAAAATTAGATGAGAAAAAGATGAAACTGGGGCAGTATCTATTTATGCAACATGGGGGCAAAGTCGTATTCTTTGGCCGCTTTGTTGCGGTCTTACGAGCCTGGGCGGCCTTCCTAGCGGGGACAAATAAGATGCGCTGGCCCAGCTTTTTACTTTTTAATGCTCTGGGCGGTATCATCTGGGCGGCAGTCTACGGGACTGGTGGCTACATCCTTGGTAACAACGTCGAGCGCCTGACTGGGCCGGTCGGCATTATCACAATCGTACTTGCCTTGATTATTCTAGTCACCATGTTTATTTTTCTCAGAAAAAATGAGAAAAAGTGGGAGAAGCGGGCGGAACAGGCCCTGCCTGGCCCTCTGGACGAAAACCCTCAAGAGCACAAGGAAAAGAAAAGCTCGCGGTCAGCCTCTGGATCTTAAATACGCGTGGACGCTATCCAGAAAGCTGCGAAGTACAGGTGAGGAGTCATCGTTTCGCCAGACTATCCTTACCTCTAATAATGGGCTCGCCTCTACAAGATCACGATAAACGACGCCGGTCCGCTGCAAATGCCTCAGTGAGTCTGGCACTAAAGACAGACCGATACCCGTCGCGACCAGACTGACAATCGTCTGCATCTCAGCCGCTTCTTGCACTACCTCTGGCACAAAACCAGCATCCAGGCAGAGGCCCAGGATCTGATGATAAAAGCCCAGTCCTTGCTCCGATGGAAAAAGAATAAATGGCTCATCAATGATTTCTTGAAGAGGGATACGCTGCTGTCGCGCCAGCCGGTGATGCTCAGGCAGGGCCAGAATCAACCTCTCTCTGGCGATACACAAAGATTCCAGACCAGTATCGGCAAAAGGTGGGCGCAAAATTCCAACTTGAACCTGCTTTTGTTGTAATGCCTCTATCTGTTGTGAGGTTGTCAACTGATGCAACATCAAAGATATTTCTGGATAGCGCGCACGAAAATTTTGTACAATTTCTGGTAGGACTTTATAACAGGCTGAACCGACAAAACTCATCCCTAGATGCCCAATCTCTCCTTTAGCCGCTCTTCGGGCCACTGATATCATGTAATCAGCTTGATGCAATAGTAACCGGGCCTCAATTAGAAAAGCCTCACCTGCCGCTGTTAATGTTACCGTTCGCTTTGTCCTGGTAAATAATTGGACTTCCAACTCACGTTCAAGATCCTGGATCTGCTGGCTGAGAGGCGGCTGAGCCATCTGTAAACGCTCAGCAGCACGTCCAAAATGAAGCTCTTCTGCAACTGCAACAAAATACCGAACATGGCGCAGTTCCATTAACTAATATCCTTTGCATATCAATTAACCATGAAAGATATATTGGACATACTTATTATGGAGCTTTAAACTAAATACCGCAAATGTTTCTATAGAAATACAGATAAGGAAGATGAAGATGAGCAGGCAACGTGTAATTGTGATTACAGGTGGAAGCAGTGGAATAGGATTGGCCGCCGCCCACACATTCACCCAGTCAGGGGATCGAGTTGTAATTATTGGACGTGAGCGGGAGAAGCTGGAACGGGCTACCCGTACTCCAGGTACTCTGACAAGTTGGAAACAGGCCGATGTCAGCCAGAAAGATCAGGTACAGCAAGTTGTACAAGAGATTTTTGAGGAGCAGCAACAAATTGATGTACTGGTAAACTGCGCCGGCTCCGTGCTGGGTGTTGAAACCTCTATGCCTTTTGATAAAGCAGTAGCAGCCTGGGATGCGGTTCTGGCCGCTAATCTCACAGGCTGCTTTCTAATGGCAGCGGCGATCGCTCCTCACTTGCCGCGACCAGGTGGAAGAATTATTTCGATTAGTTCGATCGCTGCATTTACTGGTGGAAGTAAATCGGGCTCAACAGCTTACGCAGCCGCCAAAGCCGGAGTACTGGGTATGACTTATGGTCTGGCTCGCGAGCTCAGTTCTGAGGGAATCACTGTTAACGCGATCGCTCCAGGCTTTATTGCGGAAACAGGCTTTACTGGAGACTGGCCTCAGGAACGAGTTAACGAGATCGTATCGCAGACGCCTGTGGGTCGTGGGGGAAAAGCTGAAGATATCGCGGCAGCTATCTATTATCTAGCCTCGCCAGAAGCCTCATTTGTCACAGGTGAGGTCTTGAATATAAATGGCGGCTGGCTTTTCGGACACTAGAGCAACAAACAGCGGAGAAGATTGAGTGCTCCGCTACTCAATCTTCTCATAACTTCTTTTTTATCAACTCATTCCTATCTTTCTAATATAAATATATTTATAATCATTGGTTCAATATATCAAAAATCATAAAATACAAAAGAAATCTGGTAATACTGACGATACTATTATCTAAACGTAAATTTTGAAATTCTAAGAACGCTCTCTGCCATTTTTGAGAATGCTCTTCTTACTGAGGAGGATATCTGTTATGCCTCGCCCACGCGCCATTTTGCCTCTACAAAACTTGATATATAGGATTGTCACTGGATTGCTAATCAGCCTCTCACTTCTGATCGGCGGCTGCGGCGCTGGTTCGGGTGCAACCGAACAATCCACATCTGCTCGCATCCGACTGGAAACAATGCTGGATCAGGCCCTACAGATTGGGATGTCACACTCGGATCTAACCTCGATCTTTGATCAAAAAAAGTTGCTGGATAGCTCAAGCGAGCCCTTTGAACTTTTCGATAGTCAACCCGCAACCCGCTATCATCAAAATCTTACTCGCCGCTATCAACAGCTAACAGTCCAGACCCAGAGAATTATCACTACAACCACTCAGAAGACTCGTGTCCAGGCCCAAAGGGATCTTCAACACTTTGAGAAGAGCCTCGTCACCAGCCAGAATAAGCTAAATATGCTCTATTTCCAAACCCAGTATCGCCAGAACCAACAAGGGTTTTCTCGGGCTCGATTTCCTCGCGATTATAGCGCGATCAGTGAGAGCGCCAGAACCGGAGCCGAGGCTCTCGATCAGGTTCAACCAATAATTAGACAGATGGACACTTTTGGGACCGCTATCACAGCTATACAAAAGGATCGCCTGGATACCAGTGCGCTCCAGAAATATTATACGCTTGATCAACAGAAATTAAACCTGCTCAAAACTCCTGATGACGCCCAAAAACTTCAGGATAGCATTACCGCTCAACAGCAACAACTTATAGTTAGCGATACCCTTGCGATACCCTATCTTGCTCATGCTCGCTTAAACGATTTTCAGCTTCAGATTACACAATTAAAACAGTACGGAGTGAATGTCACAAAGTATCAACAGAAGTTTCAGAGTGATCAACAACATATGCAAAGCGCACACTCGCGCCAGGATTTCCAGAATTTCTCCCCTGTGATCATGAAAGATATGGGGTCTATGCGTACCGATCTACTTAAAATGCAGGACGATGCGTTGATCAAGCAGTTCCATCAAGAGGTGAAATCCTGGACCAGAAGCCATATGTATCATGATCCCCACGATAGACATTACTATGCGTATACCGCTGGCTACCAAGAGAAAGGAACCGGAGGCGATCTGGATACCGCTTTCTCAAATGCCCAGACAGCTAATGATTTTCGAGCGGTCCAGGATCTGGCTCGTGGAGCCCTCCTCAACTTCGAGATGCTAAAAAGTAATTTCGAGGATCATACACCCTCCAACCAGCCACATAAAGCAGATCAGACGCTGATCAATTATTATAAACTCCAAAACAGCCAGGTGATGGTGATCTCTATGACTGAGCAAACGATGCGCATCTACAATCATGGGAAGCTGCAACATACATTCTCAGTTACTACAGGCCGCTACGAACGGCCTTCGGAGGCTGGTATGTGGAAGGTCCTTGACAGGAAATCGCCCTTCACTTTTGTCTCCGATGATTCCCAGGACTCCCCCTTCTATTATGAACCCTCCCCAGTCAGCTATGCGATCCAGTACGAGGTAAATGGGTATTTTATTCATGACGCTCCATGGCGCAACATCTACGGGCCAGGAACGCAATTTCCCCATCCCGATGCACCAGGAGCGGAGACAGGCAGCCACGGCTGCATTAATCTAGCCAGACCAGACGAAAAATGGATCTTCAATAACACAGGGTGGGACACAACCGTCATCGTGTATTAATAAAAAAGGCTTGCATCTCCACCAATTTATAAGGTATAAATGTGTTATAGTAAAAAAAATACTTACGCCTCTTCATTCCAGAGATTTCATAACAAGTTTTCGGGAAATTTGTAGTTTCAGACTTTTTAGAGAGATGTTTATTGCCTGATTAGCCTTATTTACGATAAGGTGATATACACTCCTTTATCCCGATCTGTTTACCTGGCTCTATGCGTATTACAAATAACTATAAAAATTTATGAAAGTATTATGGAAGCCACCAGCCCTTTACGGCAGGAGGATATCGACGATGCGAAAATCTCTGACTCGCTCTTCGCAATGCGCGCTTCGGGGAACACTGGCGGGAGGATTGCTTTCTCTCATGCTCCTGCTCAGTGCTTGCGGCGGTGACGCTTCTGTTCAGCAGCAGGCCTCACAGGCACACACTCAATTAACACAAACACTGCAACAGGCTCTAGCTATCGGGGTGCCATCCACAAAGCTGGCATCTATCCAGAAGCAGAAGGATCAGCTCGACAATACACATGCACCTCTGAGCATGTTCTTTGATCAGTCGGTCACCGATTACAATCGTAACCTTGCGATGCGCTATCATCAGCTCACTACAGAAACCCAGGGAATCATTTCGACCACAACAGATCAAGATAAGTCGAAGGCCCAGGGCAATATGCAACAGTTTCAGCAGGCCCTGAACCGTGAGCGCAACAAAAATAAGGTTGATGTTGGCTACTTCTCACAAAAATTCAATACCAGTCAGACCAACCTCTCTAAAGCACAGTACCCTAAAGATTATCAGGCGATCTCTACAGAAGCTGGTAGCGCGACTGATACCTTGAATGGTCTTCAGCCTACATTCTCAAAGCTGGATAACTTCAAGCAGTCAATCACTGATATGAAGAATGCCCGCCTGGACACGACAGCTATACAGCAGCAGTATCAGGACGATGTTCAATCGTTGAACGCTATCCATAATCCTGACGATATTAACCACATTAAAACAATGATCGACGCTCAATATCAACAAGCTGCTGTAACCTCTACTCAGGCGATACCGTATGTTGGCGCGGCCCGCCTACGGGACTTCCAGAGCCAGATCGACCAGCTCAAGAATTATGGCATCAAGACCGATGATTATGAGAAAAAATATTCGACTGATAAAACTACGCTTGATAGCGCAAAAACACCAAAGGATTACCAGTCTTTCTCCAAGCAACTCGACAATGATACGGGCTCGATGCACCTGGATCTGGTCAAAGGAGAGGCAACCTCTCTGCTGAAACAGTATCATAGTGAAGTCGATGACTGGATGAGCAAGAACCCCTATCACGACCAGTTCGATGGGCAGACCTATCCCTACGCCACCGGCTATCAGGATAAAGGTCTGGGCGGAGATATGGACGTGAATATGGGGCAGGCACAGTCAGCTAATGATTACCAGGGGATGATCGACGAAATCAATAATGCCAGGTTTAACTTTGATCTTCTCAAACAAAACTTTGGCGATAAAACCCCTTCAGATAAGCCTCATGAGACGGATAAGAAGCTGCTGGACCATTATAAGCTAGGTAACCGACAGGTATTGATGGTCTCAATGATTGAGCAGACGATGCGCGTCTATGAGAATGGGAAGCTGGTTAAGGTTATTCCTGTGACGACTGGCCGCTACGAGCGTCCATCGGAACCAGGTGTCTTCGGTGTGCTGGATCGACAGTCGCCTTTCACTTTCAAATCTAGTGATCCTAAAGACTCGCCTTTCTGGTATCCCGACTCCAAAGCTAACTACGCCATTCTGTACGAGGCCGGTGGCTACTTTGTCCACGACGCCCCCTGGCGCAGTAACTATGGTCCAGGCACTCAATTCCCTCATGATGACGGTGGAGCACCAACCGGTAGTCATGGCTGCATTAACCTGTCAACCGATAATGAAGGTTGGGTCTATAGCAATACTGGCTGGAATACAATTGTAGCCATTTACTAATCACTACACAACAAAAGGGCACGACCTGTAAGGCCGCGCCCTTTCTTTTTACCTTTTTACTGATACGTCTCCACCAGAGTCTGGCTACCCTTCAGTGAACCAACCGCCATAAGCTGGGTACTCCCAAGCGCATCAAGACCGTCCAGGGTCTCATAGTCACCAGGATGCGGCGAGTTAATGCTACTCCAGGTGTGTCCGTCCCAATGCTCGATAATCGCACGGCTCTGGTCCGAGCTAAAACCAACCGCCCAAACATTGCTAGCAGTAACAGCCTTGACCGCATATAGAAAGTTTGAAACGCCCACCAGGGTTGGATTAGCAACAATGCTCCAGCCAGTACCGTTCCAATGCTCCAGGACAGGTTGGGTGGTAAAGCCAGGAACTGTGGTTGTGTGTTCCGTGCTGTGACCAACGGCCCAGACATCTCCACTCCCTGTACCACTAATGCTGGAGAGAACACTTCCAAGCGAACCAGGATTCGGGCTGGGGACAACCTTCCAGGTCTTCCCATCCCAGTGCTCAACTAAAGCATTCTCAGAGGTTGAGGTACCACCCTCAAAATGACCGACCGCCCAGACATTGTTTTTCGCCAGAGCCTTCACTCCAAACAGCTCATTATATGAGGTTCCAGGATTCGGGCTGGCTATCCGGCTCCAATGAGCGCCATCCCAATGCAATGTCACGGTATCAGTCCCGTAGGTCTGAGGATTGCCAGCATACCCAACAGCCCAAACATCATTCGCCGCAACCACTGAGACACTTTTCAAGTAGACATACAGGCCAATGGCCGCTGCCTGAATTTTTTTCCAGACTTTCCCATCCCAGTGCTCAATCAACGGCGTATGAGCATCCGACTGCGCGTTGTAGTTGCCAACCGCCCACACGTCTTTAGAAGAGATACCGGCTGCCCCATAAAGATCAACAGATGAGCTGGAGGTCGCGCTCGGAAACACTTTCCAGGCCTTTCCATCCCAATGCTCAACCAGGGCACTTTTTGTTTTAGCACTGTACTCCCCCACCACCCAGGCTTCGTTGGAGGAGAGGCCCGCTACTCCATGCAGAATATCGTGCGTGGAATCGGGGTTCAGGCTGGTCTGCACCTGCCACTGCGGCTTGCTTATCTCCATTCTGGCCTCTGCTGATACCGCCCCAAAGGATAGACAGAATATAGATACAGCCAGAACATAAAGACCAACTCTCTTTTTCATTTGGACTCCTCTCAATAGCTTGTTCATTCAGTACACCATCCTTAAAGACCAGTGCTTCTATTTATCAATATCGACGTATCTAATGATCTCTTAAGCCTAACTAATGTCTTTTTAAGGCTCATTTTACGAGACTCATCGTATACCTAAATTATCCTAAAAAGGCCAAATAGATGGATTTATATTTTCTTATCATAAGAAATCTGAAGTATAAAAAATGGAAAAGACTGCAATCGACACCTGAGCGGTAAAATGGTATACTCGTTTTATGGCAGCGTTGGGCAATTAAACCTATGTGTAAATCCCCTACGCTGCTACAAGTTTCTATTATCTTTCTTGAAAGTACCAGCCTGATTTTTAAAATTCCCCGAAAGGGAGCGAGAGATGGCGCATAGTCACATCCCCTTTATCCAAAATAACCGGCTGATTGTAACACCCTCCTACCCTGCTACCCATTCACAAGAGATTACTGTAGGCTCATTGGAATGGTACGCCTGGCTCCAAGACGAAACGAACCGGTCCTTTTCCTTCAAAACAGACTATGGGACATTTTCTGTCAGACGCGAACTGAAACGCCATGACTGGTACTGGTATGCTTATCGCAAGATACGGAGGGCGTTTCATAAAATCTATCTTGGTCGCTCACAAGAGCTGACACCAGAACGATTACGTCAGGTCGCGGCTACATTTGTTGATGAACTACCAGATGATAAACAGGTAGATGCGTCTGCTGAAGCGACGCAGAGCCGCGCGCAATCCTCGACTGCAATTCCCTCACAACCCGATCCCCTGATCGGTCGCGAGTCAGAGGTAGATGAACTTGTTGCATTGATGCGCGCGCCCGAGAACCGCCTGGTTACACTGACCGGTCCAGGAGGAATTGGTAAAACGCGATTGGGATCACAGGTCGTCGAGCTTCTAACGAAAGATTTTCTAGATGGAGCCGTCTTTATTTCACTGGCCGATGTGAAAAGTCCTCATCTGGTACTATCAACGATGCTTCTGGCCCTGAGGATCGAGGAGAAGGCAGAACGCTCGCCGCTGGATCTGCTGAAAGCGACGCTACACTCTCAAAACCTTTTACTTCTCCTGGACAATTTTGAGCAGATTATCGAGGCGGCCCCTCAGATCGCGGAACTGCTTGAGTTCTGTCCTGGTTTAAAAATGCTGGTGACCAGCCGGGCCGCGTTACATATTAAAAGGGAGAGGGAGTATCCTGTCTCACCTCTATCCCTCCCAGATTTAGAGATCCTGCCAGATGTTGAGGAGCTGGGGACATGTGCCTCGGTTATGTTATTTCTTCGGCGCTGTCAGGCAATTAAACATGGTTTTACGATTACTCCCGCGAATGTCAGGGCGATCGCCGAGATATGTGTACAGCTTGACGGCCTGCCTCTGGCGATTGAACTGGCAACTGCACGCATCCGAGTATTGCGCCCACAAGAATTATTAGCGCGCTTACATAATCGTCTGCCAATGCTTACAGAAGGTCCTCAGGATGCTCCCACGCGCCAGAGAACATTACGGGCGACGATTGAATGGAGCTATAATTTGCTCTCACCTTATGAACGTCAGATCTTCCAGCGGCTCGCGATTTTTGCTGGCGGTTGCTCACTTCATGCGGCGGAGACACTCTGCAAACAGATCGACGGCCAGGAGTATGAGATCCAGATCCTGGATGCAATTAGCTCTCTGATCGATCAAAATCTGCTCACCCAGACCAATTTGGAGCAGCCAGAGGTCCGGTTTAGAATGCTGGAAACGATCCGCGAGTTCGGATTGGAGAGGCTCTACGAGGGAATTGAAGCTCAGCCGGTTCAAATGCTGCACGCGCAGTATTGTCTCACGCTTGCTGAGGAGATCGAGCCGCTACTGCTCGGGCCGCATCAGGCGCTCTGGACGGAGAACCTGGAGCAGGAACTAGCGAATATTCGGGTGGCCCTGTACTGGTTCCTGAGTCAGGGCGAGCATGGAGATGGGATGGAACCGGCCTTGCGATTAGCCAGTGCTCTGCTGCGCTTCTGGGATATGCGCGGACGCCGTCACGAGGGCTGGCACCTTCTAGAACGCGCCCTGGCCTCCTCCAGCTCCACTCCTGTGGCGATCCGCGTTAAGGCTCTGGACGCTGCCTCTATGCTGGCAATGAATCTAAACGAGCAGGACCGCGCTATGGCCCTTAGCGAAGAGGCTCTCAGGCTTTGTGAACAGATTGACGACCGGAAAGGAAACGCACGCGCTCTGCTCCGGCTCAGTAAAATACACTGGTCGCTCGGACAGTACCCCCAGGCAAAAAAATGTGGCGAGGAGGCTCGCTCTCTTTTTGAGCAGATTGAGGATCTCACAGGCATCGCGGACTCTCTCGAAAACTTGAGTGCGGTGGCTCTGGATCAGGGAAAATATTTACAGGCCCAAAAATTGGCACACGATTGCCTGATCCTCCAACAGAGACTTGAAAATAAATGGGGCATAGCCTACGCTCTCTGGTTGGAGGGCAGCTCGATACTCTTCGCCCGAGAAAATCTCGACCGGGCGCGCGCACTACTTGAAGAAAGCGCACACATCTCACGTGAAATTAATCATAAAGGGCGTCTGGCTTACGCACTCATTACCCTGGGGTTTGTTGTCTTTTTTCAGGGCGAACTTTCCCGAACCTGTGAGCTGTTTGAAGAAAGCTTGAGCTGTGCTGAAAAGGTAAAAGATCGTAGGGCGCAAGCACTAGGCTATTACGGTATGGGCTGGCTGGCAATGGTTCAGCAACAGCCCCAGGAGGCTCATGAGCAATATCAGCAGAGTCTGGAACTTCTCGTCACTTTAAAGCATCATTGGATTACCGCGCTTTGTATAGAGGGATTGGCCGCCACCTATACCGCTCTGGAAGATCGCACGCGCGCTGCCCAGTTCTTTGGAGCGGCCCAACAGTTACGAGAGAACATTGATGCTCCTTTGCCTGAAATTATGAAGCAGATCTATAAAAGTACCTTTAATCAGGCAAGAGAGATGGCAGATAAGCAGATATTTGATTCCATGCTCCTTCAAGGCCGAAATCTGACGCCTCCTCAACTTCTTCCCATGCTTCAGCCGGTTTTTCATAGGAGTCAAGTAAGACCACTCCATAAAGCTTTCCCCTACACGAAAAAGCTAACGGAGCGGGAGTCCGAGATCCTTAAGCTACTTGTTGAAGATCTCAATAATAATGAGATTATTGAGAAGCTTGTTATTGCCCAGAGAACCCTTGATACTCATCTTCATTCTATTTATCGGAAACTTGGCGTCTCATCGCGCAACGCTGCTATCGCTTATGCCAAAAAACGTCCTCTACATTGATTTTCTATTCCAGGAGCGTCTGACGTGATGCGCTTCTGCATATTTCCCAAACGATCCCTTAACAGGTTGTATATACACCCAAAAGAAGGCTTCAAGGTTGCCCAACACCCAGTTTTTATCTATAATTCCCCGACATATAACCTCAAAAGATACGTAAACCTTTACGTAATTTGTACTATCCTTACAAACGGCTTACCCGGTAAACTGTATACAAGGGAAGATGGTTTTTTTTAAAGCTTGTTTTGGTAGCTCTGGATTAGGGGCAAAAGAATGCGTACGAAAATTTCTACCTATGTTTCACCTTCTTTTTTTATTCCTACCGATGAGCTTTACCTACATCGGCTCAGTCTGGAAGAGCTTGCTCATACCTGCGGGCTCATGAGTGAGAAATTGGGAGCTACAAATATCTCTAGTAACCACATGTATATTCTGGAAATCTGGCGACGTATAAGCCGGACTCGCGATCAGGCCGCCTGGGAACTATTTGTCTGCTGCTTGAGTCCGCATATGCTCTATCTTATGCAGCTTCACCCAGGCTATGAGATCGCCACAAAGATAGGCTCGGAAGAAGATTACGTGTTCCGAGCGTTCAGCCGCTTCTGGCAGACCTGGGTAGATCAAAATAAACTGGAGTGTGATGATCTAGCGATATTACTAAAGTTTTTATCTTTATCCTTAAATGCCGTTATTATTGATACGTTACGCAATGCTCATCAAAGCAAATATCGACATTCAGGAGCGGACTTGTACAACGACCGACCAGCTATGAAGACATGGCTACAGATTCGACAGCTTCTGACCGAGGGACGGGAGCGGCGAGTGGCCTTTCTTCTTTTCCAGCATGGACTGACGCCTGAGCAGATCCTGGTCAACTATCCTGACGAATTCCAGAGCTTACAAGAGATCCTACGTATCCGTAATCGGATCATTCAGCAGGTCGGTGCATCTTCTATTACAGCGCAATATGAGTAAAAGACTTCGGTAATCAGATTTTATCGTATAGACTCTATCTTAGCTGAGGCAATTGTATGAGCGAGACACATTTTGATGCAGTGATTGTAGGTTCCGGTTTCGGTGGATCAGTTATGGCCTGTCGACTCGCTGAAGCAGGATTACGTGTCTGTATACTGGAGCGTGGACAGGCCTTCCCGCCCGGCTCCTTTCCTCGCAGCCCCCACGCTGTAAAAAGGAACTTTTGGGACCCTAGTGAAGGCTTGTACGGCCTTTTTAACATCTGGTCATTCAGAGATATCAAAGCCCTGGTCACCAGTGGCCTGGGAGGAGGCTCCCTTACCTACGCGAATGTCTTGCTACGCAAAGATGAGCGCTGGTTCATTAAAGAGGAACCCGGCTTTGAGGGCTACGAATACTGGCCGGTGACTCGCGAGGAACTTGATCCTTATTATGAGCGCGCTGAACGCATGCTTAACGCCCAGCAGTACCCTCTACACGATGCTCCCTATAATAAAACCTCGAAAACGCTGGCGTTAAAAGGGGTGGCTGAACAACTAAAGCTGGACTGGTTTCTACCAAATCTAGCGGTGACCTTCCAGAATGAGGGCGAAGCGCCTCAGATAGGCGAACCGATTCGTGAAGAATTTCCCAATCTCCATCACAAAACTCGATATACTTGTCGGCTCTGCGGGGAGTGCGATTTGGGCTGCAACTACGGTAGTAAAAATACCCTGGATTATACCTACCTGACTATGGCTCAACGGAAAGGGGCCGATCTGCGAACGCTCTGCGAGGTCCGGGCCTTTGAACCGATCGAGGGAGGCTACGCAATCCAATATGTACAGCATAATCTGGAACATGCAGAACAAAAACGGGACACCCACAATCCAGAAGTGCTGCCCCTTCACATGATCACCGCGCCCCGGCTCATTCTTTCTGCTGGCACTTTCGGAACAACCTATCTGCTGCTTAGGAATCACTCAGCCTTCCCACATCTGAGTAACAAACTGGGATCTCAGTTTAGCGGCAATGGCGATCTTATCAACTTCGTGGTGCGCTGTAGTGATAAAAGTGTGGATACACGTATCCCCAGAATGATTGACGCCTCAAATGGACCAGTGATTACCAGCGCGATCCGCTATCCCGATCATGCCGATGGAGGCAAACAACGCGGTTTCTACATTGAGGACGCTGGTTATCCCGAGCTTGTCAACTGGATGCTCCAGATTTTTGATATGACGAACGCGATAAGGCCAACAATGAAGCTAGCCCACCTGTCTGTGCAAAAATTTTTGAAGCACAAAAGCCAGACTGATATCAGCAAATTCATCTCAGCTCTGTTTGGAGGCTGTGAACTTTCTTCAGGCCTGCTCCCTCTGCTCGGAATGGGCCGCGATCTACCCAACGGCCAGATGTATATGAGCGGCGGAAACCTGGACCTGAGATGGCAAGAACATCAATCTAACGAATACTTTGAGGCCCTCCGTGGAGCTATGAGGGAGATCGCTAACGAGCTAGGGGGAACCTTTATCGATGATCCTCTGTGGTATTTCAGACGGGTGGTCTCAGCTCATCCCCTGGGTGGCTGCCCAATGGGACGAAATGAGGATGAGGGGGTTGTGAATGATACTGGCGAGGTATTCAATTATCCTAATCTTTATATCGCCGACGGCTCAATTATGCCGGGAGCGGTCGGGGCGAACCCCAGCCTGACGATCGCGGCTTTAGCGGAACGGATCGCAGCCCACATAACGAAGGAAGACAAGTAATGAACCAGGAAAGCGGTCCACGAAAACGTTCTCTGATCCTGGCTGGCGGTGGTTTAATAGTTGCCTTTCAGGCCGGAGTTCTTCAAGTTTGGTTGGACGAGGCCGGACTCCAATTCGAGCATATTGATGCGGCCAGCGGAGGCGTTTTCAATCTGGCGATGCTCTGTCAGGGCATGAGTGGCAGCCAGATCGCTGAGAACTGGCGTACGCTTCCCCCTGCGCTTTTTGTAGATTTTAACTTTAAGCAGTATCTCGAGCAGCATTGTGGCGAATCAATCTTGACCCTAGATGGTTTTCGGCAACAGATTTTTCCGCGCTGGGGCTTAAACTGGCAAAATCTGCAAGAATCAAAGCTTAACGCCACCTTTAATGTCTACAATTTCAGTAAGCATGAACTGGAAATCCTGCTACCAAAGCAGATGACGGAGGACTATCTGATTGCCTGCGTCTCGCTGCCAATGTGGTTTCCACCAGTTGAGATTCGTGGCGACACTTATATCGATCCCGTGTATGTTACGGATGCCAATATTGAGGAGGCGATCCGCCGGGGAGCAGATGAGCTCTGGGTCATCTGGACGGTAAGCGAGCGAGGCCAGTGGAACCCTGGCTTTATCGCTCATTACTTTCAAATTATCGAGGCTAGCGCGAACGGGCATTTCAAAGCGATTATCAAGCGGGTTGAGGCGAATAATCTCGCGATCGCCACCGGTGGAACCGGCGAATTTGGTCGCGAAATCACCATCAAGCTTCTCAAGGCCGAGGTACCGATGCACTATCTGGTTAACCTGAGCGCCGATCGGATCTGTGAGTCGGTAAATCTAGGGGTGCAGACCGCGCGTCAATGGTGCCAGCGTCAGGAGGTTCCCTTGAAGATTGAAACTTCCAAAACAGCAGAGATCTTTTCCACACCCTCGTCGGTCACCACACTTTGCTTTACCGAGGAGATGAAGGGCTATATGGCCTTTGGAGAGGTGGACTACCTTGCCGGTCTGGAGAAAGGTATCACAAACGATACCTCGCTACTGATCCACCTTACTATTACAATTGAGGATGTACACAGCTTTATTGTACACCCACAGCATGTAGCCAGTACCGAGGGGTATATAGAGTGTGACGCGTTGGGTGGGAAGCTCGCGATAGATAATGGCAGCTTTAACCTTTTTATAGATGAGGGAGATCCAACCTGTAAAAAGATGCTCTACCATCTACACTTTTCCGATATGGTTGGCCACCCTCTCACACTCAGTGGATATAAGATTATCCATCATGATGCCAATTTTGATGTCTGGCACGATACCACAACACTCTTTACACGCATCCTGCGAGGAAAGATCCCACCAGAGCAGGAGGCTGAAGCTGAGGTCGCGATGGCTGGCATCATTAGTATTCACGATCTAGACTTTCTACATCA
Organism: uncultured Ktedonobacteraceae bacterium; assembly: GCA_964247295.1. Lineage (GTDB taxonomy): Bacteria > Chloroflexota > Ktedonobacteria > Ktedonobacterales > Ktedonobacteraceae > CAXTTV01. The sequence continues at coordinate 3,331 of CAXTTV010000068.1, read as the reverse complement.
ACTTACAACGTTCCGAACAACAGCTCCAACGGAGCGGGAGAGGATCGGCGTCCTGGTGGAATTTGGAACATTTTTTCTGGGCAAACTTTGGGATGTCTATGGGCAAAAAATCCTGGCCTACGGACCATTCTAATGGATAGTTATGGGAGGGGTACGCATATGAAAAATTCAGCCAGGCTGCGAAATAATGATCCGCGCCTGCCGGTCGAAGCATATATTGAGTTACATATGCCCGTTGAGCGGCTCTGGGAGATCTTCACTGAAGTCAACGATTGGCCCACGTGGAACCCCTGTTTCTGGCGGGCCAGGACAATAAACGGGCCTTTAAAGCCAGGTAGCACTCTGACGTGGTGGTTTAATCCTATTCGACCCTACTATCTTTATAAGATGCCTGTACGCGCGAAAATCGTCGAGTATCTACCACAGAAGCTGATAACCTGGGAAGTGGCCTTTCTACCCGGCTTTCATGCGCTCCACAGCTATACATTTGAAGCGATAGACTCTGATCGTTGCCGTTTCGGTTCCTGGGAGATAGCCGAAGGGCCGATCTATAGCCTACTTAGAAGATTCTGGCTGGCCCACTTTCACTATGTTTGTGACTCCTCACTGGCCGGAGCCTGGACCCTACAGTCCGAACACGCACCAACGATGCTACGACCACACCAACGTCAAAAAAGCCTATAGCGTAAAAGAAGAACAAACAAGATCTTTCTCTATTAAGAAATAAGAAGCTTTTCGCTTTTTTCGTAAGTAATTTGCAGAATGCAGAAATTCCTCTAAAAATCCGTAATATTGATACATAAAAATGCGTCTTAAGGGTGTATACTAGAAAAGGTGCTTATCTTAAAAAATCTACAAAGTTGTACAAAACCTTTTTTATCAGAAGGAGATACTACTATGGCCCCTCCTATGCGCAACGGCGGCACATTTAAGGGGAATGTTTCACCAGCCAGACGTTTGCTTTTCCTGACTATCTGGATGGCGCTGGCTCTATTTCTCGCGACAGCTTTTCTGACTCCAAAGGCTTTCGCGGCCCCTGACAAAACCCTGGACGATAATCCCTATGATCGTATTTTACAGATGCTGCCGGCAGCGGGTGCCCAGCCACAGCAGGAGACTACTCCGCTTTGCACACCCATACCATCTTCCAGTTCGGGAGCTACCTATTCTCTTACGGGTAAACCCACAATTACGGTGGATTTTATCAACAAAGTGCTGGACTACTATCGATCTCCCGCTGCCGGAACCGGGCAGTATCTCTATGATCTGGGAGTCAAATATAATATTGATCCCGCGTTTGCCTTGGCTTTCTTTATGCAGGAAAGCAGCTTCGGCAAATATGGGATGGCAAAACAAACTCTCTCTCTAGGCAATATACGTTGTATGAAAGGCTACCGCTGTACAGATCAAAACGGGGGCTACACCGCCTTTGATTCCTGGCAGCAGGGGTATGAAGCCTGGTATCAATTAATAACCAATCTCTACTTTGATCAGTTCAATAAAACAACTGTCGAGGGGATTATTCCCATTTATGCTCCTGGTGCCGACCACAATGATGAGCAAGGCTATATCAATACTGTCGAGAAGGCCGTAAATAAGTGGCGGTCCGGCGAGGTTGATGTCAACGCGTAACCTTTTATGGGGGCTGAGCTTGAGAGGCGACGCCCCTGTTAGGTCTCCTGATTTGTGTAATCTCGAAGATTTTGAATGGTCCTCAGATACTTCCTGTCTACCGTCATCTTGCGAACCGCTCTATTCTATCACTTGAGCGTGGGGAACTTGCTTCAAACTTCTGACCGGTGAGAGCAAGAGGGGCAAACAGGCACAGAGACATCCCAGACCTCCAATAAGCAAGGTCCCGCGCAATCCAAACCAACTACCTAGCAAACCACCCATGAAAGCCCCTAAAGGAACATCACCACCAGCCAGAAATCTCACGCTCGCATTAATTCTTCCCTGAAGCCTCTGGGAACAATCATCTGTCGCAGGCTCAATTGATTGACGTTATAAATGGGAATTGTAAAACTATCAATTAAACGTCCCAGAACAAGCAGCGAGAACAGCAGCCAGGGCGGCCCACTCGCCAGAGGTAGTAGTAAAGCTCCTACCCCTGCGAAAAAAGCACTTCCGATAATCGACAAACCGATTCCATAACGTTCAGAAAAGTAATTTGTCGCTACTGCTCCCAGCGATCCTCCAACACTGCCAGCACCTAAAACAAAACCTATCACTTACGGAGTGAGATGAATATCACGAACAGCATAGACAGTGAGCACAGCCAGAATCATCGTTCCAAATAGATTGAGCATGCAGGAACATAGAGCGATTGCTCGTAGCAGGGAATGAGTCGCGAGTTCTTGCACTCCCTCTTTAATCTCTTGCACAATTCGCAAAGGCTGATCACCTTTGGACAGTCTCTTCTCCGGCTTGCGAATGGGGAACAACATCAATAGCGAAAACAGAAAAGAGAAGACATCAAAGACAATAGTGAGCGGAGCCGAAAGCCATTGCACCAGCAACCCGGCAATCCCAGGTCCTCCGATCCTCGCAATAGAATAGCTGATCTCTAGCTTGCTATTCCCCGCTATCAGATCCTCGGCCTCGACAAGTAAAGGCAGATATGATTGGTAGGCGATACCAAAGAAGACACTTGCAGTCCCCGTAAGAAAACCGATGATATAAAGGTACTCAATCCGTAGGAGTCCCATAATCGCCAGTAAAGGGATGAGACTTAGCAGCAGCGCTGAACAGATATCGACGATTATCATAATTTGGCGACGTGGCAGGCGATCCACCCAGACACCCGCGAACAGGCTAAATAAAAAGAGTGGCGCATACTCACAGGTTCCGAGCAGGCCAACCTGGAGCACATCAGCTTTTAGCATCAGGACCGCGATCAAAGGAAGTGTAAATGAAAAGATCCGGCTTCCAAACAGTGAAACTGTTTCGCCGCTCTAGAGTTTTAAAGAATCCCGTTGTCGCCATAAACCGGCAAAATTCGCGCGCATAAGTCCTCCCGATTGATTTCAGAAGACAAAAAGATCTTGTGGAAATGGTTTATGAAAGCAAAAAGATGAGGCTGAGGGGAAAGGAATCAATCGGGAGGATAATAGCTTCTAATTTCATGGCTATAAGAAGTGCAAAGAGAGAGGTTTAAAAGACCTTTTAAAGGGTTAGGGGATCTCCGCATAAAACCTCCCATTAAATAACATATTTCTTACTGTATTTCAGTTTACCAGAAACATCCATACAAGGCAAGATATGACAGGGCTATTTCCAGGGCTTTTTGGTAGTCCCGTCTTACTAGCATAAAGCCTTACAGAGTAACTGC
>CAXTTV010000067.1:11582-22446 GCA_964247295.1 uncultured Ktedonobacteraceae bacterium | reverse complement strand
ATCCAGGTTTTTCTTCCAGAGCAGGCCGGAACCGCAACCAAGCTCTAAAATTCGACTCCCTGGTTTCAAATGAAACTGATCAAATACCCAGCGGTGCCAATCTTCTGGATTTGTGCTGAAGCGCTTATGAAGACCGATACGAGCGTTCAAGTTATCAGCACTCTGGTACTGATCTTTCAACAAGTATTGTGGATTATTTATGTCTGACATAGAAATATCCTGCTTTCCTTGCAAAATAATTACCCTGAGAACGATTACTATTCTGACCAGAGCAGATAGAGCCGCTTATCAAAACTGCCTCTATCCTTTCGTCGCCTCTCCTGCTCTTGTTGAAGCGCCTCGGGAGAAATTACGTATACTTTCATCAAAGCTTGCACAACCTCCTGAATATCAGCTAGCTCAGTAATCATATCATGCCGGGTCGAAGCCTCGACCACTTCGTTAGCCTCCTCTACAAGCTTTGTTCGCAGAGCCTTCTCATAATCGACCTCAGTCAAGATCGTCACTTCGTATTGCCCACCATTGTCTTGAATAATCTCCGGTATACGGTCCCGTACCAGCTTATGATATTCCTTCCGCATAGAAAACCTCTATTTTTCCATTTTTAACACATCGTAGCAGGGCCATTTCATTCTCAGAAGAAAGGGGTTCCAGGGGTTTGCACCCCTGGGGGTGCGGGGTGTCCCCGCTCATCTCCCCCTCTTTCACGCCGCTGGAGGCGGCTGAAGAAGAGAATTCAATAGCCCTGAAATCGTAGCCTGGAACTTCCCAAAAGACAAGGAACTTGATAGAATGAGGGCACAAAGAAGGTAAAGAGAGGATGATACATTTGAGATTACTAGCATTAAGAACGCTTACCTTTTTATTACGAGGAAATGAAGTTTTATTAGGATTGAAAAAGACGGGGTTTGGGAAAGATTATCTGCTTGGAATTGGAGGAAAGGTTGAAAATGGAGAAAGTATCGAAGGGGCAGCAAGAAGAGAAGTAACAGAAGAAATCTACGTTCTCGTACCCGAACTTCACAAAGTAGGTATATTTAACTTCTACTTTCCTCATATCGAGGATGGAAGTTGGGACCAACAAGTCCATGTTTTTACAGCCGTCAAATGGGAAGGAGAACCTCAAGAGTCAGAAGAGATCAAGCCGATATGGTTTAAAAAGGACAATATTCCGTACGAAAAAATGTGGGATGATGCTCAGTACTGGCTGCCACAGATACTTGCTGGTCAAAACATAGCAGGCGAATTTGTCTTCAGCCAGGAACTGAAAGCTGTTGAATATACGCTTAAACCTCTTTGCTAAAATTTATGGTCACTACCATCTCTACGGCAGGGGCTTGACAGAGATATACTTGACAGGTAGGGTAAAGCGAAAAGCATCCTTACAATCTTAGGGGAACGATATGAGGCTTTTCGCCCAACTACCAAAACTTTTACGCAAGTGGTATTTATCCTACAGTCAATGGTCGCATAATCTGTTTGCGCTTTTCGCTCTGGGTCTGGCAATCTGTATATCCTGGTTAGCTCGGATTCTACCCCCCAGGGCACAACAGTCTGCTTTGGCTTCTACCAAATTGCTACGAAATTTTGCGCGTATCATTCGCAAACCTCGGTATGTCGAATTATGGCTGGACTGGCGCATCTTCGCAAAGGCTATGATCGACTCCTTTTTGCTTACCATTCCACTTTTTCTGTTTGACAATCTGTTACCCACTCTTCTTGAGAGCAAACAATCCACTCTGCTGGTGGTTAGTATCGGGCTGCTTTTATTCTGCATGTTTCTGATAACATTTATTTTCTACTTGCTTGCTAGCATTGTTTTTGTGAGTGGAGATGCCTATGGCTCCGAGCACGATGAGTTTCAGGCCAGCGCAGCCAATGAGACTGGGATGTTTACGCTCCGTTTCGTGGTCATTCTCATCGTCTTACTCTGCTTAGTCTATCAGTTTCTTCTACCATGGCGCGCTTCGGTCGTTGTTCATCTATTGCTGCTGCTCTTTGCGGCCCGGCTCACATATATTATAAAATTACTACAACTGCGCTGGCAGGATCTGACAGAGGCGGATATTGAAGATGAGGAGGATGGGCCATCCCCACGCTTAAGGATTGTGAAACATGAGTAATAAAAAACCGCGCGTGGCTAATCGACTCCGAGAACTGCGACGCGAGCATGAACTGACCCAGGAACAACTTGCCGAGGATCTCCTGGTAACCCGACACACGATTATCGCTCTAGAGGTGGGACGCTACGTTCCCTCGATCGAACTGGCTCTGCAGATCGCTTTATACTTTGATCTACCTCTGGAGAGCATTTTCTGGCTGGAATCTGAGGACGGTAGCGAACCAGTTAAGCTCAGTCGCCGTAAACCCGCCTCGTGATCTCTAACCTGCCGCTCACTCCTTTTAAAGGTGCTCAGACCAGTAATGATAGGTTTTCGCGACAACGGTGATAACGTTCTTGATCTCTTTTTCGATCTCAAATGCTGGCCCGGCTGGCAAAAAGAGATTTTGCCCTTCGCGTCTGACGCTGACATTCTCTGGAATGATGGCCTGCAACATCCATAAGGCCATCTCTTCATCCTCACAGGCCAGACCGACCCAACCAGGAGTTGTACTTTTGACGCTCGCAAGTGGGGCGACCAGAGAGAACCCCCGTTCGATCTCTCGCACTGCGCGCTCATACCCCTCGGGGTCCGCATGGATCTCCTCCAAGGAAACTGGCTCTAAAAGATCCCCACGATGCGGCGGCCCACCATCGACCGCAAGATCACAGAAATCAGTCCACATCTGATCCCAGGCGACCTGTCCTTCTTCAGTATAGTGCATCGGTGCGGAACCCATTGGCGCGGCACTACTGACCTTCTTTCCCTGAGAACCTCGCGAGACTACACGAGAAAACGCCGATCTTTGTTGCATAAACTCTTTATCGGCTGGTTGAAGATTGCCAATCCAGACGCAGAGAGCGTTGGGCCTCTCAAGCCGGCGCGTTCCCAGACCAAATCCCACTTTCGAGAAGGTGATTGCTGGTCGCCGAAACTCTGCCAGCGCTGTGAGGATGGCCGCGCCGGTCGGCGTTACAAGCTCCGCCTGGGTGTCATCCGAGCGGATCGGGGCCTGTGCTGCCTCCAATAGATAGAGGACGGCGGGCCCTGGTACCGGCAACCAGCCATGCGCGGCTCGTATCCAACCCGATCCCAGCGGTAAAGCACTGGCGAAAACCTGGGTAATCCCTAAAAGATCCAGCCCAATGACAAAACCTACGATATCGATGATCGCGTCGACGGCCCCAACTTCGTGAAAGTGAACACTCTCAGGCTCCATCCCATGCACCCGCGCCTCCGAACGCGCCAGGGCGGTAAATATACCGATCGCCCGCTCCTGCAACTCTACATCTAACGTACTGACCTGTAGAATCTGACGAATGTCTGGTAGACGACGGTGCTTTGTCTCTTTGCCGATCTTGACCTCGACGTGCGTACCCGCGAGCATTTGCCGCATCTCTCTGGTCGCGACAATCTCCCAATTGGGCAATCCTAATTTTCCAAGCTCCTGATTTAACTGATCTAATGAAAGACCAGCATCCAATAAAGCTCCCAACAACATATTTCCGCTAACACCTGAAAAACAGTCAATGTAAATGGCTTTTCCCATAAACCCTCTTCTCTCCTGCCAATCTCCCCCGGCGCACAAATGTTTATAACCAGGGAAGCTACGATTAGTATATGCCTTTTTTGGAGAAGCCTCAATATGTTCCCTTGCTCTTCTCTTCTTTTTCGAGTATACTGTGTCTATAAAAAACACAGTTACAATGAAAGGGTTGGTATGGACTCTCTGACGGATGGATGGTTCGCGATTGCGATGCGCGCCCTGGTGGTTCTGGTTCGCTTTGGTCCACAGGAAATCTGTTCCAGTGGGACGATCGCGAACGATATTCATTCTCATGTGACGTTTCTGCGCCGCGTCCTCGCCCGTCTGGTTAAAGCCGATCTTGTGGAGGCCTACGAGGGCCGCAGTGGTGGCTACCGTCTGGCTCGATCCGCCGAAAAAATCACTCTGGCCGATGTCTACCGGGCTGTCCAAACTCTTGAGCAGGAGAAAACACAGAATACAGGGACAACCGGGTGTATCCCTTCATCTTCAATGAGCGCCAGTCTAGATGGTATTCTAAGCGAGATCAGGAAAAGGGCGGAGATGCAACTGCTTGAGGCGCTCACAACCTATACTCTGGCCGATGTGGCGAATCGCACCGCTGGATCTAAGCGCTGACTTTTTTGTAAAAAACTGTGTTTCTATAAGTTGCATTTGAGTCTGAAAGATTTTTTTTGTCTGCTAGATTGACCTGAAGGCAAAAAGCCTTACATTTTATTAAAGGAGCGATTATAACATGGCGACTTCACCCTCAACTTCTGCTCGACAATCAACCGATGGCCCACGTAGGCCACCAGCATTTGTGAATAAGGCGATGGCTGGAATCCTGCGAGTGCCATTCCTTCACCGCATTGTAAGCAAAAATGTGCTACTTTTGACTTTTACGGGCCGAAAAAGTGGACGCTCGTTTACAACTCCTATTTCCTATTGGCGCAATCAAGGCAAGCTTGTTGTTTTTACTGGTAGCCCATGGTCGAAAAATCTCCGTGGCGGTGCGCTTGTTCAGATTACTATTCAGGGTATCGAGCTCCAAGGTTTTGCCGAGCTCATTGAAGATAGGGCTATAGTTGTTGAGATGACACGCGCCTATCTCACGGAAAAGGGTGTTAAGAATGCCCGCATGATTGGCCTCCAGTTCGAAAAGAATCACCTACCTACTGATACTGAGATTGATGCCGCGACTCAGGGACGGGTGGCGATTTTGATCTCATCTCGGTCTTAGCTGCCCTGCCCGGTCGCTATTCCATAAAAGAGCAAGCTGACTGCGATTACCAGGATCGCGACAACCAGTACAAGGCAGAAGTTGGTGATCCTCCCCAAACGCTGATCTCGCATGATCCTGGGGTTATTTCCTAATAATAGGATGGCGAGTACCAGGACCGGGGCCAGCACTCCCGCGAGGATGTTTGCCCAGAAGAGGAGCTGGATCGGGTTGATCCCGATCAGGGCGATCACCAGACTGGCGACCAGGGCTCCGGTGAGGATCAGGTAGAAGCCTTCGTTCTGCCAGGGCTGCTTGGAAAGCCCGGATGACCAGCCAATGCTGCCGGTAATAGCGTATGAGGTGCTTGCTAACAGGACTGGCACAGCAACCATTCCCGAACCAATTAGGCCAATGGCGAAAAGGTAGCGGGCCAGGGGCCCCGCGATCGGCTCTAGAGATCTGGCGGCGTCGGCGGCGGTACTGATCCCCTGATGATGTAGAAACAGGGTTGAGGCGGTGGTGATGATGATAAAGTAGGCAACCATCTGTCCACTGATTGTGCCACTGGCAACATCCCACCAGGCCGCTCGCATCTGCTGCTTGATGGTCCCCGTCCGCCTCTCTTCAATCTCACCTTTTGTCTGCCAGAACATGGAGTACGGAGAAATGGTCGCTCCCAACAGGGCGACGGCGCTGCTAACAAAGCTGAAACTAAGATCTATCTGCGGCACAAAAGTATGCCTCAAGACTGATCCCCAATCGGCGTGCGAGAAAAAGGCGGTGATGATATAGGTGATAAAGACAAAACTCATGACCAGGAAGATTTTCTTAAAGGTCTCAAAGTTGCGAAAAACGGTGAGATACCAGAGTGCAAAGGCGATCGGCAGGACAAACCAGATCCAACTGATGCCGGTGATTAGCTCCAGGCCACTGCCAATGGCCGCCAGATCAGCCGCGAGCAGGACAACATTTGAAACCACGAGCAAAAGGCAGACAATGAGCGAGGCTGGTAGACCATATTGCTCGCTTAAAAGTTGTGAGATACCTTTGCCGCTGATCCGCCCAATTTTGGCGCAGGAGTATTGAACGGCCTGATACAATGGGGTCGAGATAAGCATAAGCCATAGATGTCCATACCCAATGCTGGCACCATCAATGGCGTAGGCTGTAACCGCCGAGGAGTCATTTCCTGAGGTACCGGCCAACAGACCCGGACCAACAATCCGAAATAATCCACCTCCCGACCGCTTGACGGGAACACCAGCCTCTTTCTCACGCATCCCCTGCTCCGTTGGGGCCTGTTGCTCTACTTCATCAAGCACCCCCTGCTGCTCGGTCTGGTGCTGCTCTACAGGGATCGTCTGCTCCTTTAATCCATCCAGGCTCTCTAGTTCCTGCTCTTTTATGTCGACTTTGATCAATCCCTCAGCAGGGTTGATCTGCTCGATTCGATTGGCGGGAATGTCAATGGTCTTACGAAAGATGGCCCCTTTCTCAACCTTGATCTCTTCCACCCGGCCCTGCTTATCTTTGACGATACTCTTAACTTTTGCTTTCGTGAGATCATTTTGCCCCAGATCTCCTTCAGTATCATCCACTTCCATTCCGGGGATAATCTCCGCCTCTTCCACCTTTTTTTTCCATCTCTCCATGTATAACAACCCATTTATTTCTATCCAACCGATTCCGGATCGGCTGGAAAACCATCGCTGCCACAAAAAATAAGCTCTGTCTCGTACACGCCTTGATCTATAGCTTTGATACATTTGGTGACAAAAAGGCCCAGAAGAGGCTTTCTCTTCCAGGCTTTTTTACTGGTCAGAAAAAGGTTCAGGTGTGCGGAACATCAGGCGTCGTAAAAGGTCATGGAGAATTGCTCTATCTCGCCAGCTTGCTCATCATAGTTCTCTTCGGCGGCATAGGTGGCATCGGCGACGAGAAGTTGGTTCAGGGCGTCGGCCTCAGTTAATCCCCTGGTGCCAGCATAGCTCCGAACACGCTTTAGCAGTGAGCTGGCATAATAACCACGTTTGTCTCCTATCCCCCTTCCATACACGCTTGTGGTAACCCGATGCCTCACCTGATCTCCTTCTTTTTTTGTCAGGTGATCAAATCGCACGTTAAGATTGACCTTTCGTCCCTCGCTTGCGGCTTGCGCCAGGGTCTCTAGTAAAAAATCCATGTCCTGCTTTGTCTGGGCCAGTCTGCCTCCTTTAAGTTCCTGGATCAGCCCGCCCCGGACATTTGCCAGTCCACCAGCTTTGGAGGTTCGGCGTGCTACCGGTACCTTTACGTCCTTTTTATCCATAAGAAGCAGACGGCGCAGCGCCTCGACTCCATTGCGAAATGGCTTCTCTCCTCGCGCGGCATAGGAGATCATTTTAGGGTCTCTTCCCAACGCCCGCGCGAGCTGAATTCTGGTCCAGCCCTTCTCAAACAATTGGGCAATCAGTGCCTGGGCCTCGGTCTTAAATATCCCGTCGTAGGCCATCAGTTCTCTCCTACAATTTTTTTAATGGCTATCGTCCTCCAGCAACAGCGAGGAGGATTTCAGCCAGTTCTGGCGACTGCGTTCCCGCAGTTGGTTCAACAATTTGTGCCCTCTGCCACCTTGCACAGGTTGTGGGCAGGGCTCGTTAATCTGGCCTTTGACCCGAAACTGACCCGGCGTCTGACCGTCGTCCGGCCACTCTGGATTGCGCGTGAGATAAAGCGCGTCGGTGCGCATCCCAACGATCTCAGAACGGTTGAGCAGCAGCGCACCAGTCTCGCTTCCAGGGATAATCTTCCCTTTGCTTTTGCGAGCACTGTACAACAGGTGGGTCCGACAGCGATCCCAGACCTGGGCGCTAAATTCAGGATGCATCAGTCGGGCAGACCACTCACTTAAGGGTCTGTAGACTTTATAGGTCGCGGTCCCGTCGGGATGGAACGTGGGATCAGCATTGGCGGGAATGTTCTCATACCCTTCATCTGGATACACGACAACGGTATCCGCTCGGCTTCGTCGATGGAAGCCTCCAATCCCGTGCAATAGAATATTGCGCAAAGCGCTCTCAATCAGCTCACCAATGCTCTGATTGAACTCACCTTCGTTAATCCTCCGTCCAACCGATTGGCGAGCTTCGATTAAACGCTCCCCCCACAGATCCAACGGCCAGGGCGTGCCTTTCACTGCATTCTGAAATAACAGGCGCTCTTTGATCTCAATTGGCCAGGGCGAAAGCCCTCGGGGTGGATGCAAGGCCAGGTTAAGCTCGGGCGATCCTACCCAGGTTTCGCCCTCGTAGCCCGGCTCACAGCGATAACTCCAGGGCTCGCGAGAATGCCCAGATTTCTCGGGGAGCAGGCCGATATGCTTCCAGTCCTCTGGTACTCGATAGGTGACGCGGTACCGTCCCCGTCGGTGGGGATCAAACTCGGGAATTTCATCATGCTCGACCGGCCCAAGACCAATTCCTTTGGTAAGAGCGGCATACATAAAGCGACCGTCAAGATATACAAAAGCGGGCAAAGGATCACGATCAGGCAGTGGAGTGATCTCTGAGCGCCCCTGGGTTGTGGTACTGCGGATCAATACTTGCATCTCTTCATCTACTACTGGATAAATCGCTTTTCGGCTGCGATCCCAGAGCGCGATCCCGGTGAGGCCCGGCGTACTTAAACATTTTACCTTCCAATCAAAAGTGGCTTGTAAAATCCGCTCCAGCGCTTGCATCGCCCCCTGGGCCTGCTCCGGCGAGTACCTTCCCGCGCCAAACCATTGAGCGGCCCGCACGATCTGCACCACGCGCTCCGGCTGTTGTCGATGGCGCAGATGGAGGTTTGGGACATCATCATCGGGCAAAAATCGGGTGATAAGCCAATCAGTGGAGACCTCCGGCTGACGCAGCCAGAGATATAAACTTTCCGCCGTCTCTTCCCGACCAGGGCGGGGACCAACCAGATAGACCCGCTCAACAACCGATGGCAGGGCTTTAAGCACCTCGGCTAAAGCCGGACGAGGACCGGCACTGATCCTAGTATCCAGAAAAACGCCTTCTCCTGTGACTGTATGCAGATAGGCTGTGGGAATGTCGCGGTAACGCCGCTTGAAGCCCTCGCCCGGCCACTTCTTCTGAGGCAACTCTTCCAAATAATCAGGCAGAGGCTCAGATGGTTCGGATGGGCCTATGATTGGTTCAATCAAAGACGCACCCGGCTGGGAAAGCTCCGCTGTTTCAGTCTGCCACACCTCAAATGTTGGGGCGGTCGTTAGATCTTCGATTACCACGACGGCCCGCTCGATCTCAAAAATGATCCGGCGTTGCGCGAACCACTCCGGCGTCGCATGTGAGTAGCGCGCTTCGATCTCCACTGCCACACCTGGGTAGGCAGAGCTCTCATAAAGCGTTTTTCCGCTCTCCTGCCACCGCCTGATCATCGTCTGCCTGCCTATCGCCTGATCTTCCATGAACTATTTTCTCCCACCCCAAAATGGAAATTTTTTATGATCCAGTTCACTATTGCACCTGACAGTTCCAGGTGGCGGCATCATTAAAATAAGTATATACAGGATACGCATGAGAAGCATCAGAGTACATTGCTTTACACCCTGCGTTTGCTTCTACACTCGTAGAAGCTCTATCACTGTTCACGCGTTTCCAGGTGTTCACGAACGGGTCATTCAGCAGGACTGTGCCTTTTGAATGACCCGTTCGTTTGTCTACACTGGTTATCGAAATCTGTGTCACCAGGAAGTTTGGCAACCACCTATGGTTACGGGTGAGTCGCGTTCGTGGTGGAGGTTGCGCTCGGATCTGGTACAGGCCGAACAGTTGCAGAAGATGTTAACGATGATGGATTGCTGCAACTTCCTGTAGAACACCAACGGAATAACAGAAATTTGTTTTTCCAATCGTCTTCGAGGAAAACACGGTATTCTCCATTAGAACTACGCATTGCATGTATCCCCCCCTGCACATCCACCCAGCCAGCATCATTATCCACAATTGGCGCTTTCGTCTGGAAGTTCATAACACGGCTACCATTCTTTAACGAGAATACTACCGGACTACCCTGTAAATTGGTTTGATCGTTCTTACTAACAAAGGTCGCGAAAAGATAATCGCCAGCTACTGACCAATCTTTGATGTAACGACTATCCTGATTGTTATCACTACCATCCGCGTTCTTTACATACTTGTAAGGCAAGTTAATCGTCAGATCCGCTGTCTGCGATTGTTTCAAGTGAGGATACCGTTTGAATACGGGCCCTGCATCACCCCAGCCACCTACACGTGAATGATCAGAGGTGAAACCGGACAGGTATAAAGTGTCACTTTCAGTGTCGTAAGAAACACGCATGATTTCATTAAAGTCGTTAATCTTCGGATAGACAACCGCGTTACTATAAGCAGGATTTCCTGCGGCATCAAAACCTGTGAATGGATACTGCCGCACGCGACCATCATAATAAACCAACCAGAGGTTACAATTGGCATCTACCGTTTCAGCCCAGGGCCAATCGTTATTGGTGATATTCGCGAAGGTTTTTGCCTCCCAGATCAAACCATTTTGTGTATAAACGCCTAATTGTCCACCAAACATGCCAGAGGTGACCAGTACCTTTTTACTCTGACAGGTGCGGATCTCTCTCGGTACAAAAAAGGTAAACTTGTAATGATCGTCAATTTTTCCTGATGTTTGGATACGCGGATCATCAGAACGAGTCCAGGGGTTCACAGTTACAGCATAAGGAAAGTCGTTCTGAACTTCTTTACCTGGTCCATGCTGATTATAATCCATTTTGTAGAGTGCGTTGTGATCATAGACATCACTACCGTCAGTCTTCAGGTCAGGGGCTGCGTTGGAGACCCATATCTTACCATAAAGTTGCCAGTTCATGGTCCCGTCTTCTTTGAGGGAACGCATCCAGGTACCACCACCAGGAATGTTACCTACTACGTAAATATTACCCTTACTATCCATACCGGTACACCAGATGCCGCTGAATCTCAGAGGACCGGTGCG
>CAXTTV010000067.1:0-11572 GCA_964247295.1 uncultured Ktedonobacteraceae bacterium | reverse complement strand
ACCTACCTCAGGACCAGCCCAAACACCACCCTTTTCACCAAAAGATTGAATTAACTCAGGTGCATTACCACTAATTTTATAGATCTTGATCTGCTGGTCCGGACCATTATCTCCAACCATAAGATTGCCATCATTGGTAATACCTAAAGCATTAGGGCTAAAGCCATTATCTCCACTAATACTCACGTTACTACCCTCAAGCCTTACCTCTTTCCCTCCTGTGAAGGTTGGATTTGGAATGCTCCAGGTGCGTCCTTGCTTGTCTTTGATTGAACGGCTCGAACTAGAATTGACTCCATTTTGATCCCAGGGATGCTCAAGGAGAGCTTGACCGTCTTTGTAGTTTTGACGTTCAGCATGAGCCTCGTCCCAACCACTAGAGGTTTTGATTGTACCGTCTAGCTCAATAACACAGCCATTAATAAAATCTTGAACCCACTGATGATTGGCACCAGACATACTGGAGGATGTTCCTCCCCACGATACATTATAATCGGAAGCTGCCTTTGCAGGCGTACGTTGTTGAGCAATAACTGTCACTGTACCCAGAAGCACACAGACAATCACTATAAAACCAACAATACGCACCTTGTATCTATATAAAAACGCCATGAATGGCTCTCCTTAAAAATGCGATCTTTTGAGGACCATATCACAAAAAATTTTTATCGCTTATCCATAATGAAAGTAAAAAATATGTTCTTCTACTCTATATTCCTCTCGTCAGGACAAGCGTTTGTGATATGCTTCTTCTCAAATACTTAGAAACACACCTTCTTTAACTAAATGATGATCTTTTTGGAAGTTGTCACACTGATGACGTTCATCACAATTACCCTACAAATAAATGATCATCATAAATCAAACATATTGAATATGCTTCTGTGTGTCAATAATCCCTGCCGTTTTTAAGGACTTTTTACTAAATAATGATGGCAAACTTTAAATAATTGTGACTTTTCTATATTTATGCATTTTCAAGTCGTGGTGGGCCTTGTTAGATCAGCTCTACCATCAAGGCTACACAAACAAAAATGGTATAAAAAAGGAGCATCCTCTACTGGATACTCCTCTGGAACCAATCTTTATATGTGCGCTATACCCACGACAAGCAACAACAATACAATTGAGAGCATGACCAAAAGCCAGACCGGCAAATTTACTCTCTGCTCTCGCGCTTTGTTTTCGGAATGCGAAACTTCATGGTGCATCTCTAACTTATGTCCTCCATACTCTATTTTTCCGACTTCTTACTGCACCACTCTAGAAGATTTTTATTCGACCTTCATGAATCCAGTACTTTAGGGTGTGTTTTTTATTTTTCTTGTGCAAGCACCATCTCAGACATATATTTAATAGAAAGTTGTGTATACGGTATGGAGAGGAGTGTTATGGCTGATATCTCCCAGGTTCGGCTTCTCAGGCGCGGTAGCGCACCATGGAATAGCTGGAGGCAGAGCAATCCCACAATTGTACCCGATCTCAGTAGTGCCGAACTTACGTATACCGATCTTTCAGGGGCCGATCTCAGTCGCGCTAACCTTATAGAGGCCGACCTCAGTTACTCCGATCTCTCCAGGGCAAACTTTAATTATGCGGAATTGCGGAACGCGAACCTTGTTCAGGTCGATCTTAATCACGCCGATCTCTCCGGGGCTAACCTTTCTCAAAGCCAGCTTCATTCCGCGAATCTTCATCATGCCCTTCTCACTTCCGCTCAATTAGAGAACGCGAATATGGCGCAGGCCGAGCTTTTTTCCGCTGACCTTTCTCGGGCTAATCTCCGCAAGGCTTTTTTGAAAAGGGCTAATCTTGCTAATGCGCGCCTCGATGAGGCTGATCTGTCTGAGGCTAATCTTGTCGGAGCCAATTTATCAGAAGCTCATCTTCACGCTACGCTTCTCCATCGGACAAATCTTAATGAGGCCTGCGTTCGTGGGATCATCACCCGGCATCTTACATTGAAGACGACTTCACAACTCGATCTGGCGATCACTCTGGATCAACGACCAACGATTACGGTGGATCATCTGCATCTGGCGCAGTTTATCTCAAGCTGGCTGCTCAATCCTGATCTACGTGAAGATATGACGGTGCGCTCAAAAAAGCTGATTCTGGTGCTTGGCTATTTTGAGGACGGACGCAAAGATTTGCTGATGGCACTTAAAAATTCGTTGCGTCAGCGTGACTCTATACCTCTAGTCGTGGATCTGGACCATATCCCGGTTCGAGAGTTAGAGGAAATTATCAGGCCGCTGTCTCAGATTACTTATCTGGTGATCACCGATCTGAGTAATCTAAATGGAAATAGTCAGGATCTTCAGAGTCTATTAACTCAGTTACACCGGCCTGTTCTCCCTCTGGTTCAGGAGGATCAGATCTCCAATACCTGGTTTTTAGAAACCAGAAATTACCCTTATGTGCGCAACTCGATTATCTATAAGGATGGCAATACGCTGGATCTGCTCCTGCCTCATCCCCTCAGTAAGTAAAAGAATGAGGCCACTTGTGGCTCACAAGATCATCTAAAAAATCAAAGCGCCTTTTTTCCATACTACCAACCTTTTCAAACAATTATACGTATTAAGGAAAAGATGTGATTTTTCGATGAGAGGACTTTATTAGAAATGCGGAATAACAAACAAGTACCCTTTACAAAGACGATCACTTGGGTTTATAGTGCGGTCGCAGCTTTTACGACAATCTCGGTGGTCGCTCCAATCATCTGGGATAAACTGGCCCGTAAACAGGATCAGCGCTTGAATCGCTAAGCTTGACGCTCTGGTAGTCTACGGTTTACACTTCTGATGGATGTCGAATGTATACCCAGGCTACTCAGGAGGCTTGCTTTGATGACCGGTCTCTCCTATTTTCTTGTAGATGTGTTTACCGATCACGCTTTCGGTGGGAACCAGTTGGCGGTTTTCCCAGATGGACGCGGACTCTCTACCCAGATTATGCAGGCGCTCGCGAAGGAGCTCAACCTCTCCGAAACAACGTTTGTACTTCCACCAGCCGATCCCACCCACGACTATGCCGTTAGGATCTTTACACAGACAACTGAGCTGCCAATGGCTGGTCATCCCACGATTGGGACAACCTTTGTCCTGGCTCACCAGAACCTGATTTCCCTGAAAGGCGATGTCACGAGCATAACACTGGAAGAAAAAGTGGGACCGATCCCGGTGACTATCTTTTCTCAGGGTGACCAGATCAAGACTATTCAGATGCAACAGCCGTTACCTCAATTCGGCCCAGAATTCACTGATCGCGAGAGCATCGCCCAAATGCTTTCCCTGGAGAGTACTGATCTGGATTTCTCACTGCCGATTCAGGTGGTTTCTTGCGGCGTGCCTTTTCTCTATGTCCCTGTAAAAAGCCTGAAGGCGGCGCAGAAGATCCGCTTCCGACAGGATGTCTGGGAACAGGCTCTACATGACTTTGCATCCCGCAGCATTTTCGTCTTTACCCATGAGACCGTTCATCCTACCTCGACTGTCCATAGCCGTATGTTTGCCCCCGATATGGGCATCGGCGAAGATCCCGCGACCGGCGGGGCCAGCGGCCCATTGGGAGCATACCTTTGTCGCTATCGGGTTCTACAAGACTCAGGGCCGCTCAAAATTATCAGCGAACAGGGCCTGGAGATGGGCCGACCCAGCTTTATTGAGATTACCATCGAGCACCAGAACACCCAGATTACCAGGGTGTTGGTCGGTGGACAAAGCTATTTTATGGGGTCTGGAACCTTTGAGCTTCCAGAATAAAGCTTGTTTCTACCATTGCGGGGAGATACACAGTCTGCGAAAGGATAAAAGATGGGTCATCCCGATGTTCTAATTATTGGTGGGGGCGTCCATGGGTGTAGCCTCGCTTACCATCTCGCGGAGAAAGGTTGCCAGGATGTGCTCCTGGTCGAGCGCCAGACAATCGCCAGCGGAACCAGCTCAAAAGGCGCTGGCGGCATCCGTCAGCAATTCTCTGACAGTACAAATATCCAGCTTTGCCTCTACTCCATCAATTTTTTTGAATATTTCTATGAACGTCTGGGATTACCAATCCTCACCAACGAACCAATTTTCCAGCAAAATGGCTATCTTTTCCTGCTCTCTACCGAAGATCAGGTTACCGAGTTCCAGCAACAAATCGCGCTTCAGCAGAGCCTTGGCGTGGACTCCCGTCTGATCTCTCTCAAAGAGATCGGGGACCTCTGTCCTGGCTTACGGACGGATGATCTGTTGGCGGCAAGCTACTGCCCAACCGATGGGTATAGCACACCTCCCCTGATAGCTCAAAGCTTCGCGACTCAGGCCCAGCGACTGGGAGTGAAGATCCTGGAGCATGTTGAGGTCCAAACGATTCGTCGTCGAGGTGCACGGATTACTGAGGTGCGGACTAGCAAGGGTAGCTATCAGCCAAATGCGGTTGCGATTTGCGCCGGGGCCTGGAGCGGCGAGATCGCTCGGCTCGCGGGAGTTGAGATCCCGGTAGAGCCTCTGCGCCGCATGGCCTTCATCACTGGAAATCACGAGGCCCTGGCTCATAACCTTCCCTTTGTGATCGATCTTCAGACAAGCTTTTACTTTCGTCCTTATGGTCGCGGCTTCCTTATGGGCATGAATACGGTTGAGGAGCCTGGCTTTCAGCAAGCGGTTGATTGGAAATGGGGTGAGCGGGTGCTGGAAATGGCGCGGCAACGTCAGTCAGCCTTCATGGGAACTCGCCTGGGACAGGGCTTTGCCGGTCTCTATGATATGTCCCCAGATGGTAACGCGATCCTCGGTCTGGTTCCGGGAACCCAGAACCTTTTTGTCGCAGCCGGCTTTAGCGGCCATGGCTTTATGCAGTGCCCGGCTGTCGGGCTCAGTATAAGTGAGCTTTTGTTAGAGGGCCGCGCCAGCAGCATTGATATTACCACATTAAGCCCCGATAGGTTCGCACTCGGCGCGCTCAAACCCGAAAAAAACGTTATTTGATAGCTAAGCAATGAGGAGAAACTATGGAACAACAATCATCCACGAACACAAAAGATATTGAACAGTTGGTCACGCATAGCTTTGCGGAAAACAACGGGGTCAAAATTCATTACGCGAGTATGGGGCAAGGGCCACTGGTCGTGCTGCTACACGGCTTCCCCGACTTCTGGTATACCTGGCGCTATCAGATGCCAGCCCTGGCGGAGCACTATCGGGTTGTAGCTCCCGATCTGCGTGGCTATAATCTTAGCGATAAACCCGAGGGAGGAACGCCCTACAGCATGCGCTACCTGATCGGCGATGTCGCAGCCGTAATCAAAAATGAGGGTCAGCAGCAAGCAATCATTATCGGGCACGACTGGGGTGGCGCGATCTCCTGGCAGTTCGCGATGCATCTCCCCGAGATGACCAGCAAGCTTGGTATCCTGAACCTGATTCATCCTTACAATCTGATGCGTGAGCTAGTACATAATCCTGAGCAACGGGCCAATAGCCAGTACGCGCGGAATTTTCAGCAGGAGGAGGCTGAAAACAGGCCGTTCTCTTTCGGGTCGGCATCATCAGAGCAGAACCAGAAAACCCCGGCGGAGATATTTACCGATATGATTGGCGTTCACGACCCTCAGGATCGGGCGCGCTATATAGAGGCCTTGAGCCGCTCGGACCTGCGGGCCATGCTGGAATATTACAAGCAAAACTATCCTCGCGAGCCCTATCAGGAGTATACTGGGCCGATCGTCAAAATCAAAGCACCCACTCTGGTCATCCACGGATTAAAGGATTGGGCGCTCCTGGCTGCGGGGCTTAATGGCACCTGGAATCTTGTCGAACAACCGCTAACCCTGGTCACCATTCCCCAGGCCGGGCACTTTGTTCAGCAGGACACGCCCGAACTGGTCACGCGCACCATTTTGAACTGGCTCGCATAGGAAGATCTCTTGCGAACAAGCGCTGGGCAAAAAGCAGTCCTGACATTCCAACTTAAAGTAATTGCTTTATGGGAAGTAGAGGCCCGGCAGTTTGTCGAAGCGAATGCTGACCTTATCCTACAAGCAATTAAAGAACTAAGAGAGACATATGAAGAAGTCGAGTTATCGCGGCAATTACTCTGGCTGAGAACCTTATTGCATCGAGCACAGATAGTCTCACCAAAGGATCAACTGCGAGTTGAGGAGAATCTAAACATGTTTGAACGCCTGTTTGAGGAAGACCCCTATATTCAAAAAATGCAAGCCAAAGGAGAAGCAAGGGGGAAATTGCAGGAATACGCTCAGCAATTATTACATTGATCAAAACGAAATATCTACAGCTTGTTGATCTAGCCCAACAAAAAGTTGCGACAATAAAGCAAGAAGAGCAACTTGAAAACCTGCATCTTCAGATCGTAGATAATCTGCGTGATGAGCAAGCCCTTCGGCAACTTCTGATCTAGTTACCATCGTAAAATAATGACCTGCTCAAGCATCGTAGGAGAAGCCTTCGCTGTTGAAAAACACCCCTTCGGGTATTGTCGGACCATATATTCAAATGTATAGTGTTTTACCTATGGTAAGATTATGCTTTTAGATGCGAAAAAGCGGGAAATTTAGAGCAATCCCCATATACTTTCTTTCTACCTATCCACCCCTTCCAATTCCAGGAGGGAAAAATAACCAGGGTGTCACAGCCATTGGTACTAGTATCAATCCGCTCCCAGCACCCCTTTTCAGGTGCGATTTGCCCAATACATTACCTCGCGAACAGTGAAATATGTCGATCATTCTCCTATCCATGCTCCGTTCCCCATTCCCTTTAGGCTAACTTCTCAAGCCTTTATTTATCTTATTAGATTGATGAGCTTTCACTAAATAAATAAGATAAATAAAGAGAAAATACCTTCTACTTTTACCTTATTATTTAGTGAAAATTAAGATTGTACAAGAAAAAGACTTGTGTATTATTACATTGGAGAAGCAAGCAGTTTAGGGCAAGCAGAGCCCGCTTCTGTCTTACTTGCCACAACGAGGTAGCAATACTAACTTTCTTTATCGCTCTCTGCTCTATAACTATGCTACTCATATAATAGCAGGATAACATTTTTTATAGATACCCTGCTAAAATAAACATAAATGTTTCACACGAAGGGAAAGAGATTTTATGATTGGACCCCTGGTTAGTAAACGCTTGTCCCAGGTGGCAAGTAGAAGCGCATGTATCTTGACCCTGAGTATCCTGGTCCTTGGTGGCTGGGTCACTCCCGTCTCAGCAGCTCCCCAAACGAGCAGCGCACATCTGTTACACACTGATAATGGAGATGAGATCGACCCCATCCTCGATTCTGGCGATCCCATTCCTGACAACGTCAGCAACGCATCAGCTGGTGATGGTGTTGACGATGGGACTGACTCACCCGCTGCCTGCGACGATACCGTTTACAGCGGTCTACCTCTCTACAGAGGACAGGCACGCATCTCATGCAATGGAAGCTACTCACTACGGGTTTTAGGCAATGGTAATGCAGTTGTGCAATTAAACCTGGCGGGCGGTATTACACTCTGGAACAACGGTGCTCCGGGAGATGTCTTTGGTCCAGAAGTGACTGGTTTCGGTGGAATTGTAGACAACTCTTTAGCGTCCATACAACTAACAACGTGGCACATACTCAGTGGTATTCCCATAACGCGAGTTCAGATACAAAATACAGGCAATCTGGTTGCCTATGGTGTTTACAACAACGTAGTATGGCAGACAGGTACCAATCTTGTTAACTGTAAGAACGGCGTTATACTGCAACGCGACGATGAGTACAATGCGTTAACTCGCATCCGGGCTAAAGGGGCTTCTGACGCGCAAATCCAGCAATTAGGAACAAGCCCCTGCACCTTGCCTTCAACTAAATAACTCACAAACACTCTGGCTTCTACGTCTGCTCAGGCAGCATCGAAGCTAGCAACATAAGACAATACTCAAGGAGTGCAATATAAATATATGACCCAATTCACTAAAGCAAGATATTTGAAACGCCCTGGACTGGCAGGAGCGTTCGCCCTACTGCTGGTTCTGCTACTAATGACCACGCCTCAAACAACTTTCGCCGCTTCTCAGGCTGCGAAGATCAATGCTAAGGCTCTCCATGCAGCAGACGAGGCTCCTTCCACCGTTGATCCCGGCGCGCCGCTACCTGATGATGCAGAACCTCCATCTACCACTGGTGATAGTATTGATGGAGATTCGCCAGCTGCGCCCTGTAATGACAGCTTCTTCTATAGCGCTGGTCTCACTCTAAGGCCAATCCCGGTCCTCCTGCAATGGTCACTACTCTATGGATCTCTCACCAAATGGAGATATGCAGGTTAATATGAATCGGCCTGGCAAAAATGCGGTGACGATCTGGAGTACAGGCACTGGTGGCAAGGGCAATACCTTTGATGCTGGCCTTGGCTATGGGCTCTTTGTCTACGATTCTATTGGTAACCCAGTGTGGTCCGCCGGTGTAAATAGCAAGATCAACCATGTTCAGATCCAGGATGGTGGTCAAGCAGTAGCCTACGATGATAGCAATAACGCGGTCTGGAGTAGCCGCAGTGATACTATCACATGTGGAGATACTACTCTCAAGCGAGAGGACATATATCAACTCAATAGCTCAGATCTCTTTACTGATGATGAAATAACTCAGATCATGGCGAACCCCTGTTTAATTTCTCATCCTCAACTCTCAACCGGGCAACTCGCTTTAGCAGGAGATACTAGCGATACTAACGCTAATCTTGTCAATGATGGATCAGGCGCGACTGTCGGCGATGTGATCGCAGCCAATCCTGCTGATGGCCGCTATGAAGCACGGCTCAACTTTAATTGGCCGCTCACCACACTCAAGGACGTTACTGTCTTCTTTGCCGATTGGAGTGTGCAAAAGACTCTCGCAACCAAAGGGACGCGCGTAGGCGCGGTAGCAATGGGCTTAGATTATTTAATGTTTCGCACCAATGGGCAATGGGAAGGCAATGTACAAAACGTGAAGGTTCTCTCAGGTCCTCGAAAGGAAGAGGCGAATCTGAAGGGACTACAGTTAAACTTCGTTTGGATGCCCGATCCATTGAAGATCACCAATGGAGATGGCAAAGGGGTCTATAGCTTGACTGCCGACGGGAAATCAAACGATATTAAAGGGGCGACATGGAGAGCACAAACTGATGCAACTCTGAATGTAAAAGTCGATTTCAAGGTTGGTCCCATTGGAGCCAGTGCTAATTTCACTGTTGATAAGCTTACAGGAGCAGAGGTAATCTTGAATGGAAATGCTCCTACGGCACACTTCACCCCTAGTGCAATCATAGAAAGCTATAGTATCACGAAGACACCGTGTACTGGACCCTTTGGGGCTTGTGCGTAACAGAAAAAGGAGTTCGTTGAGCCTTCACAAAAGAGACCATAGTCAATGAGGATAGAACATTATGTCTTACGAACAAAACGATGAGAGTATGTACTACGTTTGTTAGAAGCTATGTTTAAGGGGCGAAAAACAATCTGTTTTTCTCTCTGACAAAATCCAGCAACTATCCTGCTTGTATGATGCTTTTGCTGCTACAGCTCCTTAAAATAAGGAGCTGTAGTATGCCTATAAGGTGCCTCAACATAAAGTTTCCTTGTGAGGATAATTCTACGAGAACATGCTTTTCTACTATTGTTACTTTTTAATAGAAAAGGGAAATACATTGAAGAAACGACTGAGGATACCTGCCTCAAAGTGCTACCGGCTCCTCTGGATGTTGGGCATTGCCTTACTAGTAACCTTTGGCTCTTTCGTGAGGCTCTCTCCTAATGCTTACGCCGATGATGAGGTCGACTCTCCAGCCGCATCAGAAGTGTGTCTGGCTCCCGGCTATCGATTCCATGTAGGGGAAACTCAATTGGAAATGACCGCTGGCCATTGTATCGGCGGCGAGCAGAATAATCCATACTGGTGGCAGTACTCTGAAGGGATAGATGGCTTGTTACGTGTGGTTCCTAATCAGCAGGACAACATATTTAATTTTAATGCGAGCGACGGAAGTTCTTACCATTTCGCTCCTGATAGAGTTGCCACCTGGGATAACATTACCACTGGGAAGTCGATATGTAGTGTTGAAGGCCCATCGGGAAGCCGCTGTGGGCAGGTTCTGAGAACTGACTACACTCCTAGTTATGTGCCACGACACACCGCAAGCTTCATGCTCGTTGATGCTTCCTGCCAGGAAGGTGATAGTGGGGCGGTGTGGATAGATGGGGTAACGGCGATTGGTGTGACATCGGGCTATGTAAAAGATACAGGGCAATGTATTGTGACTCCTATGCCTGCGATTTTGCAGGCGACGGGATTAGGCGATACCCTACAATTTAATGGTGTTTCCTCTCCATGTAATGGAAAGGGCACCGGGCCATTTGGGGGATGTTGATACAAGTATACTGTAGAATAGTAAAGTAACGACTAGACGGTTGGAGGATTGATGCAGCAAAACCAACATCGATTTCATCAACCGTTCTTACGGTACGGAAAACTGAGAGTGTACATCCCAAAATTTAAGTGCTCAATCCTCATAGCACGCCAGCATACAGGACTACCCAACATCTTTTTTCTAGCTTAACGGCGGCGGCCCGGCTGTTTGGGTAAGTGAGCCTTTACCTTCGCCGGACTTTTCCCGGTAATCTGTTTTACCTTATCGGGACAGGTATCCAGCATATTCTTGAATAGACTGAGGGCGATCTCTTTTGCCTGCTCCTGACCAACCACCTCTATTGTGACAGAACAACCATTCTTCTCAAATGTAAACCGGTTTAGCTTTGCCGGTTCCGGCTCAGCAGTACCACTTTTCTTATGGCGATCTCTGATCAACGTAATAATGGTGGCCGCTGAGATACAAGTATCTAGAAGCGTTTTCGTATCATTAAGAGCATGTTCCAGGGTTGCGCGATGGACCCAGGCAAAAGTCGCGGCATCTTGCGCTATGGTCACCAGGATCTCAAAACCACCGCGCACTCCGTGCAGTGATTCAACGGTATCTCCCCTATCTTTGAAGGCCTGCAAGGTCTCTCTTAAAATTGCTGAAGCTGCCGTTAAATCCTCCTGCTCACGATCAGACAGCACGATCTCTAAATCAATCGACACAGAAGGATTAATCTTAGAGTCAGAAAACGCATTTCCCATAAAAATATACATCCTTTACATTTTTTATGCATTTTTATTTTATAACATTATATTGAATAATTCAAACGAAATTATACAGAAAGCCTAAAAGGTAGGATCATACCTTCCTGTACGGAAAGGATCGGGTTACATCTTTCTATGAAGGCCACTTCTCAAAAGCTGGCTCAGCCCCCGCGCGATCCTCTCCCGCGAGTATCCCAGATCCCGGCGCTGGTATAGATAGAAGTCAATGGCGAGCGGAGCAAGAATGACACCAGTGCTGTACTCAATATCCAGATCTCCGGCGATCTCCTGACTTTTTACGGCCCGTTGTAATAAAGCAATGACAAGCTGATGAAGCCAGAGATAAAATGGGCTCTGATACGGTAACGAACGGCGATCCCCACTGGCAGCGTCGAAGTCGTATGGAAAATCGATGAGGAGATGCAGA
>CAXTTV010000066.1:0-22597 GCA_964247295.1 uncultured Ktedonobacteraceae bacterium | reverse complement strand
GTTTTTTATGTTCTCTCCCCTACATTGATAACTATACCATTATTAGATGAATAAAGTCTGAATACACAATATTTACACATGACAAGTTTTTAATATTAAAACACTGATAAAAGAAGAATATAATTACAGTTTCTTCATTTTATACCAATCCTGTTCAAAACGTGTCGCGGCCTCGTCGGTTAGAGGATCGCCAAGCATACTGAGCAAGGTTTGTGGTGGGGCAGTGAGATCATCTGCGCCAGCCAGTAAGGCGCGGCTGCAATCCTTCGAGGTTTTCAAACTGGCTGCCAGTATCCTTGGTGGTCCTGTTCGACGACTGAGTAGATCCGCCATCTGCTCTACTACTTTGCCCGCGTCAATGCCCATCCGCTCCAGGCGACCAAAGTAGGGAATAACACATGTGGCATTACATAACGCGGCGCAGTAGGCCTGACTGACGGTGGCGACGGCGGTAAAAGCTATGTGATACTCTTTTAATTGTCTCGCGATCTGAACGCCCGTCAAGGTCATGGGAATCTTGAGGATGACGTGTCCGGGCTCTACTTCACCATAGCTGCGGGCCTGTTGTAGCATCTCTTGAGGATCGCTTGAAGGAGGTTGCATAAAGACGCTGCCTTCCTGTATTTTGAGAAGTTCATGTAACAGGCTGATCTCGTCCAGTTTCTGCCCTTGCTCACGCGCCTGTAATAAAATGGTGGGATTGGTGGTTACACCAGCTATGGGTATTGTTTGGATGACGTTCGTGATATCATTGAGCAATGCACTATCAATATAGAGGCCCATTTAATGCTCCAATCTTGTTTACTCTGTGAGACGGTGCCGCCGTCCGTATTAGAGGCGGCACGCACTCTTCTGATTTTAAATTCGGCGTCCGAGCCTTTTGTCAAAGAGGCGGCCCATTCAGTTATGCGCCACTCGGATGCTCATCTCTGGCTGGTAGAGGATAATGTTGCCGTTTTGCGCCAGGTGCTGCGAGATCTCGGCGGCCGGGGATCTCAGCCAGGCTCTGCTATCCATTCGGCGGCCTTTCATTCGTATCTATTACATAATCATACACGGTCGGCTGATCTGGCGATCCTGAATCTGCTTTATCAATCTGGTTCAGCCTGGAGCCGGCTAGCTCTACAGATCGCGCGAGCGACGCTCCAGCCATCTGGACGGTTGTATGTGATTGGCCCTAAGGATCGCGGGATTATCTCTTTTGGCAAAAGGATGGCGGAGACCTTTGGGAATGTGGAGACCCTGGCGATCTCTAAAGGTTGGCGCGTGCTTCTCTCTGAGCAGGTGTCCAGTCCTGTTAACAGTGTGGAGAGGAACCCTCAGGAAGATGTGCTGAGCCAGCTTCTACCCGGTTCTGATATATCTATTTTCGCGGGAGGCAAATTAGATGAGGGAACGCGACTCCTTCTTGAGTCCCTTGAAGTTCGTGCCACCGATGAGGCGCTGGATCTTGGCAGCGGGGCTGGCTACCTTGGTTTATCTATTGCGAGTCAAGCCCCACAGGGTCGAGTAACGTTGATCGATGCCAGTCTGGCGGCGGTCGAGGCTGCCCAGCTAAACGCGGAGCGCCTCCACCTATCTAATGTTGAGATACTACCCGGAGATGGGGCGCAACAAGTTCTGGACCGCTCCTTTGATCTGGTGGTGACCAATCCGCCTTTTCATCAGGGGGGAATTCAGACGTTAGAGATTGCCGAACGCTTCATTCGGGAAGCGGCCCAGGTCTTACGACCGCATGGCCGTTTGTATCTAGTAGCGAACCGCTTCCTGAAATATGAGCCGACTCTCCGTTCCTCTTTTCGGAGGGTTGAAGAGGTTGGCGGTAACTCACGCTATAAGGTGATCCGGGCAGACACGCTTTAGCTTTTTTGCGAACAATTGGTGTTTTTGGTAGTTTCGGTAGCTGTCCGGCCTCTCTTGTAAATTTGATATACTATGGAAGCTTTGACAATTTGATCTCTCTAGCCCACAACGAGGTTTTTTGGTGGAAGCTCCCTTTAATGATTTTGGTTTTTTGCGCCAACCACCTGGAAAGCAGTACGTACGAACATTTTTGTTTTCTCGACGGATAGGTGCGCTGTTATCCCGCGTTCACTTGATTGCTCGGGTTTTACTGGTGCTTTGCCTGTCAACGGTATTCTTGCGAGCAATCAATACTGAGCGGCCAAATCTTTTACTGGCTCTGGTGCTTTCGTTTGTCTCGTTTGGTTTACTCTTGAGTAGCGGTGCCAACCGCAAGGTTATTCTGCTTTATGCTTTTTTGAATGTGCCAGCATTGCTCTCGTTGTTTACAACCTGGATTATCTTTTACCCTGTAGCTGGGAGTAAAGTGTTGTTTCAGGTTCCTATCTATTCTGGCACTGTAACGCCAATGCTGATCCCACAGTTGTTGCTGGTAATCCTCTGTACAGGCCTCTGGTTCTGGCGTACTCGTAAAATCGTACCGGGCCTGTTGATCGGACTTGCTTTATCCTGGCTTCAAAATACAGTATTACCTGTCCCGATGTTAACTACTGTGCATCTGTCGATCTTCCACCAATTAACTTTTAAGGTAACAGATCAGGGGCTCTATATCGCGATTACAAAAGTTGTTGGCTATACCGGAATGCTGTTGAGCACCCTGGCCCTGCTGGTTTCGGCTCGCGAGGTGGAGCTGATAGGCGCGCTACGTCAATTAAGAGTACATCACGCGATAATCTTTTTTATAAGTACGATGTTCCGTTCTTTGGATCTGGCTCTGGTTGATTATGAGATGATTCGCCAGGCACAGATTACCCGTGCGGTCCACGCCCGGCCCCGCAGCCTTCTGCGACAGTTGCGCGATCTGGCATACATGGCGATCCCAATGGTCGCTGTGATGCTTCGTCGCTCCAGCGAGATGGGTGATGCTTTGCTGGCGCGAGGGTATACCTTAAAACATGCGCCTGTAGATTTTTATGAGGCCTCAACGACTCCCTGGCGTTTGATTGATTGGTTGGTTGTGATGTTCTGCCTGGGTTTGCTGGTTCTGGCTTTTGTACCACGAGCAGATCTGCCACTTTTCTTGAAAGGCTGTATATATTTATGTCAATAAATGTTAAGGGCCTCTGGTGGCGCTATCCAACCTATACTGACTCTCTTTATCCCTGGGTGTTGCGCGATATTAATCTGGCTGTGGAACCGGGAGAGTGTCTTGGATTGACGGGGTCAAGTGGGGCTGGCAAGACAACGCTCTGCCGCTTGCTTCTGGGAGTGCTTCCCTATAGTCTGCGGCTTCCTCAGGAAGCTCTGCCGGATCATTTTCGAGGCCTTGTACAGGTATTGGGAGAGCCTGTCACGGCGCAAACGTCGATCTCCGGTCGGATCGGGATGGTGATGCAGGACCCGGAGAATCAGTTTCTGCGCTCAACTCTCCTTCACGAATTGGGAATTGGTCTTCAGATGCAGGATCTTCCACCCGAGGAGATCCTCCGCCGCTCCCAGGAGGCCCTGGAGCTGGTCGGGTTGGGGAACCTCTGGCGGGGTGCCTACTATCTGCACCCGGCGGATCTCTCTGGTGGTCAGAAGCAGCGGGTAGCGATCGCGGCCTTTCTAGCGCTTCAGCCTCAGGTGCTGATCCTCGATGAGCCTACCAGTGATCTGGACCCGCTCGGCAAACGTGAGGTCATCAAGACTCTGATCCAATTGCGCTGCAAGCACCGGATGACAATCGTATTGGTAGAGCAGGACCCGGAGATCCTGGCGGGTTTTTGTGATCGGATCGCCTTATTAGATCGAGGGCGTATCCAAATGGTCGCGTCACCTCACGAGTTTTATGCGCGGCAGGAGCCTCTAGAAAGCTCTGGCGTCTGGGGCTGTGATCTAGCGCGGATCTCCTGGGCCAGTGGTTACACCGTTCATGGGAAAGTTCCGCTTACACTCGAAGAGGGTCAATCCGCTCTCTTCTCTAGTTTACATAATTATGATATGTTGAAGCGAGCGATCTCTCCAATTCCGGTGGGAAGGGATCGAGAGGTTGTAGTCAGCTCACGAGATCTCTGGTATCGCTACGATGATGGCTCGGTAGCTCTGAGGGGAGTGGATCTAGAGTTGTATCGTGGTGAGATGCTGGCTCTGCTGGGTTCCAATGGCAGTGGCAAAACGACGTTCGCGCGTATTCTGGCGGGGATCTATAAGATCTGGCGTGGTGAGGTGGAGTTAGAAGGCCGAAGATTGAGGAGGTGGAAGACGCGGAGAGAACTTCCACTGTCGGTCGGGTATGTATTTCAGAATCCAGATCATCAGTTATTTCAGCGTACAGTGCGCGCCGAGATTGAGTATGGATTGATCAATCTGGGGATCGCTTCCGGGGAGCGTCGTATACGTGTTGAGCAGGCTTTAAAGGCTGTGGAATTAAGCGAACTGGCGGATGAAGATCCTTTGTTTCTCAGCAAGGGCCAGCGGCAGCGATTGGCTGTCTCTTCCGTCCTTGTGATGGGTGTGGATATTTTAATTGTCGATGAGCCAACCACGGGATTAGATTATGGAATGGTTCAGGAGGTGATGGGTCTGCTGCATGATCTTCAGAGGCAGGGGAGGACAATCCTGATCATCACACACGATATGACCCTGGTAGCGGAGCATTGTCAGCGGACCGTGGTGTTTCACGAGGGACGGGCCATATTCACCGGCACGCCCCATCAGCTTTTTAGCGATGCTCAGATATTGTCTCAGGCCGGGCTACAACCGCCACAGGCTGCGGCCCTGGCTTTAGAGATCCAGGGCGAAAAGCCTGATCTACCACTGCTCCTGACGGTTAAAGAATGGTTGACGGTTCTAAACCCTTAATTCAAAAGGTGGTGGATCGTCAGGCCGAAA
This sequence comes from uncultured Ktedonobacteraceae bacterium, assembly GCA_964247295.1. Classification (GTDB taxonomy): domain Bacteria; phylum Chloroflexota; class Ktedonobacteria; order Ktedonobacterales; family Ktedonobacteraceae; genus CAXTTV01. The sequence goes on along the minus strand of CAXTTV010000066.1, from coordinate 17,761 downwards.
CGTTCGACCGTCGGTCCCAGCGTTCTAAGGAGCAGAGGGCCAATTACAACCACAACCAGAATATTTGTGATTGGCCAGCTCACGATTCCAGCTAGAAACGCGGGATAGGGGATGACATTCGCGAAATAGAGCACGCCATTCCCATAGAGTCCACCCAGAATATTGGGTAGTCCAGCGCAGATAAAGAAAAAAATAAATCCGCGCAGCGTATAGACATCGCGTCCAATTGGATCGACGTTGAAGCGCCGGGCAAATACCCTGTAAAGCAGGACCGGCAGCCCAAGCTGAAGAATATCCGCCGCGCCAAAGGGGGCGGCCACAAGCGGCGATAAGGGATTTGGAGAGAGCAATCCGGCCCCCAGAAAATTGCCAATATAGCCGATCACCAGCGCCCAGCCGCCGAACCAGAGCGCGAACGGGATTCCAAAGCCGATCGCGATAAAGAGCGCTGAGATATTATAAATGCCACTTGGAATCGAGATACTAAAGGCCGATAAGATCGTGTAGACAGCGGTCGCCACCGCGACTGAAACCAATTGACCCATACTGGGAAAGCCTCGGAACTTTAGATCGTAGCCTCGCTGATAGTTGTGCTTCCCTTCCAGGGCTGGTGGCTCATCTGAGGGTTGGATAGGTTCTTTGGGTATACCTTTTTCTTGCATGATTTTTCCTTGTTAGATTGTTCGGTTTAAAAACGTCTTCTTAATTATTGCACAAAAGCATGATCCTTCAACAAGGTTGAATTGTTTTGCGTTGACACAAAAGGAACTGGCCTTGTATGCTTGTAGATATACATGTTGACGGTCTTACCCCTTTAAAGAAAAAAAACACCAATTCGGAGACGTAACTAATCTAAAAAAGGAAAGAAGGCAGCTCATGGTTGAGCCTCGTAGCTCGTTTGTGGAAGCCAATGGTATACGCCTGCATTATCTGGAATGGGAACCCTCCTCTACTGTATCCACATATTCAAATTCAAAAAATGACGATCATGATAATATTCCTCTGGTGCTTCTGCACAGCGTTGCGGCAACTGCGGACTCCTGGAGACTGGCTGCTCCTTATCTGAATCAAGAGCATCGTGTGATCGCTTTTGATCTGCGAGGGCATGGAGAAAGTGATCAGCCTGATGAAGGATATACACTTGAGAGTATTGCCGAAGATATTGTGCAGGGGATGGCGGCCCTGGGTCTGGGGAAGGTCGCGTTAATCGGTCATTCCTGGGGTGCGCGGGTAGCGATGGTGTTGGCAAGCAGGCATCCGGCCCTGGTGAGCCATCTGATGTTTGTCGATGGCGCATATATGGAGCCGCGTTTCTGGCCCGGCATGACTCGGGAACGTTATGTGCATCAAAAGGCTTCGCGAGCCTACACTTTGAAGACTCGCGAGGATGTGATCACGGCCTTACGGCAAGATATGGCTCCTTTCTGGTCGGTTGAGGTAGAGCCATTGCTCCTTAAAGGGATTCGCGAACTGCCCGATGGAACGATAGAGGAGAGCCTGCGCCCGGCTAACCAGGTGCGCATTCGTGAGTCTCTCTGGGATGATCGCGCGCTCCCTTATTATAGTAAAATTAAATGTCCGGTACTGTTGCTGCTGGCGACGATCCTCCCCCAGACCTGGGAGGAAACGTTAGAAGAGGTTGAATGTATGGAGGAGTTTGTCAGGGCTAAAGGCGAGATGGCGACTCAGGTTGCCAGAGCAATGCAGTGCTGTACTGTGATTTGGATGCCAGGGACTACCCACGATATCCAACTGCATAGACCGCAGGCCCTGGCCGAAATTGCCCTCTCGTTCTTAAAGGAATATGCTCAATGAATGTCGCGAGCTATCTTAATGGGAACATCTACACCATGGATGCGAGCCAGCCAAAAGCTCAGGCTCTGGCGATTGATCTACAAACGGGAACGATCCTTGCTATTGGGACCAATGACGAGGTGCGGCGGCTGGCAAGCCTTAACGGCATAATGATTGATTTAAGGGGTCGAACCGTGCTTCCGGGTTTTATCGACGCCCATATTCATTTAGTCAGTGAGGCCTATCGGGCCTATAACATTGATGCGGCAGGACGCGTGAGTGAAGATGAGGTTGCGGACCTTGTCCGGCAACGGGCTCTGCAAACCCCACCTGGACAGTGGATTGTTGGGAGTCAGTGGGATCGCAATCTCTGGCCTGGAAGCCCTTTCCCAACCAGGGCCTCGCTAGATGCCGTCGCGCCAGATCATCCGGTAGCTCTCTGGAGCAAGGATGGACATCTCCTCTGGGTCAACTCAAAAGCCTTAGAGATTGCCGCTATCTCGGCAGCCACACCTAAGCCTGTGGGTGGGGCGATCCTCTGTGATGGGTCGGGGGAGCCAACCGGCGTTTTGCAAGAGAGTGGCGCGACCGATCTCGTCAGCAGGCATATTAGCACCTCAGATCCATCCATGACTCGACCGTTAGTTCAGGAGACGCTGCGACGGCTTCAGAGCCGGGGGATTACCTCTATTCATGAGATTGAGGACCGCTCCGCTTTCCAACTGCTTCAGGATCTTAATGATCAGAACGCTTTGCAGACGCGAGTAACGATGTTCCTGCCCCGTCAGTTGCTGCCAGATCTACGGTCGATCGGTATTCAATCGGGGTTCGGAGGCTCGATGTTGCGGCTAGGCGGCATTAAGATTTTCGCCGATGGGACGCTGGGATCTCAAACCGCCGCCATGCTTGAAGGCTTTGAAGATAATCCCACGAACCGTGGCATTCTTATCTTGCCAGAAAAGCAGATGAATGAGACTGTCCAGTTGGCCGCAGAAATGGGGATCAGCGTCGCGATCCACGCCATTGGAGATCGCGCGGCCCATGTCGCTCTGAACTCGATCGAACGGGCACAGCAGCATCTCGCGGATCAACCTCGTGATAAAGCGCAGCCTGGACTGCGTTACCGGCTGGAACACGTCCAATTGATTACCGACGCCGATCTACAACGGATGCGAACGATGGGCGTGGTCGCCTCGATTCAGCCTTTCCACGCGATTTCGGACCGGGATATCGCTGAGCGCTACTGGGGACAACGAGCGCGCCGGGCTTATGCCTACCGAACTATGCGAAACATGAGCATCCCGCTGGCGCTTGGTTCCGATGCCCCCGTCGAGACCTTTGATCCGTTGCGCATTCTCTACTCAGCCACCCGGCGCACCAGTCCCGATACCCCGGAGCGACCAGCCTGGCTGCCCGAACAATCCCTGGAGGTTGCTCAGGCCCTGTGGGGCTATACAATGGGCGCGGCCTATGCTGCCGGGGAAGAGGGGATGAAAGGCTCGTTGACTTCCGGCAAACTGGGCGATTTTGTCGTGTTGCGGGAAGATATTCTTACTGTTCCACGGGAGCATATGCTAGAGAACGGAGTGCAGGCAACGATTCTTGGTGGGAAAATCATCTATGGAGAGCTCTGAGGATCGTTTCTCTTATAGAGGTCAGAAATGGGAAGCGGCACAGCGACGGTAGCAAGGGAGCGCACCCGACTCATGAGACAGATTCGCAAGGATCACCGCGCCGCTCCCTTCTCTTTATCGGCAGGTTTGCCTGTCACCTTAAGTACAAAAAGAAGCCATATTCTTTACGATATGGCTTCTTTTTGTACTTTCCGCGTATTCAGGTCAGGCTTTTTGTGCCAGGGTGGGTGTAGCGCCGGTTGTGGGTGCAGCGGGCCGCTCCTGGTAATTTTGAAGGGCGTGTAGAGCTTCGCCCGAGACAACTTTGTTCTGAGTGGGATCAAATACAATATCGTCTCTACGGCAGTAGCAGAGGTGACGATACGTTGCCATCGCTTTATCCCACGCGGGAAGTTGCCCCTGTGTCTCTAGATCTCCTCGCACGACCTTTTGGAACGAGATAAACGAGAGAATCAGGGCTGTAAGAATGCAGGCAAAGGTGAGAAACACCTGTAACCAACTGACTGAGTCTGAGCCCAATACTACAATAATAAAGAAGACTGCGACGCCGACAACTCCAATCCCGACCATCATAGACGACATCATAGAGATTTGCTTGCCTGGCATAGGTGGGGGAGCAAGACGATCTACCCCAGACTCGTACGCTCCAAGTATTTTTTGCACCTGATCCGGTTTGTGGCAGACCGGGCAATTAGGTTTTTGTAGTTCTGTGGCTGGCATGGAAAGGGATCCTCCTTTTTTAGGCCCGCTAGTTGTGAGACACAAGAGCTATAATAGCACTGCTAAGATACCACGTTGGTGTTTTTCAAACAATCCTTTGCATACATAGGTTATCTATATGTGACACGCGCGTCGCCAGTAATGCGTTTAAGTCTGCTATAGATTATGTCTCTAACAGGCCTCATTCAGAAATAAATAAAAGACCTTCACCTGTATTTTAGAGTAACGCCGCCACTTTTGTACAGAGCAATACAAATTCGGGATGGGAAGCATAGATGCTCCCTTAACGAAATATTTGTAGGAAAGCAGCAACCGACTCTGCTGGAAAAGAAAGGAACGGGGCCATCTAAGGGAGGTGAGACTTCGTAGATCGGGTCACGTGTGGACCCGTGGCAACAAGATGCATCCCCCTCGCTATGGACTTCTTCAAATCATCATTTCACGTTCCCATAAGCTGGCTGAGTATAGCAAAGGAAGAGATTTCCGTCACTACGGGTCCACACGTGACCCGACCTACCTCATTCGATTACCCCTCTCTCCACAGGAAACGCTTCCCCTGTGTACAGGAACATTTTCCTTTTTTCCTGGCGCACCTTGTAAGCTGCTCCACCTGATTTTTTATGGTTGACACCTGTTCTTCTAAATCTTAGACTAAATATATTGTGAGCGAAGAAAGCGAGTTTTCTTTTTATGGGTACATTATCGACGATTACGATTGTGGGTTTAGGCCCTGGCTCGGGGGAGGATCTGACTCTGCGGGCGCGCGAGCTTTTTGCTCTAGCCTCAGCCAATGGTCAGACCGTTCACTTTCGGACCTTTATCCATCCGACGATAGATTTTCTGCGTCAGTTGTTGCCTGATCTTCAGATGCAGTCCTTTGATCATTTTTATGATGAGTCAGACAATTGGGAGACTCTGTACGATCAGATCGCTACAACGGTCTGTGATCTTGCCGTTCAACAGTCGATCCTCTATGCAGTTCCTGGCCACCCACTGGTCGGGGAGATCTCGGTCCAGACGATCCTGCGGCTGGCGCGTGAGCGTGGCTTAAACACCGAGATCGTTGCGGGTCTGTCTTTTCTGGAGCCGGTGTTTACCGCCCTGGATCTAGACCCATTTGATGTGGGGACACAGATTATCGATGCGACTACACTGGCCGCCCTGGATGTCAGCGTGGTCGCCGGTCGAGTGATCCCCACGATACCCCTGCTGATAACGCAGGTGTATAACCGTCGGGTTGCCAGTGCAGTCAAGCTGGCATTGGGCGAGCTGTATAATGATGAGTGGCCGGTGATCCTGGTCCGGGCCGCTGGTGTCGATAGCGAGGAGCAGGTGATAAAGATGCCGCTGTATGAGCTGGATCGTCAACATCTGGCGAACCACCTCTGTACGCTCTACGTTCCACCTGTGGATGAACTGAGCGCTCTGCGGGTCCCTGAGACGCTTCGCTATATCACGATGCGCTTACGCCGCGAGCCCGACGGCTGCCCATGGGATCGCAAGCAGACGCACCAGTCCCTGACAAAATATGTGGTTGAAGAGGCTTATGAGGTGGTGGAGGCCATCGAAGAGGCCGATATGGAGAAGCTTTCGGAGGAGTTGGGAGATCTGTTATTGCAGGTCTATCTCCACTCAGAGGTCGCGCGCCAGAATGGCGAGTTCCATATCGGTGATGTGTTTGAGCAGGTGAGTGCCAAGCTTATTCGTCGCCATCCCCATGTGTTTGGCGCGGTCGATGTTGATAGCGCGGATCAGGTGGTGCGCAACTGGGAAGAGATTAAAAAGCAGGAAAGGGCCGATGCTGGTAAGGATGTACATCAGGAGAGTGCCCTGGATCGCGTGCCTCAGAACCAGCCAGCCCTGCTGATCGCTCAAGAGTACCAGAAGCGAGCCGCGAAAACCGGTTTTGAGTTTCAGAACCAGGAGGAGCTGCTCGCCAAGTTTGATGAGGAGCTGCACGAGTTTGTCGAGGCTGGGAGTCCCACGCACCGTCAGGAGGAGTTCGGCGATCTTCTGTGGATGCTGATCCGTGTTGGCCAGGCCTATAAGATTGACGCTGAAGAGGCCTTGCGCGGTGCGAACCGTAAGTTTAAGGCCCGTTTCCAAAAGATGGAGGCGCTGGCTGCGGCTCAGGGCAGAACGCTATCCTCGTACTCCATTGAGGAGATGCTTGGTTTCTGGCAGCAGGCGAAACTCCATGCGTAACGAGCTACTTTCCTGGTTCGCGCACGAGGGATTATTATTGCAAGAGGTGATCGCCGAGGAGCCCGACGATGAGATCAAGGTCACGCTTCGGGCTCCGGTAATCGCCCTCAGCAAAAACGACTCTGATTTTCGGGAATGCCCCGATCCTGTGCTTTTTGGGTATCCTGAGTCGTCTTTAGATATGATGAACCTGGACGATATGCACGCGTTTGTAATGGAGTGGCTGGAGCGGGCAGTGAGCACTAGATTGGGCCGCTGCTTTGTCTGCAATCTACAACTGGATTTGGGAGCCGAAAAGCCGTGGGATGCCGTCTTTGTAACTAAAGATATTTACTGCTGGCTGATGGTGCATTTTGATTGTAAGAAATATCTGAACCGAGATCTGAAGGGGCGCAATCCCTTCGAGATCTCGGTCTCACCTCCGGAATTTTTTGATCTGTATCTGGAGTAGAGGATCAACATGAATAAAAACCAGATCTCGCATCTGCTCGAAGAGATCGCAACGCTGTTGGAACTGCAAGAGGATACCAACCGCTTTGAGATCCGCGCCTACCAGAATGCCGCACGCACCGTGGCGACGCTGGATGGGGATATAGAGCAGATGGCGCGCGAGGGTCAACTCAAGGGAACTCCTGGCCTTGGTCCCGCGATCATCAAAAAGATTGAGGAGGCCGTGACCACCGGCCACATCACCTTTTATGAGCAGCTACGGACGAATACGCCGGCGGTAAAGCTGGAGATGCTGCGGATTCCAGGTGTCGGTCCCAAGAAGGTCAGCACACTCTATAAAGATCTGAGCCTGACCAGCATCGCTGATCTAGAGCAGGCCTGTAAAGACGATCGTATCGCCCACCTGCCTGGGTTTGGGAAGAAGACCCAGGACAAGATTCTGCAAGGGATCGCCTTCCTTACCCAGCATTCGGGCCGTTTCCTGTATCCAGTCGCCGAAGAGGAGGCCGAGCAGATCCGCGCCGCGCTGGCGAACAGGCCAGAAATTGTACGGCTCCAGATCGCCGGCAGCTTGAGACGCCGTCGGGAGACCGTCAAAGACATTGACATGGTAGCCAGCGTCTCAGATGAGGCTGGCGATGAGGTGCGGCGTGGTCTCATGGATTTTTTTACCAGTCAGCCCTCGGTTCAGGCGATTACTGGTAAAGGTGATACCAAATCCAGTGTGATGCTGGGGAGCGGGATCGGCATGGATCTACGCGTTGTCAGCGATAGCCAGTTTCCGTACACGCTGCACCACTTTAGTGGTTCCAAAGAGCATCATATCGCGCTCCGCCGCCGGGCCCTGAGCAAGCACATCACCATTAATGACTATGGCATGTTTAAAATCGGAGATGGTCAGCAAGAGTTGATCCCCTGCCATGATGAGGCCGATATGTATCGGGCCCTGGGAATGCAGTATATAGAGCCGGAGATGCGCGAGGACATGGGGGAGATTGAGGCCGCCGCTAAAAATGAGCTGCCAGAACTGGTTCAACCGGGTGATCTTAAGGGAGCGTTGCATGTGCATTCCACCTGGAGTGATGGTCAGAACACCCTTCGTGAGATGGCCGAGGGCTGCATCGCGCTAGGTTTTCAGTATCTGGGAATCAGCGATCATAGCCAGGCTGCGGCCTATGCTGGTGGTTTGACGCCAGATGATGTTAAGCGTCAGCATGAAGAGATCGACCGCCTCAACGAGGAGTTTGGGGACCGACTGAAGATCTTCAAGGGGACCGAGTGCGACATCCTTAAAGACGGAGTCATGGACTTTCCCGATGAGGTCCTATCCAGTTTTGATTTTGTAGTTGCCTCCATTCATAGCTCGTTTAATCAGAACCGGGCAGAGCAAACGCAGCGGATGATCCGCGCGATCGAAAATCCCTATGTGACAATTATTGGGCACCCGACGGGCCGGCTCTTACTGGGGCGGGCCGGGTATGAATTGGATCACGACGCCATCCTTGAGGCGGCGGCGCGTCACGGAGTCTGTATTGAGATTAACGCTCACCCATCCAGGCTGGACCTGGACTGGCATTATCTGCATCGCGCGCGAGACAAAGGGATCAAAATTCCCATAGATTCTGATGCGCACACTCTTGCAGGGTTAAAAGATATGCGCTATGGTATAGGGGTTGCGCGTAAAGGGTGGTTGCGAGCTCAAGATGTGCTCAATACCCTGACAAGGGAAGAGCTCTCTCAATTCTTTCAAAAAAAGAGATCTCTAGCTCTGAAATAGTGCCGGTCCTCTTTAAAGAAGGTTGTCACTCTTCTCTTCTGTTATTCGTAACACATGTATACGAAAGACAGTAGAAAGGCAGAAAGTTAAAAAATGGCAACCAGTACTGAATTACAAGTCAGCCGTCGCGAGTTAATGGGGAAGGCGTCTAAACGTCTGCGCAAAGCTGGCATGATCCCGGCTAACCTGACGGGTCATAATCAGGAGGCCCAGCCCTTACAGGTGAGTCGTGTCCTATTTGAGAACCTTGTTCGGCATCATCAAGCGAATGGTGTGATTGCATTGAAGGTAGAGGGCAGTGGAGTCGCTGAAAGCGCGTTGATCCGACACGTTCAGCACGATCCGCGCACGGGCAAACCGGTACATATCGACTTTGATCGTGTATCTATGAATGAGAAAATCTCCGTCAATGTGCAGCTCACCTTTGTTGGAGCGGCTCCGGGCGTCACACTGGAGGGAGGCGTGTTGCTCCCTCTTCAAGAAACATTGCATGTTGAGTGCGCAACAAAGGATCTGCCCGGTGCGATCGAGGTCGATCTATCCTCATTGACCGAATTAAACTCGATTCTGCACGCGAAAGACATCAAATTGCCGGCGAGCGTCACGCTAGTGACCGACCCAGAAGAGAATATCGTAAAGGTCAATCCTCCGACAGTTCTAACTGCTGAGGAGGAGGCCCCAACAACTGAGGAGGCTGGTGCTGCCGAAGCCGCTCCGGCTGAGGAAAGCGAGGTCTAACTCCCAACAAAAATGCCGAGAGAAATGAGCGATAGACTATGCGTATAATGATTGCGACGGATCAGTATCCCCCGATGGTTGGCGGTGTGCCGACAGTAACTTATAATCTGGCCCAGAACCTTGTGAGTCGGGGTCACCAGGTCTGGGTGGTGGCTCCCAGCCAGAGTTCGCGGGATCTGCGACGGGTCGAGCAGAATGTACGCGTCTACCGCTTCTCCTCTTTTGAGTGGCCAACGTACGAAGGGTTGCGTATTCCCTACCTGCCCTTCGTCCCAATCCGCAACCTACTCAAGAAGAGCGATCCCGATGTTCTACATGTGCATTCACCCGTCGTGCTGGGCACCATTGCCCAGATCCTCGCCGGCGGGCTGCGTAAACCTGTGATCGCGACCAACCATTATCTCCCGATCAACCTGAGCCGTTCCCTCAGCGACGATCCTTTTCTGGGCAAGCATTTCAGTAATTTCTCGTACTCCTATATGGTTTCATTCTACAATCGCTGTGAGTATGTAACCACCCCGACGCAGACCGCGCTCGATCTATTATATGAACATGGTCTGAAGGCTCCGGCCCGTGCTATTTCTAACGGCATTGATCTGCAACGGTTTAGTCCAGGGTCTCGCAACGAAGAACTGCGCAAACGCTTGAAGCTTCCGGCTGATCGGCCAATCATCCTGTATTTGAACCGTCTCAGTGAAGAGAAGCGCGTCAATATCTTAATTGACGCGGTATCTAAAATGCGGGAACAGGTGCATCTTGCCATCGCCAGTACCGGTCCATCCGCCGCTAGCCTGAATGAGCAGGTTGACGAACTACATCTGCGTCATCGTGTGAGCTTTTTAGGATTTGTTCGTGACAGCGATCTTGTAGATACCTATCGGCTCGCCGATATCTTTGCGATTCCCTCCGAGGCTGAGCTTCAGAGCCTCACTACGATGGAGGCCATGGGGTGTGGTCTGCCAATTGTTGGAGCAGATGCGTATGCCCTGCCAGAGTTGATCTCACATGAGCGGAATGGGTATCTTTTCAGGCGTGGGAACAGCGAGGAGATGGCGCGTTACCTGGATCGACTGGTAGTGGACGCGCGACTGCGCGAAGAGATGGGGCAGCAAAGCCTGGAAATCATCGCCCGGCACGATAAAAATCATGTAATGGATCAATGGGAATTTTTGTATCGGAGACTGGCATTAGAGTTTGTTGAGGCGAAACAGCGAAAGTTGCGTACCCGGAAAGACAGAAGAGAGCGAATGGGGAGTCGTGGCAATCAAAAAAGCCCGGCTCGCCAGGCCCGAAGCATTCGCACTGGCGAGCTGGTAATGGACTCTGATCGCTAGCCCTCGACTTTTGTCGGGGCCGACTTTGAAAGCCCGTCGGCAATTGAGCCCACTACATTGGTTTCATGCGTCTCGCGTGCCACTCGCAACGCATTTTTAATTGCCTTTGCGTTAGAGCGGCCATGCGAGATAATGGAGACCCCGTTGATCCCGAGCAACGGAATACCGCCATACTCAGCATAATCCAGCTTTTTCGAGATATTGTTTTTAAGTCCAGGCTTCAGGATCGCCGCAGCTAGCTTATTCGGGAGAGTGCGCGTCATCTCCGCCCTGATCAAGCCGAAAAGGGTTTCCGCCAGACCCTCGCTCAACTTCAACACCACATTACCAACAAAGCCATCGCATACAACCACATCGGCTGTCCCCTCAGGAATATCTCGTCCCTCCACATTCCCAATAAAATTCAGCCCGAGCGTCTGCGCATTCTTTTTCAGCAACTGATGTGTCTCCTGGACCAGCGTATTGCCCTTCCCCTCTTCCTCCCCATTTGCCAGCACGCCGACCTTGGGAGAATTTACATGGAAGATGCGCTCCATATAAATTGAGCCCATCAGCGCGAACTGCTCCAGAAATTCCGGACGGCACTCGGCATTCGCGCCCAGGTCTACCACCAGACAGACCCCATATTTTGTGGGTAGAACGCCCCCCAACGCCGGACGTAGCACCCCCTCGATCCTTTTCAAGATAAACATTGAGGCCGCCAACATCGCTCCACTGTTCCCGGCTGAGACCGCAGCGACCGCATTCCCCTCTTTCACCCGCTGAAGGGCGAGGTTCATCGACGCATTCTTTTTCGCGCGTACAGCCTTCGCGGGATCATGTTCATCCATAGCGATGACCTCGTCAGTATGGATGATTGGCAGCTCTAGTCCGGTGGTATCATGTTTTGCCAGTTCGGCCTTGAGCGCCGCCTCATGACCAACCAGCTCCACCCCGATCCCATACTCGCGCGCGGCCTGTACCGCTCCCAATACTGTTTCAGCAGGTGCGTAATCGCCGCCCATCGCGTCCAGGGCCACACGGATTACTGGGCTCATCTTCTCTTCACTCCTATGGTTCACCAATGGTAGATCTGACCAGTTCTACAAGCTTATCCAGATCGAAAGGTTTATAAACAATATGTTCCACCCCGGCCTCGCGGAACTCCGCCTCTTCATTGGAGGCTCCAAGAAACGCAGTGACCAGGATCACCGGGACCCGTTTCTCGCTTCCCATCGCCAGGAGTTTTAACTCATCGCGCCCATCGAGGTAGGGCATCATAATATCAAGCAGGATTAGATCGGGATTGTGTTCTTTCAGAGCATCATAGAAACGCAGGCTCTGTGTCGTCATATGCGTCTCATACCCCTCATCCGCTAAAGCTTCTGTCAAAAGATCGGCAATCGTTGGATCATCGTCCATTATCAGAATTGTCTTCGCCATCTGAAATCCGTGGCCCCCTTGTTCAAAATTCTAACAAGTGTGCTCTGCGTTGGATATCACACGGGTCTATTATATCATCTTCGGGATATGCCTCCCGCACCCTCCGCGAGTAGGACTACTTGTGACATTTCTTGTCAATCAACAGGAAAAGCATTATTCTATATCAAGAGATCTGCATCTGCGCTATTGTATTCCACAAGATTCATTGAAGCCTGGAAGTGGCTGATTCTTGTTTTTTTTATGTCTCTTGTAGATCCACCTTTGATGCTGATATATAGGAGATGTCGCATGTTACTGGCGAAATATACTAAAGGCACGTTAACAACATCGTATGGGGCGCAGATCTCATATGTGATGATGGGCGAGGGGACTGTGCCGCTTGTGGTGGTTCCAGGTATGAGCGATGGCCTGCATACAGTGAATGAGCTCGCTCCAACATTCTCTTGGACCTATAGGAACCGGGCCGCCCACTATCGTATACTGGTGCTCAGTCGTCGCCAGCCGATCCCAATCGGGTATAGCGCGGAACAGCACGCGAGCGATATGGTCTGGGCGCTGGACCAATTGCAGTGGGGACAGACACTTGTTGAAGGGATCTCCATTGGCGGGGCGATCGCGCAATGGATTGCATTCAAGCGGCCTCAACAGGTTCGCGGCCTGATCCTGACCTCGACAACTGCCATGACTGGTCGTCCGACGCGGGCGATGATGAAACGCTGGATTATGCAGAGCCAGCAGGCCCGCTGGGCGGAGCTTAACTGGGATTATCTTTCACATCTGCGTCCAGGCTCGCTTCCCATGTATCAGGTGTTGCGCCCATTCCTCGGGATGATCGGGCAACCAGCATATCCTGGGCGGCTTGAGCGAACGCTAGAAAGCATGCTGTATCTGGATACTCGCCATCTGCTCCCCACGATAACCAGTCCTACCCTGATTATCGCGGGTGCCAGGGATAGCTTTATCTCGATTGAAGAGCAGCAAGAGATGGCTCGGCATCTCCGCGCCAGCCGCATGAAGGTCTTCGCGGAAGCCGGTCATGATGCCGATCAAAGTCCAGAATATCAGCCGGAGATGGACCGTTTCGCGACCGAGGTGATCACTCTGGCCTCTCAGGCAGGTTGATCACCAGTTAAGTGGTTGGTCCCTGTAGAAATGGGGACCTGTCAGGAGGGCGATCTACAACAGCAACAGTGCACCTGGAGACACAGATCAGTTTGTCCTGCTCATCAGTCAGATGGATCTCCCAGATCATGGTTGTCCGCCCTTTATGGATAGGGGTCGCTGTCGCGGTGAGCCGTCCATCCTTCTTGGGTCGAATATGGTTAGCGTTAATTTCCAACCCGAAGGCCATCTGCTTCTCCATATCGATGTTGAGAACCGTCCCAATAGAGGCAACGGATTCCGCGAGCACAACCGAGACCCCACCATGGAGATATCCCATCTGTTGCCGCTGAGCAGGCCCGATAGGGAGACTTGCCACTACTCGGTCTGGTGTCGCTTCCAGCAATGTGATATCGAGCGTCTGCCAGACGGAGCCCTCGCGCGCCTCATTCATCTGCTTGATAAAGGCTTCCTGGGAAAATTCCATGCTTTGGACCCCTCTCTACTCCTATTTAAATCGTCAAACCTTTAAGCAATCACTTTACCATTATATAATAGAGAATAGATAGGGAAGCCTTCTCTTAAGCGAGACGAGCAATCATAACTAGCCTTGAAGAGATTTATTTGTAATGTTATCATGCAGAAAGAATACGATTGTATCGCAGTAGGTGATCTAGTTGTTTTATAGATTCACATGTCATCATCCCTATTTGTGTCATTGGATGTAATTATATCGAGATAGATCGTTAGAATATAGAGTACGCTTTTTTCAAAACCGATTTTTTGTCGTATGTGAGTCTGGAGTGTCGTCAATGATTCATCATTCTCTCTCTTGCAACGTCTGCGGTGCAGAGAACTCTGCGCAGGCTACGCAGTGCCGCGTGTGCGGAAAAGCTCTACGTGGCGAAATGCCCCAGGGATCATTGGCTAATGCTGCCCCTGCGCTTGTTGAAGATAATATGTTTGACCGTTTACAAGGACAGCAGGGGCGTCCTTCTCAGTTATTGAAGCAGCAGTATCGCGTCCTCAATTTTGTTGGGCGGGGTGGTTTTGGCATTGTGTATAGGGCGGAAGATAGTCGTCTGGGGAATCGAGCGGTCGCGATTAAAGAGATGAGTCAGAAGCGTCTGGCCCCTCATGAGATCCCGGCGGCTGCCGAGGCTTTTCAGCGAGAAGCAATGTTGCTTGCTACATTGATGCATCCTAATCTGCCTCGCATCTATGAGCAGTTTTCTGAGAATGGTCGCTGGTATCTGGTCATGGATTTTATCGATGGTGAGACGTTGGAGCAGTATATGCGTCACTTCTCTAATCAAGTCTTGCCGTTGAAGCAGACGTTATTTATCGCGGTTCAGCTTTGCTCAGTTTTAGACTATCTGCATCAGCGTCGGCCACCGATAATTTTCCGGGACCTGAAGCCTTCAAATATTATGCTTAACCGCGAGGGCCATGTCTATCTTATCGACTTTGGGATCGCGCGTCACTTTAAACGTGGGCAGGATCATGACACCAAGGCCATGGGGTCCCATGGTTACGCAGCTCCCGAACAGTTTGGTCATGCTCAGACGACTCCGCGTGCTGATATTTACAGTCTAGGAGTGACGCTGTATCAGATGCTGACGGGCGATGATCCTATGCGGGTCTACCTGCAAGGTCCAGTGAAACTCGATCGCCTTTCTCGTCATCCCTCGCCTGTTCTACAGCAGTTCGCGGCTCTGGTTCGGCAGATGTTGGCGGTGGATGTTGAGAAACGTCCTGAGAGTATGATGATCGTCAAGCGTGAGCTTCAGAGGGTGATCCAAATGTTCCAACAGGATCAGTCGCGTTCCCGACAGGCTTTTTTGCCGCCTGACCAACATTCTCCGGTGTCGCAACGTTTTACCGGTAGGTTACAGCCTATTCATACCGGACCGCTTGATCCTAAGGCCTTTTTGGGGCCGCCTCCGCTGAAAGGTTCTTCTTCTCTTTCTGGTGTGGCTGTGAATATGGCTTCATCCACGCCTGTTCCTAATCCGTCGCTCTCCTGGTCAAGAGATAGCCAGATGTTGCAACCGACCCCCCTACAAGGTCCTGGCTCTTTGCAACCCTTTCAGGAGATGGCTGGTCGGAGCGTGCTGATGTCCCAGTACATGGGTCACAATAGCAGCATCACGTCTATCTCCTGGTCTTCAAGTGGCCTGCGAGTAGCTTCAACCGGTCGGGATAGCACTATTCAGGTCTGGGATGCCTTGCTATCTAAAAAAAATTTCTCGATTAAAACTGATAGCCTGCCATTATCGGTGTCCTGGTCGCCGGATGGGCAGTTTATGGTGAGTGGCGACTATGAGGGCATTGTTCAGGTCTGGCACACAGGGTCTGATCGCAAGTTTTTCCAATCCCGCAAGCACTCCGCCTTTAGTGGGCACACGGGAGCGGTTAACGCGGTGTCCTGGTCGCCGGATGGACGGTTTATTGCCTCCGGTGGGGATGATCGCTCGATCTATATCTGGAGCTTTGGTGTTCCCAGCAACACCCGACCGTATGCTGGTCATCAGGGAAGGGTGCGAGGCGTGGCCTGGTCGCCAGATAGCTCGCTGGTGGCCTCGGCAAGCGAGGATCGCACCGTGCACGTCTGGGCTGTAGGGAATCAGATGCACAGCGATGCCGTTCGGGCGGTGGCCTGGTCGCCAGATGGGGGGCTGATCGCTTCTGCCTCGGCGGATGGGACGGTGCAGGTCTGGGATGCGCTTACTGGTCGCACGCTTCATGTCTACCGTGGTCATACTGCTGCGGTCAATACGCTGGTCTGGTCTGCGGATAGCCAGCGCATCATCTCGGGGAGCGAAGATACTACTGTCCATATTGTAGATGTAGTGTCCGGCCTGGCTCTGGTGAAATATGAGGAACATTCGGCTTCGGTCCGGGCCCTGGCCTGCTCACCCGAGCGCGATCTGATTGTCTCGGGCGGCGCGCAGCAAGACGATAATAGTTTCTCCATTCATTCCTGGGTCTCGGTTTAACACACATTGCCAGCCTGTTTGGATCTCGGCGCTTTTTAGAAATCTTTCTGAACGTCGTTATAATGGTATGTGCTGACACTGAGGTCAGTGCATACCAATCTCGTTTTACTGTGGCCGCCTGTGGTGGCGGACGAGGGGGGAGAGATATGGGAATATTCTATCCCCCGGCCGGGAGCAGCGTGCCCCCTGCATTCTTGCTTCTCAGGTAAAGGGATCGAGGCAGCGATGGTTTCGACTTCGACGATCTACTGTGATGTTTGTGGCGGCCCTAATCGGGTTCAGGCTCGCTTCTGCTCTTCCTGCGGTCAACTGCTGCACTCTCCCCAGGTTAGCTCTGTTAGCAATTCTCTTACCGGCCTTCTCAATTCCGGCCATGCCCTACAACAGCGCTACCAGATCATTCGACAGGTTGGGAAAGGAGGCTTTGGCGCAGTCTACAAAGCTGAGGACCAGCAGCTCGGCAATCGCATAGTGGCGGTGAAAGAGATGAGTCAGAGTGCGCTCTCTCCCCAGGAGATGCTTGAGGCGACCGAAACGTTTAAACGCGAGGCCCAATTGTTGGCCGGCCTTTCGCATCCAAATCTCCCGCATATCTACGATCAATTCAACGATCAGGGCCGCTGGTATCTGGTGATGGATTTTATTGATGGTGAAACGTTGGAGGAGCGCCTTCAGCATCTGGGGGGGCAACTGCCTCTGGGAGAGACGTTGGAGATTGCCCTGCAACTCTGTAACGTGCTGGAATATCTGCATAATCAGATGCCGCCAATTATCTTTCGAGATATCAAGCCCGCGAATATTATGGAGACCGCCTCCGGCCATATCTATCTTATCGACTTTGGGATTGCGCGTCATTTTAAGCCTGGGCAGGCAAAAGACACTTCCGCCTTTGGATCGGCTGGCTACGCGGCCCCAGAACAGTATGGTCGATCTCAGACGACGCCACGCGCCGATATCTATGCGTTGGGCGCAACCCTGCATCATTTTCTTTCGGGCAAGGACCCCAGTGAAGATCCCTTTCATTTCGCGCCCCTCTCACTTCAAGGGCATGCTGCCCTTCAACGGTTGGAGGTGTTGATCGCGCGCATGGTTGATATGGATATCGCAAAGCGTCCGGCCTCTATGCACGAGGTGCGTCAGGAGATCCAGGGGATCACCGATACGTACCAGCGCCAGGGAGCTGTGAAGCTTCAGCATCCTGGTATCCCCACGTACCAACCCTACGCGAATCTCGGTTCTCTACCCCCTTTACCACCCGCCCCTTCACAAAGATCAACAGTGAGTATCTGTAGTGGCCACACCGGGCGTGTCACATCCATTGCCTGGTCGCCGGATGGAAAATATCTGGCCTCCGCTAGTTTTGATAAGACCGTGCAGATCTGGGAGCCCCAGACGGGTCGGCAGGTGCAACTCTACCGAAACCATTCGGATCAAGTGCTGGCGGTGGCCTGGTCGCCGGATGGCCGCTATGTTGCTTCGTCCAGTCTGGATCAGAGCGTGCAGGTCTGGGACCCGATCTCCGGTAGAACACTAAGCAACTATCGTAGTCATCTGGGGCGTCTGACCAGTATTGCCTGGTCGCCAGAT